>JADFXB010000365.1 GCA_015233935.1 Magnetococcales bacterium | reverse complement strand
TCCCTCATGAACTTATCCGCCCCTTCCCCCACGTCCTGGAAGGTGCTTCGCCCCTCATTCATCCAGGGAGAGTTCCCTCTCAAATGGATGGCCATACGCTTGGCCGCCATCCTGTTTCTGGCGGAATTGGGCATCATGCTGTTTTTGCCCAAATTGGAAATTCTCACTAATCCCTGGTTGATGCTACTCATCGACGCCACCCTGCTCTCCCTGGTGGCTGCACCCACAGCCCATTTTCTGGTCTTTCACCCTCTTCTGGCCTCCCAGGACAAATCCACCGCCACCCAAAACATGCAACATATTGTGGTTTTGGGAACCGTGCTGGCCAAGTCATCGGTGATCATCTTCTCAGCAGAAGCAATGATCATGTTGATTCTGCGCCTGGTGGGTATGCCCCACGAAGGTCACTGGGTTACCCTGCTGGATGCCCTGATTCTCACCAGCGTGGCCACCCCTGCCATGATCTTCTGGATCGCACCTGGCATGAAGTATGGCAAACGTTCCCGTATTTCCCGCACCTGGCCCGCCTTTCTCTCCATCCTGATTCCTGCCTGCCTGATGTTTTTTTCATTTATTATGGCCTTTTACCATTCAGAGGTTGAAAATAAAGTTCAAGCAGCAGAATCGGCATCTCAACATCACATGGCCATCATACGGGCTTCTCTCGCCAATGATTTGACCACCGTGACCGCCGACCTGCTGGCCCTTTCCCGCTACGCCCAATTACAACGGGTCATGACAGGGGAAGAGGATTTGGCAGGTTCATTAAAAGCCGATTGGCAAGCCTTTTTATTGGCTAAGGATAAATATTCCTGGATTCAGCTCTCCGATCCTTCCGGGCAGGAGGTGTTGCATAAAAGCTCACATCCCCGCTACACCAGCACCATTCCTTTCACTACCCTGGTCCCGGATTTGCGCCCGGTGTTGCGGCTGGATCATGGAGGTATTCATGTGTTCCCCCCCCGTTCGGAAGTTTTGCGCCAGGGCATCGACCATTGCCAACTCATTTTTTCCACCCCCATTATCCCTCCCAAACCTTTGGCGCGAGGAATCTTAAGCCTAAGCCTCTCCTGCCAAAAATTATTTAAACACTCCCTACTGGCAGTGGAACACCACCCGGAAAATATTTATTTACTGAACGAGAATGATTTAATTTTGTTCAGCTTTGGTATGGATGAAAACAAACTTCCCGAACTCACTCTCTTTGCCAACCATTACCCGGATATTGCCCGTTTGATGGATCAAATGGGAAGTGGACAGCTTCAGCGTGAACAAGGCATTTTTACTTTTGGCAATCTTTCTTTGCTGGGATTTTCTTCCATCCCTACCCCCGCAAGCATAACGCCGCAGCAACCCGTCCATGAATGGCAGTTGGTCACCCATTTACCCTCCCAAACCCAATTAAAAAACCACTCCCAGTTCCGGGAAAACATGATCCTTTTAGCCATGGTGGCCACCCCCTTGTTGATGGTTGGAATCTGGTTATTTGTCAATACGGTGGTCAAATGGAATCAGGCCGAGGTCAACTTGGAAGACCATGCCAATAATCTGGAAAAAATCATTCATGAACGAACCCAGCAATTGGTACGGGCCGACCGCCTCACCACCTTGGGGGCCTTCACCAGTGGCATGACCCAAGAGATCGAGGATCCCAACAGCTATATCACGGGCAACGTCCACTTTTTAAAACTCTATTGGGAGAAGGCCAAAGGCATCTTGCAAAAATATCATCAAGAGGATGATAGTGGCAGACTACAGCAGTTTTTACCTGAAATTGATGATATTTTGGATGGTATCCTCACCAGCAGCCAACGTATTACCCGCATGTTGATCAGCATGAAAAGTTTTACCAGAAATACTCCCGCTGCCATGAAACCTGAACTGTGTCATCTCTACACACCGCTGGAAAATGCCTTGCGCATTATGCGGCAGGATTTGACCAAGGTAAGTCTGAACAATCAGGTAAGCCACGATTTGGTGGTTTTGTGCGACCCCCAGGAGTTGACCCAGGCCTTTGTCCACCTCTTGCGTAACGGGGTGGAGGCGGTGACGGAGAGTGAAGAAAAATCCATTGGAATTTCAGCCTGGATAGAGGAAAAGGGTGTCTGTATCCGCTTTGATTACAGCGGTATGACCATTCCTACCGAAGAATTGAAAACCATTTTTGATCCATTTTCTCCCACAGCACATCGCACCCCTGGTATGGGTCTGAGTTTGCCCATTGTACAGGGAATTGTGGTGCAACATCGTGGCTGGATTGAGGCCGTCTCGGTGGCAAAAGGCACCGCCTTTCAAATTCATCTGCCCATACCCGGACTACCCGACACCCCTGTCACCTCTGCTATAGAAAGCCCCCTTACCAGTTAACTTGGTAGGGCAAAAAATGAAAAACTGAACCAAATTGGCGGAGAACCATCAAATTTCATTGGAAATCAGCTACAGGTTAGCCATACTGTTTGGTTTGGACCTTCCGTATATAAGTTAGTGAGGATTATGCAAATGGGAAAAGCCTTGGAGAATCCGA
>JADFXB010000364.1 GCA_015233935.1 Magnetococcales bacterium | reverse complement strand
TATTCAAGATCAAGGCGGGTTCTGTCCCCGACCAGGCGGCCAGGCGGGTGTTTTCCACATCTTCCACCACCTGGGCCACCTCTTCCAGGCGCACGGGTGCCCCGTTGCGATAGGCAACGATGATCCGGTTAAACTCCTCCCGGCTTTTCAGTTGATCGTTGGCATCCAGGGTGGAGGCCCGCAAGGGACCATCAAAACTGCCCTTGGGCTGATTGACGTTGGCATTGGTGATGGCCGTTCGCAACTCTTCCAAACCCATGCCATAGGCGGCCAAAGCACCCGGATTGGCCTGCACCCGAATGGCGGGACGTTGGCCCCCACTGATGGTCACCAGCCCCACCCCGGAAATTTGCGAAATGCGCTGGGCAAGCCGGGTTTCCACCAAATCCTGCATGCGGGGCAAGGAAAGGGTGGCAGAAGTGACCGCCAATGACATCACCGGGGCATCCGCCGGGTTGACCTTGTTGTAAAGGGGAGGATAGGGCAAATCGGTGGGTAACAGGTTGGCGGCAGCATTGATGGCGGCCTGCACCTGCTGCTCCGCCACGTCCAACTGAAGATGGAGAACAAATTGCAGGGTGATCACCGAGGCTCCACCAGAAGAGGTGGAAAACATGCGGGTCAAGCCCGGCATCTGGCCAAACTGACGTTCCAAAGGGGCGGTAATGGCAGAGGTCACCACGGTGGAGCTGGCCCCCGGATAGAGGGTGACCACCTGAATGGTGGGATAATCCACCTCCGGCAAGGCACTCAACGGTAAAAAACCATAGGCCAAAATTCCCACAAACAACAGGGAGAGCATCAACAGGGTGGTGGCCACCGGGCGCAGGATGAATGGCCGGGAGGGATTCACCGGGAGGGTCTCCCACGCTCCATGGGCTGGGCTTCCACCACCTTGCTGCCGGTGCGCAATTTATCGGTGCCTTCCACCACCACCTTGTCCCCCACCTGAATCCCCTCTTCCAGGGCTGTCATCTCCCCTTCGGAAGCCCCCACCTTGACCATTTGCAAAACAACCGTTTGATCCTCCTGTACTTTATAGACAAATGGCCCCTGCCTTCCCCGCTGAATTGCCGCCGTGGGAATCAAGATGGCATCGGAACGAACGGTCAATATCAAGGTGACGTTGACAAACTGGTTGGGGTAGAGCTGGTGATCCTGGTTGGCAAATTCGGCTTTGAGCTTGACGGTACCGGTGGTGGGATCAATCTGATTATCCAGGGAAAACAACACCCCATCCGCCAGATGGTTTTTGCGCTGACGGTCGAAAAGCTGCACCTTCAATGAGGTGCCCGGCTGCCAATACTGACGCAACAGGGGTAATAAATCTTCTGCCAGGGTAAAGACCACCTGCACCGGTTCCACCTGGGCAAGGGTGACCAGGCCTCCCGGTTCCGACTGGCGAATCATGTTGCCCTCATCCACCTGCCGCAATCCCACCACCCCATCCATGGGGGCGACAATACGGGTATAGGAGAGTTGCAAAGTGGCATTTTCCACCAGGGCACGGTCTACTTCCACCGCCCCCTGATATTGGCGTACCAAAGCCAACTGGGTATCCAACTGTTGTTTGGAGACCGAACTTTTCGCCAACAGGGACTGATAACGAGCGGCATCGTTGCGGGCATTTTCCAACAGGGCGGTATCCCGCGCCAATTGCCCCTTCATTTGCGCCAGGGCAATTTCAAAGGGTTTGGCATCGATTTCCGCCAAAAGATCCCCTGCGCGAACCTTTTCCCCCTCCTTGAAGGCGATGCGGCGCAATTGCCCGTCCACCCGACTGCGGACGGTCACCAGTCGGGCAGGCACCACCGTTCCCAGGGCTTCCAATCGGGTGGACATGCTGCCGGTATTGGCCACAGCCGTGGAGACCACCGTTGGTCCACCCCCCATCATCCCTTTGCCCTTGCCTGGCTCTTCCTTGGCTGGCGGTTCTCCGCGAAGCTGCCAACCTCCCCAGGACAAGGCCGCCACCAGGATACCCCCCATTAACCAACGCCAGATTGGACTTTTCGGCTGCTGATTCATGAACACATCCCTTTGCCATAGCCCCTTTCAGGAGACCTTCCCAGACATGTTTATATCACGAAACAGGGATGGACACCCTGAAGAATTGCATATTTTTTCCTATCCTTAGCCTCCCCTTTATTCCCAGTATTTTCCCTGGTTCTTACGGTTATAGGTTGCACTGTTGAATTATTTCCATGTAGATTGAAAATTTTGGAACAACCGTAAGACCAAGAAACGATCCTGGACTGGCGACCGTTACTCCGACAGGTCATTGTTTAAACTTTGCCATGGAGATGGCAGCAGTTTTTTTCGTTCATCGGGGGATTTGGCATGGGAAAAATCGCATTGGGTGAAGCCCCCTCCGCTTGCGTCGGCTTTTCCAGCAAGATGGACTCACTGTTGCAGCCCAACCTGATATCCAGCAAGATTCCCTTGCCCAATTATCTGGAAGAAACCTATTGGTGGGCCTACATTCATCCCAAGGGGGTGCGTTTTTTTGAACGGCAATGGTTGGTCA
>JADFXB010000363.1 GCA_015233935.1 Magnetococcales bacterium | reverse complement strand
TCCCCAGGCCAGACGGGTGCGCAAATCTTCCCGAATGTTTTGCAATTGACCGGGAAACAAACGACTGGCCATCAAAAGGAGGCGTTTTTCCGCACGCAATTGATTGAATAAATAAAGGACCATCTCCTGCAAACCGGGAGAGGCTGCCAGGAGTTCCAGACCATCCACCGTGACCAAACCACAATGGGCATGCTCTTGCAACAGGCGCACCAACATTCCCTCCCCCATTTCCCCCACATGAGGAAGCAAAGAGGATACCTGCAAGCAAGCCGCCACCCCGCCCTGGCGGCGATGGTAATCCATGGCAGCCGCCAACACATGGCTCTTACCCACCCCCTCCCCACCCACCAGAGTGAGGATGCCCGCCCCCTCGCTCAACAAACGATGGGTGGCTTCCACCGCCAGACAATTCCCCTCCCCCACCACCAGGGCCTCGAAGGTCATTACCGGATCCATATCAAAATTGAGAATCAATTGACTGCTGCGCACCATGGCATCCCTCACTTTCTGCCATGGGTGGCACGGGTGGTCCAAACCAGGGCGTAGGAAACCCCGGACACCACCGTAGTGAGAACCACCAGAATGATTGTTATCTCGACTAAAGTAGATAATGGCCAACCATGATTGAGATGGAACAACACCATGACCAGGAGGACAATTTGCATAACCGTGTTGACCTTACTGACCATCAAGGGTTCCATGCGTAGGGCATTGGTGAGTATTTGATAAAGAATCGCCCCACCGACAATCAACATGTCCCTACCCACCACCAACATGGTCAACCAGTAATCCATATGTCCCTTGTAGGTCAGCGTGAGATAACCGGCCATTAACAGAAGCTTGTCGGCCAAAGGATCCAAATAGGCCCCTACCTCGGTACGTTGGTTAAAGCGGGTGGCGATGAAACCATCCAATCCATCGGTGATGGCTGCCACCAGGAAAAACCATAACGCCATATCATAGTGATCTTCCATCACCTCATAGATAAAGGCTGGGACCAGAAAAACCCTTAACAACGTTAA
Organism: Magnetococcales bacterium; assembly: GCA_015233935.1. GTDB lineage: Bacteria > Pseudomonadota > Magnetococcia > Magnetococcales > JADFXB01 > JADFXB01. Next base: position 1,512 of record JADFXB010000363.1, on the reverse strand, counting down.
TGCATTGGGTAAATTCATGGCAGTTTGGCCACCCACTCTCCATCGTTTTGTTCCACCCCCATGCCGCGAGCGTTCAGAGCGGTGGCCAATCGACTGTTTTCTCCTTCATATACCACTTTCAACACACTCTCCCAAGCATGCATTTGTATAGGGGAAAGCTGCACCACACCGGGAATTTTGCGCATACCGTTGATAACGTTGTTTTGTTTGGACAAATCAGGGCCATGTTGCAGGCGCACAACCAAGTCATGGCGCAAGCCGGGATGCACCAAGTGGGATTGCATCCAAACATCCATCACCCGGTTGGTCAACGTTTTGATGGCCACGGTAAGAGGTTCTCCCTCCCAGGCGGTCACCGGCTCCCGATACTCTTTGCTGGTGCCATCCTCTAAAATTTCATTGAGCAGGAGTTGTGGTTTGTCCTTTTTACCGGTGGTTTGGGCCACAACCCAGATGGATCTGGCAGGATAACGGGAGGTCAACCATTGCATGAGTTGTGGATCTTTGTTGCGCAAGGCGGTCCAGGAAATATTAACCATATCGTCCATATCATCCAAAGGTTTAGCCAGGGAAAATCCTTGCACCTTGCTAATGGTGATCACTTCTTTGAAAAGGGAACGCTCCCGATCCATGATCACTTCACCGGATTTTTCATCCCCCAATAACAGTAAGACAGGGGGATAGGAGGTGACATTGAATGCTAGTCCGCTTTGTTTTTCCAGCAGGCGACGAACGCCTTCTTCAGAAAAAAAGACATCCACCACCACGGACAGGTTATGATCCCGACGATTTTCAGAGCGGATCACCACCCGTTCCGCCACTGTCCCCACCTCTTTGCGCATAGCCTGAAGGGCATCTCGTCTTTTATTGCGTTCATCGGAGGGAATCATGCGCAACATCAGTCGGTTGAAGGCTTCTTCTTTACCCATGGCCAGGGCACGTTGACGAGGATCCCCCGTCACCGGCAAGGCGACTTCCACCTCTACCCCCTCCACCTGAATGGATTTGGCAGCGGCATCCGCGATCATCCCCCCCATGAGCAGGCAGACGAGTCCCAACCATCCCTCCAAGAGGAGGAAAATAAAATTTTTCATGCCATTCTCCAGACTGATGGTCTATAATAGCAATTTGCAGAGGAAACTTGAGAAGAGAGTCAGATTTCACCTTGTTCTGATGCGGCATTATTTTACACCAGTTCAGGCACGTCTAGGAAGGCACGTGATTTGATCCCTTTTCTCTGTTGAGTTGCTTGGTGTACCCTCCTTTCGCAAGTCAACCTTTCCTAAGACGACACCATTTGCAATCGGGGCTGCTCATGAGTAATTCTGCCAACCGGAATTCCATTACCTACCGGGATGCCGGAGTGGATATCGATGCGGGAAACCGTTTGGTTTCCATGATCAAGGGGATGGCTGCGGCTACCCATCGGCAGGGAGTACGCTCCGACCTGGGCGGCTATGGTGCCCTCTTCGAGCTGGACACCCAACGTTATCGCCATCCAGTACTGGTCTC
>JADFXB010000362.1 GCA_015233935.1 Magnetococcales bacterium | reverse complement strand
TGTACTGTAAGAGGTTACCCAAATTGCTCCAGGCATGGGCAAAACAGTCATCAATTTTGATAGCTTGTTTGTAAGCATTTTCGGCTTCTTCATAGCGATTGAGCTTGTACTGAAAGAGGTTACCCAAATTACTCCAGGCATGGGCGAAACGTTCATCTATTTTGATGGCTTGCTTGTAAGCGTTTTCAGCTTCCTCGTAGCGATTGAATCGGTACTGAAGAAGGTTACCCAGGTTGCTCCATGGCCTTGCATAGTTGCCATCAATACTGATGGCTTGTTTGTAAGCATTTTCAGCTTCTTCACAGCGACTAAGTTGGTACTGAAGGAGGTTACCTAAATTGCTCCATGCGAACGCATAATGTTTATCAATTGTGATAGCTTGTTTGTAGGCGTTTTCAGCCTTTTCATAGGCTTTGAAATATATCAGACAATTGCCCAGATTATTCCAGGCTTTTACAAAGAGAGGATTGATGTCAATGGCTTTGTTAAATGCTTCTTCAGCTTCGGAATAACGCTTTGAACGAAGCAATAAAACACCAAGTTTGTTCCATATCGTAGAATCTTTATCATTTAACCCGATGGCATGGCGGTAAGCTGCTTCAGCTTCTTCTAGCTTATCAGATTTTCCTTTTAACTGGTCCCCAAATTCTGACCAAAACTCGGGTTGTTCACGATCCATTGATGAAATAATACGATATTTTCCTTCATCATCATTGCCATAGTTAAGAGGATTACTAGCAAAATAAGCCAGCGCATGCCAAACATCATTATTTTTTTCTTCAATGTGAGGAATGATTTTCTTTCTATCATTCAACCAGTATTTTAACGGATTATCATAAATTATGTGCTTTAAATTCACATTTTTGGAAATTAAATGGTTCTGTTTCGGGAGGATGCAAGCGTCATTTTCACTACTATAAGATAACTTTCTATTGTTTTCGCATTCATTCTTTAGCAATTTATGATATAGTAGAAGATTATCCCATGTTCTGAATAGGATAATAGCTGATCCAGATTCAATATGTTCACCCAAAGGCTTCAAAAATTGTTTAATACCTTCCTCTTCTCCCAGCAGGAGAATGGCCCATTCCTTTTGTCTATTGAAAAGAGTTTCGAAAAGTTCACGTTTATAACTGTCATGAAGCGCAACAATTTTTTGCCGTTCGGTATTGAAAAGAGAAAGCAATTCCTGGTGCTGCCACGTACTTAACAATTGATACTTTTGGAGAATATTCTTTTTTTCTTCCAGTTCCAGCGAAATGGCAAAGCAGAGTCCATCGAGAAAGGTATCCAATAGTTCATTCGATACTCCATCGGTGGGTATGAATTCAGCAATCCTTTTCCAACCTGCGGCCTGAGGATTCACGTCGCTGCCAAACCAGGGCCAATACCACTTGGGAAGTTGCAACAGTTCGTCCAGACTGGCCGTGATGGGAACGGGGAAATCCAGCATATCGTTGGATGCGCTACCATCCTGAACAGGCAAGGGCTTGCCCCCAACCCGTATCAATTCCTTCTCGATTTGCAGCAACTCCTCTGCCAAGACCCCGGTCTGTTCCAGTTGGTCGGCAATGGTGAGAAGCACCCGAATGTAGGGATGGTTGCGATCTTGTGAAGGAAAGAGGGGAAGGTCCGAACTGACCAGCCGGGGGGTGTACGGGAGGTGATAAACAGGCGGCAAGGCTTCCGGCTGCTGGGTTGCCAATGGGGGAGGAAGGCGAAACTCCTCCAAAATTTTTTCACTTTGCCGCAAGGCCTCCAGGCTGGCTTGATCTTCATGGATATGGACAGGGATGTGGGAAAAGGCCACGGTCAGGGTACTGCTGTATTTTCCAAAAGGTATCCGGGGAGCTGCCTGCCCCTTGCGCAGGGCGTGGAGGGTATGGCGCAAACCCTGTTGATTTTGCTGATTGAATCCAGAAACCAATACCATGTGGTCCGCCAGATAGCCAAGGGAGAGGTCCAGCAATTCTGGCCAGCCGGTGCGGCAATCGATCAATACCAGGTCGATGGGACGGGGGGAACCGGCTGTGGGCAAACGATAGTTTTCCAAATCCTGGCGAAAGAGTTTGGCAAAGGCACGTAAACTCATCTCGTCAGGATTTTCCCCTACCCTCCCGGTTTTGGGCGGATAATAATGGGGGCTATCCTTGCCCAAGCGGGTGGGCAGTTCAATCCCTGCTTCGCCAGCAGGCAAAACCAGCACCGCCCCACCCAGTGGCCAGGCATGGCCCAGGGAGTCGGGTGGCTTCATGCGGCGGAAACAATGGCTGGCAGGGAAAAAACCAAAGCTGTACGGATCCCCAGCCTTTTTTCCTGCATAATAGGCTGCCAGCAACTCATGGACACCGCAGGGCGGACGATCATCCTCCAGGGGGGATGCTTCCAACAGGGGAGAGTAACTGACCCCTGGTGCAGCCAGGTCCATGTCAACAATTACCACCACACGACCACGGGTAGCCCAATAGGTGGCCAAGTTGACCAGCAGGGCTGTCCTGCCAACCCCTCCCTTGAATGAGAAAAAAGAAATAATTTTCAATGGAGTGTCACCGGTGCCCGATCTTTA
>JADFXB010000361.1 GCA_015233935.1 Magnetococcales bacterium | reverse complement strand
AAGCTCTCGCAAGGAAGAGTCATTCTTTATTTTAGAAAATGATGATTCTCGATTTAGTCTTACCTGGAATTCCATATCCAGCATTTTGGCAATGAGGCGAGCACCTTCCAGCTGGTGCTCATTGTGGCCGAACACGATGAATTGCCATATAAGTCGCGGTTTTTTTGAGCGATAAATTTTTTTCCATGCGTTAATAGCGCGAATATTTTTCAGGACTTTTCCCAGATTTCCACCGACCCGATATTTTTCATAAACCTCTTGCGATATCCCATCTATGGAAACACGCAACACCTCCGTCTGATATTTGACCAAAGCTTCCAAAACCGCTTCACTGGCATGGTTGAGGTTAACACCTTGATTCAGACGTGTGGTTACCCCGTGTTGATAAGCATAGGCAAGCATTTCAGGTAACCGATCGTTGAGAAGGGCTTCTCCAGCATTGGCAAGTTCAATTCTCCGAATGCGGGGATTCCTGTCGATAAACAGGCAAAAATTTTCCAGAGAAAGAACTCCCTTGCCAATGACTGAGCGACCCATCGCTTCCGTGTAGCAAAGGGGACATTGCAACTGGCAGGTGGCGGAAGTTTCCAACCGGACAGCAGTAGGTGAAACCGGTTCTTCCAATACATTCATCTGACCACTCCCTGTTGCCAATTCAAAAAGCGCAGAAACAGTACAACAGCAGCCACTTGATTCAATTCAGCGTCTGGAATAACGGCAATCTCTGCTGGCCCCTCATGACTAAACAACGCATTCAGACGGTCCAGATCCATATAAGTGGCCAGTTGATTGCGTTTTTGGACGTTTTCCAAGGTTTGGATAAATGTTTGACGATATTCTGGAAAATGCCTTCGCAAAGCAGTAGAGAAAGTTGGCAGATAAAGTTTCTTGTCGGTACGGAAACGAATTTCATCTGGCAGTAACCCCTCCATGGCGAGACGGCAAAGGCCCCTGCGCCACCCTTTTGCCACATAAACCTCTGGTGGAATCGCAAGGATGAACTCCATCATTTCCGGCGAAACATAGGGGCAGACATATTCCATGCCGTGACTTGCGGCAGCCAGTGCCTGCTCTTCATAGGAAGGTAAACTGCCTTGCATGATCTCCGGCAAGGCCAGCCTGGGAACACCGGTTGCAACGCCATGGGTGACAGGTGGCAAATTTATTTGCAGATCAGGGTTCAACAAACTTGCCATACCTTGGGGACGGGGTGAATGAGCTATTTTTGGTAAAGCGGCTCTCAGTTCCCTAAGCAGTTCTTTGGCCAACGAATGACCATGTCGCATGGATAGCAATCGTGCCATCCGAACAATTTGGAGCCACTCCCCCCGTTCAGCCAGAGGTTTGGCCCATCCCTTGCCTTGGTAGGAAAAACCGGCATCTCCCCACAAGCCACAATACACCACTCGCGCCCCCTGGTCGGAGAGTCGTGCGTACAGTTTGTGATCTGTAAGGTGAAACATATTGGCCGGACGGCCAAGAATTCCCCACAAACCTTTCCAAATTTCCTCATCCAGTGGGTTTATACCTGCAAAAACAATTTCTTCAATTCGCAGACCTGGAAAGTGACGACGTAAAATATTTTGTTGCGGGCGTTCGTCCTGTTCAGGGCCTTGATGGTCAACAGGCAATACGGAAGCCACGCCAATCAGGGAGTCGATACCCCTGTGTTTTGCCAGCAAGGCCAACAACAACGACGAATCCAAGCCACCACTGAGCAGCAATCCGGCAACCGGGCAATCGGCCCCCTGCCGCGCCATCACCGTGGTCAGAATCTCCCGTCCTGCCTCTGCCCACTCCTCCTCAGTTTTACAACCGGGGTGGCGGGGACGCATGCGCCAATATTGGTGAGGATGGAGTTTTCCCGCCTCAACCGACAGAGAACAGGCTTGGGATAACCGTTTGACATGTTTCCAATGGCTGGCCTGGGGGGAGTACAGACGATGTGCAAAATGGGCTGCCCAAACATGCACATCCAACGCCCTTTCCCCACTACTCAACGTTGCCAGAATCGGCAGGGTGGAAGCAAAGGCAAAATAATCGTTGCCATGATGGTAGAAAAAGGGTCGCAATCCAGTGCGATCCCGTGCACAAAATAAACGTCTGGCCTGTTCATCCCAGATGGCGAATGCAAAGTCCCCGACCAAATGCTCTGGACAAGAATCTCCCCAGGTTGCATAAGCCATCAGTATCAAAGTTATGTCAGGAGTGGTTTCGGCAAGGTTGAAACGGGCAAGCAGCGTGGGGCGATTATCCAGACGGACAGTAGCTACGCCACGAAGATGGCGCAACCCTAAAGGCAACCCGGTTGCTTCATGGGTTGCTCGACCACGGACAAGGTTGACCGCTCGCCCAAGGACAATTTCACCTCCAAACCACAGCTGGACACCTTCCCGCCCGAAAGGTGCAGCAGCTCGCATAGCCTGTTCCCCGACAACGGCATCAACGGGTCGGCCACTCCATTGCAGCAAACCAAAAATGGCTCCCACTACCGATTTTCCACCAGACGAAATAAGTCCAGTTGCAGGCACCGTTCCACCAAAAAGATCACATCCCGCAAGCAGTCATCCTTGGCAACCCG
>JADFXB010000360.1 GCA_015233935.1 Magnetococcales bacterium | reverse complement strand
TCAGCAGTTGATTACTGTCTCCTCGGCGGTGGAAGAAATGACCATTTCCCTTAGGGAGGTGGGCAATCGGTGTGTATTGGCGGCTAATCGCTCCCAGGAGGTTACAGGAACCACCTCCCAGGCCAGCCGGGTTATGGGGGAATTAAGCCGGGCAGCTCGTGAAATCAACAAGGTGGTCAACGCCATTCGGGGAATTGCAGGTCAGACCAATTTGTTGGCCCTGAATGCTGCCATTGAGGCTGCGGGTGCGGGGGAGGCAGGTAAAGGTTTTGCTGTGGTGGCCAATGAGGTGAAGGAGTTGTCCAAACAAACCGCTGAAGCTACGCGCATGATTTCTCAGGAAATCGACCACATTCAAAAACAGATCGATGTGGCGCGGCAGGGGATGGAGGGGATCGACCATGGTATTCAGGAGATTACTCAACTCAATCAGGATATTTCCTCTGCTGTTCAGGAACAAAATTTGACAGTGACGGAAATTGCCCGTTCTCTGTCCAAGGTGAGTGATGCTACCAACAATGTCACCCATGCCGCATTGCAGATTGAATCCAATTTGGCCGAGGTGGCCCAGGCGGCCTCCCAGGCCCAGCAACAGGCCTGGCAACAGGCCCGCACTGCCCATGAGGTGGATAAGGCAGCCTCCACGGTTTCCCAAGGGGTAACAACGGCCTTGGATGAAATGACGCAGGTTATCGAAGCCGTGCAGCGTACCGACAGCGAGGCTCAATTGGTTCTGGATCACACTCTGCAAGTCAATCGTCTGGCATCCAAGGCTATGGGTATTTCGGAAGCGTTTGGTCACATCATCGATTTGACCACCACCACCGCCCATGCCTTGCACGGGATACGCAGCCGCTTGGCTATCAATGAAACGGGAATGTTCAACATATCCGATTTGAAGAGCGATTTTCTCAATCAATTTCAACTATTGGAAGTATCTATGCTTGGGGACAAGGATATCGAAGACCGGTTGCAATCCTTGTTTGGTCCCATGTCCCGTGAGGAAAATTCTCTTAGCCGCTGGTTGTCCACTGAGGCATCACGCCTGTTTCCCAACCGTATGGAGTTGATCGAACTACGCAACGCTTTGGACAAGGTTTTTGAATTGGGTAGTCGCATCCTTATTTTGGGTGGGCAGTTGCAGGAGTGTCATGGCCAGTTGATGTTGAGCGATGATCAGCGGTATTCCCAGCAGGTGGAAGAGTATGAAGCGGAAATTCAGACCACCATGCAATCCTTCCGTGGCGTTCACCATCGCATTTTCTTACTCTTGGATGCCCTCTTCCGTGATCCCCATGGCAAGGGTAACTTCAAAGATGTTTGTGGCACCATGGAGCATGGGGAGGAAGGGGATATCCATCATTCGGATGGGGTGGAACTCTTTTAAACACCCTTTAGCGGGCCTCCTCCTGATCGATGGCGATGGCTGCTTCTTTGTTGCGGGAGTATAAATAGATGGCCGCAAAGATAAGCAGCACGCCCCCTAGAATATGGAACTTGTATTGCTGAATCCATACCTCCAAGGTCTTGCCTACCAGATAACCGCCGGTGACAAAGGCTACAGCCCAGACGAGAGCAGCTATCATGTTCAAAAAGAAATAGTAAAGGGGACTCACCCTGGCGATGCCCAGGGCAAAGGGGGCGGCATTGCGAACGCCATAGATAAAACGGAATGAAAGAATAAATATAGTTTTATTCTTCTCAATCATTTGAAAGGCCCATTGGGCCTTCTTTTTCATGGCGGGACTCTTATCCAGCAGTTTTGTGCCGTAAAATCGACCGATATAAAAGGCCAATTGGTCGCCGGCAAAGCTGCCAAGGAAAGCGCACAAGGCGATAAGGCGTAAATCCACCTCAATCTGTCCGCTGGAGGCTAGAGCACCCACGATGATAACAATGGTTTCTCCTTCAAAGAAGGTCCAAACCAGAATGACAAGATATATCCACTGGATATGGTTTGTTAAGACATCATCCAAAAAGCCTTCCATCCATCCACCTCACATAGCCATGGGGAATCAGCAAAAAGATCAATGTACAGTGCGTGCTTTTCCCGTGCAAGATTGGATCAAGGCATGGAAGGATGAAAAATCAACCGGGGGGATTTCCCCCGGCAATTATTCCATAATTTCCCGCACCGCCGGGGAAGATTGCAGGTTGGTTTTTAATTTTTCCAGGGCGCGTTTTTCGATCTGACGCACCCGTTCGCGGGAGATGGAATAGCGTTGGGCCAACTCTTCCAAGGTGGCTTCCTTTTCAGCCATGAGACGGGCTTCCACAATGGTGCGCTCACGTTCATCCAACTGGGACAAGGCCTGGTAGAGGGCCTGATTCATCACCTGCCCTTGCTGCCTGCCCATGAGTTGCATCTCTTGGTTGGGGCGGCGGTCGGGGATCAACTCAATGAGTTCACTGCCATCCTCCTCTGTGGCCAGCCGGTTGAGGGAACTCTCACGCTGGGCCATGCGGGCATCAACCTCAAGAATGGTAGCGGTATCGGTGCCAAATCGGCTGGCCAACTCACCAGCCTCTTCCTCCGTTAATAGGGCAAAGTCCTGTTTGGCAGAGCGCAGTTTGAAAAATAATTTCCGCTTAAGCT
>JADFXB010000035.1 GCA_015233935.1 Magnetococcales bacterium | reverse complement strand
GCCTTGTGGAGCACGGGGATTGTCCCGCCCGCTGTTGAAATTCGGTGGGTGTTTGGTGAATCATCTTACGCCACCTTGCGGCTGGTTTGAAGGCGGAACGTGTCAATAAAAATGAGGCTGTACTTGTCAAAACCCAATCTGACATCCTCCTCCTCGAGTTTTACCTAGTCTGGCAGGGGCGTCGGCTTAAGTCCAGCCTATTTCACCTGATCGCCATAAATAACAATGGCATAATCTCCTGAGATTTCCAGGGAATGGATCGCTGGCTGTTTATCCACCATGGACAAGGTGCACCCGATTCCGATCCGATTTCTGTCCTTGCTTTGGGATCCGGCTCAAGGTACCTTTATTGCCTAAAGATAGTGCAATTTGTTCATATTCCTCCCCGCACCTGGGGGCAGGGCCTGGTCAACTTGATAGTGCCAATTGGATGGAAACTGGCAGTCAGGAGAAAATAGGCGATCATGTCCCAGAATGCGTTGTATCCTCCGGTGGATTGGGATGCCATTCACCGTCACCAGTTTATCAGTGTTGACAAGTGCTGGGAAACCTGCGGCGGCGGCTATTGTTGTGCCAGCAACCATGCGGATTTCCAATTCCGACTGCTGCCTGTGCCAGGGGTTGTCCTGCTCTATCCTGAGGAAGAGTACAACCATCTTGTGGCAACAGGCCGGGCTTGGCAAACCCTGCCGGGAAACAAGCCTGTCCAGCGGTTGCACCTGGATGTTGGCGGGCCGCGTCCCCTCACTTTGGTTCACATGCCGTGCCGGTTACAGGGAAAATGCGCTGGAGTTATCGAACCTCCTCTGCAATGCAAGCTCTATCCCTTTTTGCCCGTTTTAGATGTTGATGGCAACATTTTGGATGTTTATCCCTTCTCTATTTTTGAACTTACCTTTGCCACCTGTCAGTGGCCCATGCCCTGTACCCTTTGGCATCAACGTGAGCAGGTCTTGCAAACCTGGCGTAACAACCCAGAATTGATCGCCCCACTGAAACACCCTTTGATTTTATTGTACCTTCAGGTTGCACGAATTATTGCGGAGATGTATTCTCAAAAATTAAAAGAGTCGCCCTTGATGAGTAAAAGCGGCAGTGCCTTCTGGAAGGAATGGGAAATACTCTATCTGTCAGGAGCCTTTTTAGACGGAACCGTGCTCAGGCAGAAGGCAGGCCAGGCCTATCACAACTTGGTGTCTCGTTGGGGTAATTTTCTTACGTTACCAGAAAACCGTTAAACAATTCTGCCGCCTGGGAGTTGAAACCATTGGATGCCGACGACATCAAGACATTCATCAGCGGATTTCTGAAGATTCCCAACCTGCAACCTGCCATGGGCATGGGATTGGTCGCGGGCTGGGACTCCATCAAACAGATCCAACTCATGTTGGCGTTGGAGGAACGCTATGAGGTGGGCATTGCACCGGATCTGTTTGGCGAGTTGTCTACCGTGCAGGCCATTGTGGACTATCTAATGCAAGCTGACTCCTGAATTGGTGAGATATGGGCATGGGCGCGAATAGTGGGTTAATAGAACCATTGAGCCACCTGGATGGGGGATTGGTTCATCAAGCGGTCACGCATCACGCTGAAGTCAGGCCGCATCACCCAGCCTTGGATGATGGCAAAAGGGTGCTTAACTATAAACAGTTGGCGGACGTAATGGACAAGTTGGCCCGCCTGCTCCAGGATAGTGCCTTACCCCGCAATGGCCGGGTGGGTTTATTGCTGGAAAACAGCATCGAGGCATGCATGGCCATGCTGGGGGTGTTGCGTGCCGATGGTTGCTATGTGCCCTTGGGAACTCATTTTCCAGCCCAACGATTGGCTGATATCGTCACCCAGGCTGGCTTGCATGCTGTGGTGGTAACGGACAAGCATTGTTCGACCCTGCTGCAACTTGAAGCCATGCTGGAGGCCAATCCCTTGCAAGTGGTGATCGTGCTGAATGCCACCACCAATGATCCCAAACAAGCAGAAATCATCCATGCGTTGCGGCAACGCTTTCCCACGGTGTTGGTGTGGGAGGAGATCGAACACACCCAGCCCCCATGGCCAAGCCGTAACGTTGAAGAAGACTTGGCTTATATCATGTTCACCTCCGGCACCACGGGCAAGCCCAAAGGAGTGATGATCACCCATCGCAATATCAACTCCTACTTGCTTTGGGCCGTTAAGCATTTTGGCTTTCATCCGGCAGATCGCATTTCCAACCACTCCAGCATCACCTTCGACCTGAGCGTCATGGACATCTTTGGCACTTTTCGTGCTGGAGCCACGTTGTGTCCTGTGGTCTCGCCGGGGGATCGGGCTTTCCCTGGCAAATTTCTCAAGCAGCAGCGCATAACGGTGTGGTTTTCCGTTCCCAGCGTCATTTCCATGTTGCGTCGTTCCGGCCAGTTGCAGGCCAATGCTTTTGCGGAGCACTTGCGTTTGGCACTGTTTTGTGGCGAGGCCCTGCCTCCGGATCTGGCCGCCGCCTGGTTGGAAACCCATCCGCAAATTCCCATGCACAATCTTTATGGCCCCACGGAGGCAACCATTGCCTGCACCTCATTTTGGGTGAATGGCGATTCACCTTTCAATCCTCAGATGGCCATTCCCATTGGCAGACCGACCCAAGATACCGAAATTCTCATTCTGGATCAGGAAAAGGACCATCCCATTCCACCGGGTACTTTGGGACGTTTGGTCATCTGTGGTCCCCAACTCTCTCCAGGATATTGGGGTCAGCCCGAACTTACCGCCAAAGTTTTCCAAGAACATCCACTGAAACCTTATCCAGGTGCTCGCATGTACGTTACCGGGGATCTGGCCTATATGGATGAACAAGGTCTGATACACTTTTCCGGTCGGGTGGATGATCAGGTCAAATTGCATGGCTATCGTATCGAGTTGGGAGAGATTGATGTCGCCCTTGCCAGTATTCCAGAATTGGAAGAGGGGGTTGCTGTCTTGATGCTCCATGCTCCTGATGTACCAGAACTGGTAGCCACCGTTGTCCCTAAAGAGGAGGCATTGGCAAACGAACAATTGGTGCAACAAGTATTGGATCATTGCAGATCCCAGTTGCCCCATTACATGGTTCCCGGTTCGGTGCATCTCCTTTCCCAGTTACCCAGAAATCCCAATGGCAAGGTAGACCGTAAAAAAATTAAAGAAATCGTCGCCTCTTTGCAGAATGGATCCATGATAAAATAGGCATAGGATCGCTTTGATGATCTTCCAAGGGACATTATCAAGATTCTTCCTGATGCTGGCGTTGGTGCTGGCCATCTTTCTCTTCCCAGCGGCCTTGTCGAGATCAACATCACTAACCCAATTGGAGAGTGCACAGAAGCAATTGTCTGCCATGCCTGCTTCTCCCTACCTTTTTTTGGGAAATTGCGCCTTGGATGGTCGCATCGACCCCAACCTGTTTTCTCAGCTTGCTGGCGGAGTGCCAACCCGCATTCTGACCCAGGATGGGGACATGTCGGTGGTTTGGTATTTGATTCTGAAAAATCTCATCATCTCTTCCGGGGTGCGCCCCCGCCAAATCTATCTCTTTTTTGAACAAAATGATCTGACCCTTCCCATGGAGCGCATAACGTTACCCCGTGAGCGTTTGCGTATTGCCAATTTTTCCGTAGAGAACGAGTTGATTTTGCAGCAGATTTTAATTAAGAATAGAAATTTTATGGATAAGGTTGGCGAGTGGCTCTATACTCTGTATCCCGTTCAGCTTGCTTCCCAATATGTGGCCGATGCCGCTGTCCATCACTTTGGTATGTTGGTGGCCCAACCAGAGCTTGGGCCTCTTTATCTCCAAAAAATGTTCAGCAGCGAAGAACCCAATCTCCTGATGGAAGCACAATCACGCAAAGTACGCCAAATGGTCAATCATCGACTCTCCCCGGAATTTCGTCGCCGGGATTCCGATAACGCTGGCCAGTTTATAGAGCAGCCGTCGGTGGTGGTTGATCCAGCCTTGGTGGCATCCTTTGATTTTGCCAAACAGCTTCCCAAGTCTGTTCTGCCAGAGATCATCCGCATGGCCGAGGAGGCAGGATTGCACATGGTGTTCGTCCACTTTGAGCCTCCTCCCAGCATATTTCATGTCCCAGGCCCGCCCCCGGAAGTATTGGCCACCTATAAGCGGGATTTGAGTGCCTATGTGCGTCAGCATGGCATGGATTTTATCGACATGACCGATGTTCCTGGGGTGGAAAAATTTCGGCACCGTTCCTACTATGTCCTGATGCCTGAAGAACGCCCAGGCTATACCCGGTTTTTCGCTAACCTGGTTGCGGCCAAGAACCTTAACTGACCTTTCCATGCATTTCTCAACCGGCTAGGCCTTGCATGTCTTTCCAGAGCATTGATTATATTCTGTTCCTGTTGGCCGTTGTCCCAGTCTATTGGATGCTGGGTCTGCGGGTACAGAATGTTATGCTGTTGCTGGTCAGCTATTTTTTTTATGGCTACCTGCATCCCTGGTTTTTGGTGGTCATTGTTACTTCGACTTTGTTCACCTATGGATTTGGCACTGTTATCGCCAAGGCCGTGAAGCCCAAGCGTAAATATTTTTTAGTTGCGGGTGTTACGGGCAATCTCCTCATGCTTGCCTTTTTTAAATATCATGAACAGTTGCTGTCCTTGTGGTGGGCAATCGCTCCCCGTCAGGAGACCAATGGAGTAGTCTTTAATATTCTACTTCCCATGGGACTATCTTTTTTTACATTTCAGAATATTGGATATTTAATAGACTTGCATCGCAAAAGGATTACCAGCAAGGCAAACCTGTTGGAGTTTGCCATCTTTGTTGCCTTTTTCCCAAAACTGATTGCCGGTCCCATTGAGAGGGCCAATGCGTTCTTACCGCAGACAATCAATGAACGTCGTTTCTCGCCGGAAGGTGTGCGGGATGGGGTTTATCTGATGGTTTTGGGCTTTTTCAAAAAACTTGTGATTGCTGACAATACGGCGGTGATTGCAGGCAAAATTTCCTTGGCGGCAGAACCCGACTTTTATTTATTATGGGCAGGACTGTTTGCCATGGCGGTTCAGTATTATGCGGATTTTTCTGGCTATACTGACATTGCGCGGGGAAGTGCCCGGCTTTTTGGATTTAAATTGTCACAAAATTTCAATCATCCATTTTTTGCCGTCAATCCCGCAGATTTTTGGAACCGGTGGCACATGACCCTGACCCTGTGGTTTCGGGACTATCTCTTTTTCCCACTGTACGCAGCCCTGGCCAAGCAGACCCAGTTGGTTGGCGTACAAATTGGTGGTAGTGTACTGGTAACATTTCTGTTGATGGGGCTGTGGCATGGAACCGGCTGGAACATGGTGGCCTACGGGGTCTATCACGGCGTACTGATGCTTACTTACGTCATCGTCGGGCGTGCGGTTCAGACAATATCGCCTGGCTTTCAATTGACGAATCTGTTGCGTGTTCCCATGATGTTCTTTTTCTTCATGTTGGGTTTATTGATTTTTCGGGAGCCTGAACCGGCAGTATTGATACAAATGTTGTCTTTATCTCCAGGAGGGGCTTCCGAGAGCGAATTCGTGGTTGCCAGCTATTTATGGGGGCAGGCGTTTTATTATTCTCTGCCTTTATGGTTACAGCCACTGGTAGAGAAGTGGCGGCAGCGCATGGTACAGGGATGGATTGTCGGGTTTGATACCGTGGTGGCTGGGGTATTGTTTCTCAGTATTCTGACCATGCGCAGTTTGCATCCATCGGATTTTGTCTATCACCAGTTTTGAAAACTCATTGCGGGGATCTTGTCCCACATCGACTTGCCCATGCTCAGCTTAGCGACCTTTCAGCTCCAAGGTGCGGCTATTGATGTAGGCAATCAGCCGATCCTGTTCACCAGGATGGATATATTCAAAATGGATGGCTGTATATTGTTGGGAGATCATGTGTCCATCCCGAATCATTTTGGTGTTGTTCTTGCCTGGTCGAACGGAAACCACCTTGCCAATACAGGAGATCCAATGCCAAGGATTATCAGGAATGCCCAGCATCAGGCTCACCATCTGCTCTTTGTGTAGCCCTTCAAAATGGGTATAGGCAATACCGCTGCCACTTAAGTTTACCGCCTGTATCTGATGACCAAAAATGGTTCGGATGCCATATTGGGAGACGGTTTCCGCCAATTGGATCAATTTTTCCAGGACCGGGTAGATAATATCTTTTTGCATGGGATCCACCCGGTAGAGCACTTTTAGTTTTTTAAGCACCTCACCAAACTCCAACCTCAACCCCTTCTGAACCTGGCGAAAATTGGTCACCGCCTCTCGACAGAAAATCATTTTAAGGCAACGTAATAAGTTTTTTATAATATCCGTGTTCATGGAGCTGATGCGGGACAGGCCAGATAATCGATGCACCGTAACAATCAATTGTTGGATCACGGGTGAAAAGACATTCTGTTTTTTGGCGGGGGAAACCTGGGAAAACAAATAGTCCAACTCTTCCCAAAATTCGAGAACCACATCCCGCAAGGAGGGGCTGTATTGCTTGAGATGGAGCAAACCTTTTTCAAAGGAGACCATTTTTTTTTCATCAAAAATGGATGCCTGCCAATAGTTGGGAAAGATGCCATATTTTTTAAAGATGGCAATGCTGGATTTGGCCTCATCCTTACTCAATTTATGCAAAACCAACGGGAGTGAGTCCTCTACCCGCACCAATTTTCTGCGATTGAGAATATCTCCGTGTGGAGTGGAAACCAATTCGGGAGGAGGCAGTTCTGCATCCTCTGGAGGAAGAATCGGCACCTGTTGTTTTTGAATTTTATCTTCCAGCTTTTTCTTCAGCTGCTCTCGCTGGACGACCATCTGTAAAGAGATAATCCGCTCACGATCCCGTGCTGTAATCATCTCAAAACGGCAGCCATACCAGTGCACATGATGGGAGCTTTCAATACGGACGATGCGGGCGACTGTGCGGAGTATGGGGGAATTTTCAGGATGGATTTCCAGCTCCAGATAACTGCCCATGGCCAACTTTTGGTGGGACAAAGGAAAGGCAATCCCACCACCGCTGATGTTCATGGGGGAGGGATGATCCAGATAGCTGCAATTCCAAACCGATTTTTGTTGCTGGTCTTGTTGATCCAGATTAATCAACAAGAGATTGACCAAGGAGTGAATGCGATTGTTCTGCCCGGCCAGATGGCGCAACTTTTCCCCCAGATCATCCAGACTTACTTCTGACTGTCCAGAGGTATCTATAGGGGCGGGCAAACGACCACTGGCGTCAAACTCTTGCAACCACTGTTGGAACTCTTCCTTGTTCATCTGCCGAAACCGGAAGCGTACCTCGAAGTGATTGCGAAAATAGTTGCGACGATTGGTCGAAAGAGAGGATTCGATCCGAGTCATATGGGTAAGGATTCTTGATTTAGAAAAATAATGGGAAGCAACTAATGACCGATGAGAGAAAAATGGTTCTCTTTGCGGTGGAGGTAATCTAGTGAGATTGCTGTGGCAAGTCAATACCCATGTGTCCTGGCGTGTTATGAATTTATTTTTGTAAAATTTTATTCATGCTATGGTAACATTGCTGAGTGATCCAATACTTTCTATCACCTAATCTGTTCACCCACCCGCATCTGGCTTGCAGGAAGGTGGTGTGAAAGTGAAGGGGTGACGATCAAGATGTCATTAAAGAAGTAATTTTCATGGAACAGGCATTTCGGAGCATGATTTGGCGAGATACCGTATTTTCTGCATGTGGAAAGTAAACTTTGGATGTGGCAGAAAATAGCGGCACCTTGCTGGGAGCGGAAGCACTCGGAAATTTTCTGGTGGTGTTGCCAATCCTGCCCCATCACCCGGATGGACTATTCCAGAAAGGCCGTACTGTCCCGTGTGACTTGCCAGCACGCCTCGCGTTCCTGGGTGACGTTTATGTTCCACCAGGAGGTGAAGACATCAATCCCCCAGTCGCAAGCACAGGAGAAACAGCCGGTCGGTAATGAGGCATCCGGCACAAAAGAGCCTTCCATGAATTCGGCCAGATCGTCCAGTTCAAGACTGGCCATTACTGGATGCAATCTTTTTCATGCCCTATGGCGTTCTGCGAGAGCTTGACATGTTGTTCCTTCTAATATAAAACTTTGCAGGTTATGTAAGAATGCTGAGAAGTCCTACCGACGACTCTCTATTTTAATTCTTTGGAGGGTGTTTCGTATAATTTTCCATCATCTCATCATTTCTGTTCTTACAGGGATAGCCTGATGTGGAGTTTATTTAGTTTTCTAAAAACACGTAAAATAAAATGTCCGGATGGTACAGTTAGAATTGTATACAACCGTATAGAGGATGTTTTTCCACTTTATATTAAAGGATGGCAAGGGGAGGTAAATTTTAAAATTAAAGATGATGATGGTGCGAATGGAGAAATTAGCGCAAAGTATAAGTCAATAGTTGATGGATTGCTTTTTCAATTGGATGAGTTAAATAGTAGCATCATTGTGAATTTTCATGCCTATTATACAGCCTATAGCACTAACCCCTGCGGTGGTGACGGATACTTCAGAGACAAGGTTGATGGATTGGTAATAAAAAATGAAGAATTAAAAGCATTAAAGGTGCAAATAAACGGATTGATTGCTTTGGCAAAAACATCTCAAAATTCAACAAGTTCCTTCTTAAACGCTTATAAAAAAATTATCACGACCTATGGACTGCCTCCATCGCCATTGCTGTCTGCATCTGAAATCACCCAATCCAGAAATAATATGAAAGAATTATTGAATGGAGAGTCAATATGACAGCCCAGGTGATCTGTTTTGCTAGTGCTAAAGGTGGAGCAGGTAAAACAATTTTGACAGCGAGCTTTGGAAGTTTCTTGGCCGATCTGAAAAAAAAGGTGTTGCTGATAGATTGTGATTGGTCGACCCATGGATTGACATTGTTATATTTAGAACCTGTCAAAAAATCGATTGCCCCAATGGACGGCACAAGAAATAAAGTTCTGAAATGACTGTTTGATTCCAACCTATTGAGTTTGCCGCTAGATGTGGTGCCAATTAATGATTATGTTGATCTATTTCCGGCTACCTACCGTTTTCAAATCAAGGAAGAACATCCGCCACAAAACATTCAAGAAATTTTAGAAGATACACTAAAGCAAGTAGTAGATAGTTATGACTATATTTTTTTGGATGCCCAGGCTGGCAGTGATTTTATTTCCAGGGCGGCAATGAGTTATAAAATTTCCAACGAGGTGGTTTTGGTTACGGAATACGATCCTCTTTCTGCGGCAGGGATCGAACGCCTAAAAGTTTTATTGCATGAGGATCTAACTTTCAACAGAACTTGGATTTTACTCAATAAAATGCTGCCAGAATTTGTTGAAAATTTCAGTGAGTTCATGTCGGTAACCCGCTATCTTACACCCATTCCGTGGAATGCAAATGTTGTTAGAGCTTATTCCAGGGGCGAATTAGCCATCGATCTGGAAAGGGGGAATGATTATACGATTTCAGTTATGCAAACATTGAAAATGCTATTTGGAAAAAGTATATCGCAAGAAATAGATGAATGGGCTAATAATAAAGCAAATGAAATTAAAAAGCCTATTAATAGGCAGTATGAAGAAGCTGAGAAAGAGCTCGGAAAACTATTAGAAATGGAAGAAAGAAAAAATAATGCATATAACAATGGAATATTTAATGTATTTATCAAAAACTTTGGAGTATACAATGCTTATGTTTTAAGTGCTTTACTTTTCGCAGCACTCTCCGATGCACTAATTAACACAAATACTGCAAGAGATTATTTACTACTGTATTATCAAGATTTAAATAATTTTAATAATTTTAATATATTTAAAAAGGTATCCTTGTTTCTCTTTTTATTATGGTTAGTAAGTGTGGCGGTGTTTAATTATTATAGAAAAGCGCTGCTAGAGCAAGATAAGAATAGTGCAGAAGCAAAATTAAATCAATACAGAATTGATAGGCAAAAGGAACTACTTAATGAACGCCTCAGTAACCTGGAAGTTATGAAGAAAGCGGACATAAAAACACTCATGGAAATAAATAAAAATAATATAAATAATAAATTACAATAAAGTAAATTTAAATATAAACATAAGCGGACGCTCCATCTCGCTTTCAAAATAGTGTCTCAGCACAGATTAGGATTATTAATTCACGGAACGACTTGTGAAAAAATTGAACAAGGGTTAGACTGCACGGTTCGGTCTGTCTCGAAGTGGGCCGGACCGCCGCTGGTGACGGCCTCCTCACAGAGGTACAACGAGAGGAAAGTCCGGGCTTCACAGGGCGGAGTGCCGGGTAATCCCCGGCGGGGGTGACCCCAGGGAAAGTGCCACAGAAAGCAAACCGCCGACCAGGTTGTTGTTAAACCGTCGGTAAGGGTGAAAGGGTGCGGTAAGAGCGCACCGCACCACCGGTAACGGTGGTGGCAAGGTAAACCCCACTCGGAGCAAGATCAAATAGGGGGACGTTACGGGTGGCCCGCCCAGTCCCCGGGTTGATCGCTGGAATGACGTGGTAACTCGTCATCTAGAGGAATGGCGGTCACTCCATCCCGTCTGTGGGAGACGGTCTGGAGGACAGAACCCGGCTTACAGGCCCGCTTCGACCCACCCTCTTTCCGTTAGATTTCAAGATCCTGCCTTCGGCAGGGGTTGGATGGTTCATTATGAATTCTGCTAACAGCCGCTCCCTTTTCGGCACCGACGGTATTCGCGGTAAGGTCAACACCCACCCCATGACCGCTGAAATCGCCCTCAGTCTGGGACGCGCCGCCGGTATCATCTTTCGTACCGGCAGCCATCGCCATTCTGTGGTTATCGGTAAAGATACCCGACTTTCCGGCTACATGTTTGAATCCGCCTTGCAGGCAGGACTTACCTCCATGGGGGTCAACTGCCTGTTGGTGGGACCCATGCCTACGCCTGCCGTCGCCTTTCTCACCCGCGCCCTGCGAGCCGATGCGGGAATCATGCTCTCCGCTTCCCATAATCCCTTTTATGACAACGGTATCAAAATATTTGGTCCCGCCGGCATGAAGTTGGATGATGACATGGAAAGGGAGATCGAACGGGTAATGGCAGAAGCCAACCTGGATCTTCATATGCCAGAACCCGACCAACTGGGACGCGCCAAACGGTTGGAAAGTGCGGATGGGCGTTACATCGAATTTTGCAAAAATTGCTTTCCCCGCAACTTGAGCTTGGTAGGTCTGCGTGTCGTCGTGGATTGCGCCAACGGTGCCGCCTATAAAGTGGCCCCCGCTATCCTGCGGGAGTTGGGTGCAGAGGTCATCGCCATGGGCGATGCCCCTAACGGAATCAACATCAACGACAATTGCGGGGCCATGCACCCCCGTGGCATGCAGGAAAAAGTCCGCGATGTGCGGGCCGATCTGGGACTCGCCTTCGATGGAGATGCCGACCGTCTCGTGGTGTGCGACGATCATGGACAACTCCTTCATGGGGATGCCCTGCTAGCCCTGCTGGCCCTGGAAATGAACCGCCAGGGAACCCTCAAAGGGGGTGGCGTGGTGGCCACCGTCATGTCCAACCTGGGATTGGAACGGCTCCTGGCAGAAAACGGCCTCAGCCTGGCCCGCGCCAATGTGGGGGATCGCTACGTATTGGAACACATGGTTCAAAACGGTTATAACCTAGGTGGCGAACAGTCGGGACATACCATCTTTCTCGACCACAACACCACCGGCGATGGCATCATCAGTGCCCTCAAGGTGTTGGAAATTCGTGTCTCCCAAGCAAGGCCCCTTTCCCGCATCAACAACGGTCTGCGCCTGGTTCCCCAACTCCTGCGCAATGTGGACATTGTCCGTGGCAGCAAACCTCTGGAGCTACCACAGGTCCAGGAGGTCATGGAACGTGTGCAACAACGCATGGCCTCCTCCGGTCGTATTCTGGTGCGTCCCTCTGGCACCGAACCCAAAATTCGCGTCATGGTGGAAGGGGACGATCCCCGGCAAATCGAGGACGCCTGTGAAGAAATTTGCCTTGCCATCCGCAAGGCCGTCGGCATGATCTAGTCAAGCAAACTTGAAGCAAGGTGTCTCATGACCATTCGTGTTACCCTCCCTGATGGGGGAGTGAAGGAATTTCCAGCTCCCACCTCCCTCATGGAAGTGGCCAAATCCATTGGCAGCCGCTTGGCCGCTCAAGCCGTCGCCGCCAAGGTGGATGAACGACTGGTGGATCTGGCCACACTCCTGGATCACGACGCCCAGGTGGCCATCATCACCCCCTCTTCGGCAGAGGGATTGGAAATCATCCGTCACTCCACCTCCCACCTGATGGCCCAGGCGGTCAAAGAGCTGTTCCCCACCGCTCAGGTGACCATCGGCCCGGCGGTGGAACACGGCTTTTATTATGATTTTGACTTTCAACGCCCCTTCACCCCGGAAGACCTCCAGGCGGTGGAAGAGCGCATGAACGAACTGGCCCGCAAAGATTTGCCCGTCACCCGCCGGGAAATGCCCAGGGATGAGGCCGTAGAGTTCTTTAAAAACATGGGCGAGGTCTACAAGGCGGAAATCATCTCCGAAATTCCCGCCGATGCCCCCATTTCCCTTTATCAGCAAGGGGATTTTGTGGATCTCTGCCGTGGCCCTCATGTCCCGGCCACCGGACGGCTCAAAGCCTTTAAACTTTTACGAGTGGCCGGTGCCTACTGGCGCGGAGACTCCCGCAACAAACAGTTGCAACGCATCTACGGCACCGCATGGCCTGACAAGGATAGCCTGAAAAACTATCTCCACCAGTTGGAAGAGGCTGCCCGTCGCGACCATCGCAAGGTGGGCAAGGAGATGGACCTCTTCTCCCTGCAGGAAGATGCCGGTGGTGGCCTGGTCTTCTGGCATCCCATGGGCGCACGCATGCGAGGGGTGATCGAAAATTTTTGGAAAAAAGAGCACACCCGCGCCGGTTATGAATTTCTCTACACCCCCCACATGGCCAACCTGGACTTGTGGCGCACCTCCGGTCATGTGGATTTCTATGCCGAATCCATGTTCCGGCCCATGAAAGTGGACGAACAGGAATACCAGATTCGTCCCATGAACTGCCCCTTCCATATTCTCATCTATCGGGACAAACTACGCTCCTATCGGGATCTGCCCTTGCGCTGGGCTGAACTGGGCACCGTCTACCGTTATGAAATGTCCGGGGTGATGCATGGACTCTTCCGGGTGCGGGGCTTCACCCAGGATGACGCCCATATTTTCTGTCGGCGGGATCAAATCACCAGTGAGATTCAGTCGATTCTGGACCTCACCCTGCATATATTGACCACCTTCGGCTTTACCAAGTTTGAGGTCAACCTCTCCACCCGCCCGGAAAAATCGGTGGGGTCCGATGCCGTATGGGAGTTGGCTACCACGGCTCTGCAAAAGGCCATCGAAAGCCGAGGTCTGGACTATACCGAAGATGTGGGGGGCGGTGCCTTCTACGGACCCAAGATAGATGTGAAAATTTTGGATGCCATCGGACGAAAATGGCAGTGCTCCACCATTCAGTTGGACTTCAATCTGCCAGAACGTTTCGATATCTCCTATGTGGGGGAAGATGGCGAACGTCATCAACCCATCATGATCCATCGCGCCCTCATGGGATCCCTGGAACGCTTCTTCGGTATCCTCATCGAACACTATGCGGGCTGGTTCCCCCTGTGGCTGGCCCCGGTGCAGGCTGTGGTGGCCACCGTGACCGAAGCCCATAACGATTGGGCCATTCAGGTGCGGGATTATCTGCGGCAAGCCGGTCTGCGGGTGGATGCCGACTTGCGCAACGAAAAATTGGGCTTCAAAATTCGGGAAATTGCCTTGCACAAAGTACCCTATACCCTCATCCTCGGCGATAAAGAGGTGAGCGAGAAAAAGGTTACCCTGCGTACCCGTGATGGCAACAATTCTCCCCCCATGACCTTGGAAGAACTCTGCCAACGCCTGCTGGCAGAAGAGCAAAGCCGTAGCGGTCCGACTATTGCCGGATAGCTTGCGAGAAAAGCAAAAAAATTGTTTGGAAAATGGCATCAATTGAGATACCATACCAGACTTTTATTTACCTGACTTACGAGTGGAGGTTACCATCGTCACCAGACAGCCGATGCGAGAGAAACCGGGTGCTCCGCCCCAAACCAGCGATGAAACCCGGATCAACGAACAAATCCGCGTTCGGGAAGTCCGCCTGATCGACGAAGCCGGTCAACAGGTGGGTGTGGTCTCCCGCGACATGGCTTTACAACGGGCCATGGACGCCGGATTGGATCTGGTCGAAGTGGCACCGGACGCACGCCCACCGGTGTGCAAGGTCATGGATTACGCCAAGTTCAAGTATCAAAAGGCGATTCGTGAGCGTCTGGCCCGCAAGAAACAGGTCCGCATCGACATCAAAGAGATCAAGTTCCGTCCCGGAACCGACGATCACGACTTTGATGTCAAAATGCGCAGCGTGAAGAAATTTTTGGAAGAGGGCGACAAGGTCAAATGCACCTTGCGTTTTCGCGGACGCGAAATGACCCACCAGGAACTGGGCCTCAACCTGCTGGATAAGGTGGAAGCCGGGATTGGCGATTTGGGTAAGGTGGAGCAGGAACCCAAATTGTTGGGTAAACAGATGGTCATGGTCATCGCCCCCGTCTCCCGCAAAAAACCCCCCGAAGGCGGTAAATCTCGGGGTGATGAGCACGAGCAGCCCAATCTGCGGGAAATGGATTTGGAAGACGAAGTCGATGATGAGGATTATGAAGATGAGGACGATGAGGATTGATCCTCACCGCTCCTGTGTTATCTCTCTAAAGCAGTAAACCTTTTGCCCATGTCGTAGAGGACACTACTCATGCCCAAAATGAAAACCCACAAGTCCGCCGCCAAACGCTTCTCCGTAAGCGGTTCCGGCAGACTGAAACGCAGCAGTGCTGGTCGCCGTCATATTCTGACCAAAAAGACCACCAAACGGAAACGGGAAATGCGCTCCGACGCCTGGGTCGCCCAGGCCGATGTGGGGGCCGTGCGCAAAATGCTGCCCAACGGCTGATCTCCCCCTTCCAAACCAACTTTTATTGGCGTGGACGACCTGACACCGAGGACACTCCCGCCCACCTTCCTGTTAAGGAGATGACCTATGCCCCGCGTCAAACGAGGTGTGACTGCCCATCAGCGGCACAAAAAAATACTCAAGATGGCCGAAGGCTACCGGGACCGTAGTCATAGTTGTTACCGGATAGCCCTGGAAAAGGTGGAAAAAGGCTTGCAGTACGCCTTTCGCGACAGACGTGCCCGCAAACGGGAGTTTCGTCAGTTGTGGGTCGTGCGCATTAACGCCGCCGCCCGTGAGAATGGTCTCTCCTACAGCACCTTCATCAATGGCCTCAACAAGGCAGGCATTGAGTTGGACCGTAAAGTGCTGGCCGATATGGCGGTGACCGATGCCGCCGGTTTCAGCCGCCTGGTGGAGACCGCCCGGAGTGCGCTGGCTGCTGCATGATTGCTAGCCTTATGTGGTAAGTCACGCCGCCCCGCAAGGGCGGCGTCGCTTTTGTTTGGTGGTGGGAGGAAGCATGCGTGATCAACTGGAACAACTGAATCAGGAAGCCCTGGCCGAAATCGCCACCACCGACAGCGTGGAAGGTTTGGAAAATGTGCGGGTGGCCATCCTGGGTCGCAAAGGCAAACTGACCGGTCTCTTGCGCGGTCTCGGACAAGTCCCCCCCAACGAACGCCCACTCATGGGTGAGTTGGCCAACCGGGTCAAGGAATCGGTTACCGAAGCCATCACCGCCCGCCAACAAAATCTGAAAGAACAAGCCCTGCGCGCCAGTCTGTTGGCAGAAACCGTGGATATTACCCTGCCCGGACGCAAACGCAGCCAGGGAGGCATCCATCCGGTCACCCGTGCCATGGGGGAGATCACCACCATCCTCATGGGCATGGGCTTTGAACCCGCCAGCGGCCCGGAAGTGGAAAGCGACTGGTTCAACTTTGAAGCCCTGAATATTCCTGCCGACCATCCGGCGCGGGAGATGCACGACACCTTCTATCTGCCCGATTTTCCCGGTGGTGGTCGTCGATTGCTGCGCACCCATACCTCCCCGGTACAAATTCGTACCATGACCAATCGCAAACCGCCCTTGCGGGTGATCGCTGGTGGCAAGGTCTTCCGTTGCGATTCGGATTTGACCCATACCCCCATGTTCCATCAGATGGAAGGCTTTATGGTGGATCGGGATGTGCATTTTGGTCATCTCAAAGGATTGCTGGAAACCTTTTTAATCCGATTTTTTGAACGCTCCCTGCCGGTGCGCTTCCGCCCCTCCTTCTTCCCCTTCACCGAACCTTCGGCAGAAGTGGATATGGGCTGTCTCTTTTGCGAAGGAACCGGCTGTCGGGTTTGCAAAGGCAGCGGCTGGCTGGAAGTGGCCGGTTGCGGCATGATCCATCCGGCTGTCCTGCACAATGTGGGCATCGACCGGGAAATTTATTCGGGATTTGCCTTCGGCATGGGGGTGGATCGATTTGCCATGCTCAAATATGGCATCGACGATCTGCGCAACATGTTTGACAACGATGTGCGTTTTCTGACCAGCCAGGCCGTGGCCGGGGTTTGACCAGGCAAGTGTGAGGACTAAAGTATGAAATTCACCTATGGATGGCTCTCCGAGCACCTGAATTGCACCCTGGACGCCAACCTGCTGGGGGAAAAATTGACCATGGCCGGTCTGGAACTGGATGGCCTCACCGACTTGTCCAGCTCCCTGGCCAAGGTGGAAGTGGGGATCATTCAATCCATCGACCGCCACCCCGCCGCCGACCGCCTTACGGTCTGCCAGGTGGCTGTAGGGGAGGGACCACTGACCATTGTTTGTGGGGCTACCAACCATCGGGTGGGTAATAAAGTGGCCGTGGCACGGGTGGGTGCCCGCCTGGCGGGTGGCCTGGTGATTGCCGAGAGTACCATTCGTGGGGTGCCCTCCTTTGGTATGCTGTGCTCTGTCAAAGAGCTGGGTCTGGCAGACAGTGCCGATGGGGTTTTGATCCTGCCGGAAGATGCCCCAGTGGGGGCTGAACTGGCTCAGGTTCTGGGACGCAAAGATTGGCTCTTCGATGTGGCCACCACCCCCAATCGGGGAGATTGCCTCAGCGTGCGGGGAATCGCCCGTGAAATGGGTGCAGTCCTCTCCCTGCCCTTGCTTGCCTTGCCCAACCATCAAGTTGCTGTCGATTCCGCCATCTCAGCCCCGCCCGTGGTGGTGGAAGATGGGGTGGGTTGTCCCCGCTATAGCGGACGGCTGGTGAAGGGGGTGCGCATTGGACCCTCTCCCGACTGGTTGCGCCAACGGCTGGAAGCGGTGGGCATGCGCTCCATCAACAATGTGGTGGACGCCACCAATTATGTCATGTTGGAAATGGGACAACCCTTACACGCCTTCGACCTGGCCGCCCTAAAGCTGCCTTTGGTGGTACGTCGCGCCCAGCAGGGTGAACAAATGACTACCCTGGATGGCATGGTGCGCACCCTCAGCGGGGAAATGACCCTCATCGCCGACCAGGCAAGACCCCTGGCCCTGGCGGGTATTATGGGGGGGGAAGAAAGTGGCGTGGTGGAGACCACCACCGATCTGTTGCTGGAGTCGGCCTATTTTGAACCCATTCGGGTGGCTCGTACCGGGCGTCGTCTGGGCCTCATCAGTGAATCCCGCTATCGCTTTGAGCGTGGGGTGGACCCCATGGGTATCACCACCGCCCTTGACCGACTCACCGCCATCATTCTGGAAATTTCTGGCGGTCAGGCGGGGGAAATTACCCTGGTGGACAGCGGCCTGTGGAAAGCTGGGGAGGCCATCCCCTTCCGTTTGTCACGGGCCAATCGGCTCATGGGCATTCATGTGAGCGAAGAGGATGCCCAGCGTTATCTCACCGCCCTGGGTTGTGTGCGGCAAGGGGTGGAGGGAGATAAAATTTTCTATGCTCCTCCCAGTTGGCGCAGCGATTTGCGCCGGGAAGAGGATTTAATGGAAGAGGTGGTTCGCCTGTTCGGCTACGACCGGGTGCCCTCCCGGTTGCCGGAAGGTGCCCTGCAACCGGTGGTGCTTCCCATAAATGATACCCTGCAAACCAAGGTGCGGCGTCTTTTGGTGGGAGCGGGTTATCTGGAAAATATCAACTATTCCTTTGTCTCCCGAGAACTGCTCCATCACTTCACTCCCGATTTGAACCCTCTGGGTCTGTTGAACCCCCTTTCGGAAGAACAAGGGGTGTTGCGAACTGCCCTGTTGCCAGGTCTGGTGGACTCGGCCCGGCGCAATATCAGCCGTGGCAACCAAAAATTGCGCCTGTTTGAAATCGGTCGTGTCTTTCTACCCGATGGTGACGGGGCCGTTCAGGAAGAAGAACGGGTGGCAGGACTCATCAGCCATGTGGGGGACCGCCTCTGGCATACCCCCCGCAGAGCTGCCGACTTTTTCGACCTCAAAGGGGATTTGGAAAACCTCTTGGCGGGATTGCAGGTGGAGATCAAAGAATTTCAGTCTGGTGGACCGGCTTACCTTCATCCAGGACGCAGTGCCCGCATTTTCATGAAGGAAAGTGGTCTGGAAGTGGGTAGCCTAGGGCAATTACACCCCTCCTTGCAGGAGAGTTTGGAATTGACCCAGCCGGTTTTGGTCTTTGAACTGACCATGGCCCATCTGGTCCAACGCTCCGGCAGTAAAAAAGCCGCCTCCTTGAGCCGCTACCAGGCGGTGGAACGGGATTTCGCCTTTGTGGTGGAAGAGTCGGTCTCTGCCGCTACCCTGCTGGCCGCCACCCAGGAGGTAGATCCCCAATTGATCCGTGAGGTCAGTCTCTTCGACCTCTACGCCGGTCCCCACCTGGCGGCGGGTATGAAAAGCATGGCCGTTTCCATCCTGTTACAGGCCGATGATCATACCCTCACCGAGCAGGAGATCCAGGAACTCTCCCAAAAAATAATTCAACGCATGAATCAACGTTTTGGTGCTGGATTGCGTGGACCGAATTGTTGACAGAAGGAGAAAGGATCTTTATTCTTCAGGAACTTTCGACCAACATTTGCCATGTGTCTGCTTCAGGCCAGGCAGGTTGGCTCTGATGCATTACTCAACCATGGTTCAAAGTATTGTGAGGGGGTGGTATGACCAAGGCTGAAATCGTCGAGTCCATTTATCGCAAAATGGGAATTACCAAAAGGGAAGCCGCCGATTTGGTGGAATCCTTCTTTGAGTTGGTTCGGCAACAGTTGGAAGATGGCGAGTCCATTAAACTCTCCGGCTTTGGTAATTTTGAAATTCGTGAAAAACGCAGCCGTCGCGGGCGCAATCCCAAAACCGGCGAAGAGATCGAAATCACCGCCCGCAAGGTGCTCACCTTTAAGCCCAGTCAAATTCTGCGCCAAAAGGTGAATGGTGATGACGCCGAAACTTGATCTGATTCGCCAGGCGATTCTCCATTAGCTGTTACCCAGGTGCCCATGGTTGGCTACCCAAAACAAACGCTGCCGCCCTTTTCCACCCGCACCCTGGCGGGTGAATCGGGTATGGTAAGCGACAGGGTACGCAATCGCATGATCCAGGAACAGTTGGTGAATCGGGGCATTCAAGACCAACAAGTCCTCAAGGCCATGCGGGAAATTCCCCGTCATCAGTTTGTCAGTGAAGCCCTTGCAGAGCTGGCCTATCAGGAAAGCAATCTCCCCATTGGCGAAGGTCAAACCCTCTCCCTGCCCTATACCGTTGCCCGCATGACCGAAGCCCTCACCCTCACCGGTGAAGAAGAGGTTTTAGAGATCGGCACCGGTTCAGGATATCAAACAGCCGTACTCTCCCGCTTGTGTCGCCGGGTTTATACCATTGAACGCCACGCCTCCTTGGGAGATGCCGCCCGTCGGCGTCTGCGTACCATGGGATATCACAATGTGGTCTATCGGGTGGGAGATGGCAGCATGGGCTGGCCGGACCCCCGTAAGTTTGACCGCATCCTGGTGACCGCCGGTGCGCCGGTGACCCCGGAAAGCCTGGCCAACCAGTTGGCAGAAGGGGGATTTCTGGTGGTGCCAGAAGGTAGTATGACCACCCAATCCCTGGTGCGCTGGCATCGGGGAGCAGGCGGTATGGTGCGGGAAATTTTGGGAACCTGCCGTTTTGTACCCCTGGTAGGTGCGGAAGGTTGGCGGGAGGGTAGATCATGAACCGTGCTCCCTTACTCTGGTTGGCAGGTTTGTCCTTGATTTCTCTTCCCTTGCTGACCGCTTGTTATAAGGCTCCCAGCCAACCAGCCAAGGTGCGGGTGGAAGTGGGGCCACCTCTGGCCTGGGGGGCTGGTGATGCCAAACCCATCCGGCGGTCCAAATCTGGCTATTACCAAGTCAAAGAAGCGGATACCCTGTGGGCCATTGCCATGGTCCACGATGTGGATATGGAAGATTTGGCCAAGTGGAATAATATTCGGGATCCAGATGTCATTGTGGTGGGTCAGCAATTGCGGCTGGGACCTGGAGAAGGTGCTCCCGTGGAGCCTGGTGGTAGAGAGGGTGGAGCGGTGGCAGCCGGTCCGGTCCTCGCCCCCATTGGTGGTGAAAGTTCCAGTTTGGGGGAATCCACTCCTCTTCCTGCGCCGATACCTGCACCGGTTTCTTCTGCAACTTCCACACCAGCCCCTACTGCCCAGCCCTTACCCATGGAAACCGCTTCCCTGGCCATGGCGGAACCCCATGCCCGACCCCTGGCCAAACCAGATGCCAGCGAGAAGGAAAAACCAGCCAGCGAAGAGAGTGGTAAAAGTGGTGATGTGGCCAAATCGGTGGATTACAACAGCATCCTCAAGGCTCCGGCTCCCAAAGGTTGGCGGTGGCCTTTACAGGGTAAAATTCTGCAAAAATTTGGACAATTCGGCCAGCAACGGTTCAACGGCATCGATATCGCTGCCAAAGAAGGGGCCTCGGTGGAAGCCGCCGCACCAGGTATCGTCGCCTATGCCGACGATGGACTCTCCAGCTATGGCAATCTGATTTTGATTCGTCATGGTGGCTCCTACATGAGTGCCTATGCCCACAATGCCACCATTCTGGTCAAGCCGGGGCAGAAAGTCTCTGCCGGGCAAGTCATTGCCAAAGCTGGCCATACCGGTAGTGCCTCAACAGCCAAACTCCACTTTGAACTGCGCCGTGGTATCCAACCTGTGGATCCCTTGCAGTATCTTCCCAAAGCCAATTAATTCCCCCGCTCTTCTGAATCCTTGCAACCACCTCTGCAATATTCCCCATTTAAACGTTGAATTTGACAAGTTTTTATCTTGAGCTAAGATAATCCCCTTCTGGCCTATGGAAGGTTCAGTCTTTTTTATGGCTAGAAATATCATAATGGGAATCTTTGCGACCCTTTTCGACTCTGTAAGTGTAACTGATTCTTATTGACGAAAAGATGGCTTGCTGGGAGGTTGACATGGGTAAGGGAAAGCGGGAAATGGATCGACAGTTAATAAGTATGGGGTTGATGCAGCCTGGCAAAATTTATTGCAATCAAAGTGCCCCGTTTTTGTTTGAACAGGCCATCCACCGTGGTGAAGGACGCATCGGCCATGGGGGTGTTTTGGTGGTGGATACCGGTGAGTATACCGGGCGTTCTGCCAAGGATAAATTTATTGTGGAGGAGGAGGGCAGTCGTCACCATGTGGCCTGGGGCAGTGTCAACCAGCCCATTTCTGAAAAGGTCTATGATGGTCTGCGGGCCAGGATAATGGACTTTTTGCAAGGAAGGGATGTGTATGTCCAGGAGTGTCTGGTGGGGGCGGACCCTCTTCATCAGCGCAGTGTGCGTATGATTCTTACTCAGGCGTGGCATGCCCTGTTTGTGCGGAATATGTTTATTTCTGCTCAAGAGGACTTGGCGGGTCCGGCAGATTTTACTGTGATCGGTGTACCAGATTTCAAAGCGGAACCGGCACGGGATGGAACCCATTCGGAAGCGTTTATTCTGCTGCATCCTGGCAGACGCGAGGTGTTGATTGGTGGGACCAGCTATAGTGGGGAGATCAAGAAATCCATTTTCACCCTGATGAACTATTATTTGCCACTGGAAGGGGTCTTTCCCATGCATGCCAGTGCCAATATAGGGGAAGGTGGGGATACGGCCATCTTTTTTGGATTGTCGGGAACCGGCAAGACCACCCTTAGCACGGATCCCCATCGCCGCATGATTGGTGATGATGAACATGGCTGGTCGGAACGGGGAGTGTTTAATTTTGAAGGGGGGTGTTATGCCAAGGTGATCGGTCTTTCGCCGACGGCAGAGCCGGAAATTTATGCCTGCACCCGCCGTTTTGGCACCATCCTGGAAAATGTGGTCATGGATGAGACCACCCGTCAGGTGGATTTGGACAATGATCAACGCACGGAAAACACCCGTGCCTCTTATTCGTTGAGTGTGTTGTCCAATGTGGAGAAAAACGGCATGGGTGGGCATCCTTCCCATGTGATCATGCTGACGGCAGATGCCTTTGGGGTATTGCCGCCGGTGGCGCGTTTGACGGCAGATCAAGCCATGTATTATTTTCTGTCGGGCTATACCGCCAAGCTGGCGGGAACCGAACGGGGGGTGAAAAATCCGGTCGCCACCTTTTCCACCTGTTTTGGTGAACCTTTCATGGTGCATAATCCGGTGGTCTATGCCAGAATGTTGGGAAAATTTCTGCAGGAACAGAATATTCCCTGCTGGCTGGTCAATACTGGCTGGAGTGGCGGTCCCTTTGGCGTGGGTCAGAGAATGCCCATTGCCGCAACCCGCACCATCGTCAACCAAATTCTGGCCAATAAGTTGAACCAGGTGGCCATGGTGACGGATACCATGTTTGGCTTGCAGGTGCCTTGTGCCATCGAAGGGGTGGACAGCCAGCTTTTGAATCCCCGTGCCACCTGGCCCAATGGTGAGGATTATGATGACATGGCTTGCAAACTGGCAGCCCAGTTTGTGCAAAATTTCAGAAAATATGAAGGCCAGGTATCGGCTGGGATTCGGGGGTGTCAACCCAAAGGGTGATCCTCTGATTTGGCAGGCGGTGCTGGTGTTGGCTCTTAGCCTGCCGGGAGCGGGCTTTGGGGATAGTATGCGCTGCCAGAATTCGGGCGGCTCTTCCCTTGTGAGTACGGGAGACAGCAAGTTTCGAGTGTTGGAAGCCTGTGGCGAACCGGCTGGGCGGGAGGTGGTCTCCACTGTTACCCAGGGGGTGCGGCAGGGGCCTTATTTTCAGCAGATGACCATAACCATCGAGCGTTGGTATTATTTTTGTGGCTATGGTCAGTTTGACAAGACATTGCAATTTCAGGGGGACCAACTGGTGGCGGTGCTATCCGGCAAGAAAAGCCACCAGGAAGGTCCCCCGCGTTGTTTTTGATTGAATCATTACCAGTATTTTTCCAGATGGAGAGAGCCGGGGGCTGAACGGGTGCCGGTGGTATAGCCTTTGTCGGTCAAAATTTGGCTGGCATCGGTGACCATTTCCGGGTGTCCGCACAGGAAAACATGGGTGAGGTCGGGTTCCAGGGGAAAGCCGCACAGTTGGGGCAGGGAGGGGTTATTCAGCCAAGGGGTGAGTCGACCGGTCAACCCTCCCCATGGCGGCTCTTCATCGGAGCGGGAGACCACCGGCAGATAGCGAAAACGGTTATTTTGTCGGGCAAGGGCTGCCAGTTCAGCGCGATAGCCCAAATCCCAGGAGTGACGCGCCCCTTGCAGGATGGTGATTTGTCGTTGATCATGGGAGAGGGCGTGGGTGCGCAGCATGCTCATGTAGGGGGCAAGACCCGTACCGGTCGCCACCATGAGAATGTTGCAGGCGGGGTCCACCTGCTCCAGGGTGAAGAGTCCGGCGGCTTTGGTGCCAAGAAAAATACGATCTCCCGGTTGCAGCATGAACAATCGCGGTGTAAGCTCCCCAGAATTGACCAACGAGATATAAAATTCCAAATACTCTTGCTGCTGACTGGCAGAACTGATGGAATAGGGGCGGCGAATCAGTCGATCCCCTGGACGGGTGGGCGGTTCTTCCTCTTCTGCCTCTGGCAGGCGGGGGCTGCTGCGCATTAACCCCAGGATGGTGAATTGACCAGGGGTGAAGGGTATGGGAGACTCGTCGGGCAAAATGCGAAAAATGGCCAGACCAGGGGCAACATGAATACGCTCTTGCAGCGTTGCATTGTAGGTAGGGGTAGAACTCATGGTGGCTCCTTGTGGCGGATATGGGCAAGAAAACTTGCCGTTGAACCGGTTGAGGGTGAATGGATAGGGGTATGACCAATCAAGAGCAACCCAACAAAATGGAAGTGGTGAAATATTTTCTGGAAAAAGAAGGCCGGGTGATGCTGTGTGTGGATGCCTCCTTTCCTGGGGTAGAGGTGCCACGTCGCTTTGCCGGTGACAAGGGATTGCGTTTGATCTTGTCGGTCCGCATGCCCCAACCCATTGAGATAGGAAGTGAGACCATTGA
The DNA here is from genome assembly GCA_015233935.1 of Magnetococcales bacterium. Taxonomy (GTDB): domain Bacteria; phylum Pseudomonadota; class Magnetococcia; order Magnetococcales; family JADFXB01; genus JADFXB01. The sequence goes on along the minus strand of JADFXB010000035.1, from coordinate 7,261 downwards.
ATCGGAGCTGCGGTTCAATGGTATTCCCCATTATTGCATCTTACCTTATGGTGCCATGTGGGGGGCGTATAATCCAGATAGTGGTCATGGTCTTTTTTGGCCTGCGGATATGCCGTTGGAAATTCGGGACAGTTATGAAGCCCAGGGGTATGAAACCCGCATTCCGCCTGGTTTGCGTCCGCAAGGTCGCAAGTCTGGGGGTAAATCGTCCGGCAAACCCCAGTTGCAGGTGATCGATGGGGGTGGAGAGGTGGAGGAGAAGCCTGCCGAAGAAGGGGAGACGCCCCCGCCACCGCCTCGTCGTCCTCAGTTGCGTTTGGTGGAATGATGTTTCAGGGCTTTGGAGGTTCTTCTTTCTCGGTCAGGTAGTCGGAGAGCCAGTAGGCCTGGCCGATGGCGAACAACATGGTGAGGCCGGTCAAGCCGAAGAGTTTAAAGTTGACCCAGGTATTTTCGTCGAAGAGGTAGGCCACCACCAGGTTGAGGAGGCCTGCCAGCAGGAAGAAGAGGATCCAGGCCCAGTTGAGTGTGTGCCATTTGTCTTCTGGCAATTCCAGGTGACCGCCGAACATTTTCCGCACCAGGGGTGTTCTGCCCCGCCAGATGCTGGAGATATAGAACATAGCAGCCAGCAGCCATTCCACCATGGTGGGTTTCCATTTGATGAAGAGGGGATCCTGAAACAACAGGGTTGCCCCGCCGAAGACCACCAGGATGATCAGGGTAAAGAGCTGCATCTCTTCCAGTTTTTTGTATTTTACCCAAGTATACAAGGATTGCCCGATACCGGCAGCGATGGCGGCGGCAGTGGCATAGAAAATGCCCTCCAGTTTATAGACGACAAAAAAGATCACCACGGGCAGCAGATCGATCAATATTTTCATGGAACCGGTTTCTCGCAAGGGCAGGAAGGGGGCCTTGATGGCAGTTGTAAGCCAGGAGAGGGGAGAATGCAAGTGTGGGAAGGTATGAGGAAAGAAACCACTTGCAAGCAGACCTGGATGTGATAGACTGATTCACAATAGGAAGGCTGTTTTCATAAGGGGGTGTCACGGTTTCGACGGGGTATGAAAAGGTTCAGAAGGCGACTCGGCATGGTACCGCCGTAATGGGCTAAAAAACACAAACGCCAACGACGAGTTCTACGGCGAACTTCGCGCCGCAGCGTAAGCTGCGGATCGAAGTGGGGCCTTGATCCAGGCCTGACAACAGGAGCCGCAAGGCAGGATCGAGCCGGAAATGTGAAGGCCGGTTGAAATCCAGGGTCACCCAGTTTTCCGAGGTAACGGGGCTTCTGAGGCACGTCGGCTGTAACGCCAAGGGAGTATATGCCGACAGATGGTCGTAATCCCTTCGGACTGACTACATATTTCGGACGCGGGTTCAATTCCCGCCACCTCCACCATTTTGATTTTGCAGGGTGTTCTCCTTATCACGGCCACCCACCAGGGTGGCCGTGATCGTTTAAAAAAGCCCAATATTTCCAATAGTTAGCCAACCTGGTTCGAAAAATATTTCGGTCTTGTTCGGATCCGCAAGTGTCAAACTTTGTCTTTTTCTTCTCTCTTGGCCAATATTCTCTGAAACCTGTGGACTCGCTGCCAGTGAGTCCGGAAATTACGGACTCACTTTTTACAAACAATATCAATATTTAACATTGGTCACTTATGGTGGACTCATTTGGTAACAAATTTGGTCGGAAAGAACGGGAAATCCGTTCTAACCCGGCTCCGGTCATCAGAGCTTTTCCTATCAGTTGAGACGGTGGTCTTGGGTCAAACAGAACATTGTTGGCGGACTCTTCGTGCTGATTCCCTTGATGGTGATCACCGGTGGAGGCGATTTCTGGTTTCGTTAACCCAATCAAAGCATGGAGCAACCTGCTGATATCAAAACTTTAGCAACTGAGTCAAACTGCTGGGGCGGCCTAGTGGAGTCACTCTCAGATCCCGCAGGAACGTAAACGGCAAGCCCAGCTCGGGCCCTTGTCAACAAAACCCGGTAAGTGTTTAAGCAATAAATTCGGGCATCCTCTTGACGAACCACTTGCCATCTTGGAGCCCGCATCCCCCTTGCCTGCCACCCACCAGTCCAGATTAAATCCCCACCCCAGCATATCCCGGCATAATCGATTTCAAGCCCCTGGCAGACAAACTCACTCAAAGGGACTTCCAAGGCATTAGATGACCGATAGTCACCGGATGGTTTCAAAAACCAGTGTGCCACTTGGTCTAATTCATTGGATCGTGGTGAGGGGGGAATGCCATCAGCCAGAAGCCGAACCGCTCCTGAACTGGCCAACAACCCCACCCGTTGTTTTCCCCGACACCGTTCCCTGAGCCATGCTTTGAGCGTGGAAAGATCCCGGGTGATAACGGCAGGCGGGGTATCCATCCTGCGGGCAATTTTAGCTGCCTCCTCAATTCTCCCTTTGAGCAATGCCGCAACCCATTGCCCATGGGATGGCGTTCGGTAGGATCGCAACCCAGCAGTTAAGTGAAGGTGCGTTTCCTCCACCAGGTGAACAGTATTATTCTGGCCCTGGACTCCTGAAAGAATGCCGTCTCCAACGTACTCCCCTCCATAGATCGCATCAGTCCCAGCATGGACCACCCAGCGGTTTCCCGTCTGTGCGGCCTCCTCAAGAGCTTGCCCCCACAGGGCAAGGCCACCTTCCCCCCTGTTGATTTCCTGCCCTGGACCCACCAGACATACCAGGCAAGCCCATGGCATGCGATTAAGGATATCCAAAAATAGGGCCGGTTCAGACCGCTCCCTGCCCAAGATCTTTTTCCCCACTTTGGCATCCCAAGCCCGTTGGGCTTCATCAAAGACCAATACATGTTCGGGTGGTGCTTCCCCCTGGGAGTGTTCTTTGAGGTAGTCCAGGAGATTCTGTAGCCCCTGATGTACTTGCCGTCTGGCTTCCCTTTTTGTTATCCCGCGCTCAGCGGCGTCTTCTGCCAGTGCTTCCCGAAGAACATGAACCAAGGGGCGATTCCCAGACAGCAAGGCCGCTGGTTCACCGGCCACCCGACCAGTACCCCCAGGGAACACCAGATCAAGCCCCAGCATCGTTTTCCCAGAGCCTGGCGTTCCTGAAACAAAACAAATCCGCCTGGAGCCTTCCCGCTTTGCCTGAATAGCAATCTCTTTGAGGCGGTTGGCCGCCGACTCCAACAATTCCGCAGTCGCATCAGCCCTGCCGATTTCAGCGACGGCATGGCCAGCGTACACATGGCGGGCAGCATCTACGATGGATGGCGTCGGATTGTAGGTTGAGGCATCAAAGGTTTCCCAAGCCTGTTGGGCCGCTTCATTGTCAAACTGCCGGATTATGTCCAGGCAACTGGCAAGGCCGCTAGCATTGCATCGGAGTACAGGGGAAACGTTTTCAAGCACATGAATGGATCTGGGTAAATCCACAGGGGGGGCGTGTTCGGCGCATACGATGGGGACAATGCTTCGCCCACGAGACCCAGCGTGGAAATCCCGAAGGCAGAGCGCATAATCTTCAACTTGCTGCACGTCCGAGGAGGAGAAGGAACGAGCACCCACCTTGAATTCCACAACGGTGATGGTGCCGCCGATTGTCATGACAGCATCCAACCGTCTGCCGAGCCTTTGAAGGGGCATTTCCAACAATACACCCCATGGAAGCGCATCTGTTCCCAGCATTTCAAACGCTCCCTTCAAAATCTCCAACTCCCTCTTCCAGGCCATCAACTGCTGCTCTTTATTGCCCGAATGGATCAAGGAGACACGAACAGCTAGCTGTCCAAGAACTTTTTCAAAATCGGAATGTAGGAACGTCTCAACCGTCCCTCCCCAGAATGACCTTGTTTCTGTCATTATAGAACCCTTCCATAGACCTTTGAAGATGTGTGGATAGTCAGTTAAAAATCAAATATATTCAAGGCCAGATATGCGGTTAGATATGAAAAGAACTATGGACGATACCGTGGCACTTCTGCTGGAACACCTGGAAGTGGTGAGCGTCGCATTCCATCAAGCCGATGGCGACGCTCACAGGAAATCTGGGGACAGTTTACCGTTTTCGGAAATCTGGGGACGTTTAACGTTTTACCTGATGGTTCTAAATTGGCTAAATCGGCAATTCCGAGAACCCCCACTTCTTCCTCTGCTCGTTCCACATCACTGGGAACGGTTCCATGAGATCGGCCAGGGTGAGGTAGGACGGTTGCCACCTGTCCAGGATGATCACCAAAATCGCCGAGTGCTACCGCAAAGGCCACCGCACCAGCCACGAGAAATGCCCGGCGGTGATGGCCTTGGCGGGGGATCCACCCTCAACCGGCACATGCACCATCTGCCGGAACAGGGGAAGATTCCATGCATCGCCAATGGTGAAAAAGGACGTTTCCCGGTCAGTGCAATCGAGCCTGTCCCCGAAGCCGCCTTGTCCGAACGTCAGACCCAGGCCATCCGGTTGGCCAGGGAAGCGGGAAGGCTCACCCGGCAGCAGTTTGCCGACACCACGAGCCTCTTCCTCCGGACTGCCAGTCGGGAACTTGCCGCAATGGTGGATATTGGCCTCCTGACTTCCGATGGACAGGGTGGTAGAATGAGTGGGTACATTTTGCGCCCTGCTTGAGGGGTGTCGCTGCGAGGCAGATATGACTGAAATTGCAAAAATTCACGACCACTTCCTGAAGGTCATTCTGTCCCACCCGAAATTGGATGACACGTCCCCTGCGGTTTGTTATTCTTGAGATATGACAAACTTGTCCCAACCCCACGACCGTCTGTTCAAGGCCTTGATGTCTCATCCGGAGACAGCGGGGGCTTTGTTGCGCGAATATTTGCCACCAGCCATTGTGGCACTGCTTGCCCCTGGCAACCCGGAACTGGCCAGCGAAACCTTTGTCAGTCAGGAGCTGCTTCCATTCTATTCCGACCGGGTTTTCCGAAGCATGACCGTTACCGGCAAGGCGTTGTTTTTTATACCTTGATCGAGCACAAGAGCTACCTGGACCATCAGGTCGGTCTCCAACTGGGGCGTGGCATCATGGGCATCAAGGACATGGAAGCCAAACGGGATCCCAAGTTGACTTTGTTGCCTGCGGTGCTGCCATTTGTGTTGTATTACGGGGCGCAACAGTGGAAAATTCCAACGGAATTTCTGGCATTTGTGGATGCCGACGAGGCGTTGCGCCCCTACCTGATGAATTTTTCCTACATTCTAGCCAATCTTGGCCCCATTCCGGACAGCCGATTGGCGCGGGATTCCCGCTTGAAGGCTGGGTTATTGGCCTTGAAGTGCGGGATGCGGGATCCCGAGGCGCAGTTGGCCGCCCTGGAGAGTATCGTTGCCGCCCTGGTGGAGGCCCCGGAACTTATCATCCCGGTACTTATTTATATGTTGACAACCTTTGCTGGCATGGATCAAAATATGGTGCATGACATCGTGGTTCGGGTCTGCCCACAGGAGGAAACGAAAATGATGTCCATTTTTGCGCGTGAGATCATCGACCAGAACAAACAGGCGTGGTTGCAGGAAGGCAATGCCGAAATGCTTCTGACCCTCCTTCAGGATCGATTTGGCGCGGTGCCGGACTGGGTTCGTTCTAAACTGGCTGAGGCTGACCTGGACACCCTGAAGGGATGGAGTAGAAAAATTTTCGGCGCGGAAAAAATCGAGCATGTTTTTCAGTAGGTTCCGTGACTGTCGTGAATTTGGTTGCTAAGTGCAGCGTCGAACAATTTGCATGTTTCGCCGCAATATTGAGAGGAGAATTTTCCGTTGGACGGACGGCTTGGTCCACCATTTTGATTCTGCAGGGTTTTCTCTTCGCCAAAGCCGTCCTTCGGGACGGCTTTTTGGTGTGGGATAAGACAAATATTTCAAAGAAGTAGGGCATTGGATGGTCATCGTTGCCTATATTTCTGAGCTGAGCCTTTGGGAGGTGGCTATAAACCAGGAGAAGCCCATGAAATGTGCTGTTTGCCGTCATGGAGAAACTGCACTGGGCTGTATCACTGCAACACTTGGACAGCAAGAAACCATTGTGGTGGTGCGGGAGGTTCCAGCCCAAGTCTGTCGGCAATGCGGTGAATATTATCTGGATGAGACGATTGCAAACAGGGTGTTCGCCTTGGCCTCGCATTCTGTTCAGCGTCATGCGCAAGTGGAAATAGTGCATTATATTGCTTAAACAAGGTGATGGATAGCAAAGGGATAACCCATTGGTCCCTTGGACACCTTGATTGCCGCCTACCCACTCTCCCTGAATGCCATTTTGATAATTCATAACATGAGTGAATTTCGGCAGTGGATTGGGTTGCAGTTGGAGGATTGGGAAAGACCATCAAGGGAGAAACGAGGAATGGGTGGAGATGTTTTATCATTTGACTTTTTAGTTTCTAAAGTTAATAATTAAGTTTTGGAGGAAAGTATGCGTGTCATAGAATTGTATGTCGAGGTGCTGAAAAAATTTGGTGACTTTCGTGGCAGGGCAAGTAGAAGGCAATATTTTATATTTTTTTATATATCTTTAATCGTTATTTTAAGTTCATTCATGGGTGATGCCTTCCTTAAAATGTGGGGAATCGCATTTTTTGGTTTTTTATATATAATAATTACAGCTCTGCCCTTTCTCAGCCTAAGTGTGCGGCGAATGCATGATGCTGGGAAGCCTGGATGGCCACTCGCTCTTATTATTGCGATTACTACGGCTGTTGTTAGTATTGCAAGTTTAGCAGTGAGGGTGGAAGATGGTGTCGGACTGAACGCCGGCAATGAATTTGCTAATGGATTTCTAATTCTGTGTTCATTGATCATTGATGGTTGTTTATTTATAATTTACATTATTATTATGTCTTTATCATCAAATATTAAAGGCGATCAATATGGGCAAAAGCCTGTAGACTAGGTTAATAAATCAATTAACTTACACTAAAACGAGTGCCTGATTTGGTGATTTCAATATTATGTTGGTTTGGATGCCGTTCACTATCCTGTTTCACAAGTCCATGCAGGAATCGGAAATTCCGGGGCCACAATACTAAATTCCCAACTTCCAAGGGAGAAAAATATTGTGTCCCCGGAATTCCGCTACGGGACGGCTTTTTGGTTATAAAAGAGGCCAATGTTACCAAGGGGTACGTTGGTGGTTGGTTTGGGGGGGCGTTGGGAAAGGGAAATGGGGTACGGGAGGCAGAATGGGCCACTATTTTGATCGTATCACCATCACGCCAGGACAATGCGGAGGTCGTGCCTGCATCCGGGGAATGCGGATAC
>JADFXB010000359.1 GCA_015233935.1 Magnetococcales bacterium | reverse complement strand
TTCCCCCGCATTCTGATAGCCGATAAAGATCAAGACTCACTGGAAGTGCTGGTTGAATTACTGACCAAAGCTGGGTATAGTGCTGAGGTTGCAGAAAGCAGTGAAGAAACTTTTGATAAACTGCGAAAAGGTAATTATTGTCTGGTGCTGGTGGAACTGAGGACGCTGGATGGCCTGGAAATCACCCGCAAAATTCGGTCTGGTGAGGGTGAGGGAGTTGATCCCTGCGTGCCGGTGGTTGCTTTGACCACCCGAGTTTTTGAAGAGGATAGGAAAAAATGTTTTGAGGCGGGAATGAATGGTCATCTATTGAAACCTATTGACAAGGAAGCCTTGATGGAAGTAGTAGCCCGCTTTTCCTCCAATGGAGACCGTTTTCCATCTGTCGTCCTTTCCACAGAGTCCCAAGAGCGAATTGCTCATCGCCCCACGGTTCTCACTCCTGGTTACGATTTTCCTGCCCACGACCAACGGTTGGAATCCTATCAGGAAGGGGGGCGGATCCTTGCACGTTTGCAATTGGCGATAAAGGCGGGAAATCGAGTAATGATTGAACAGCATGGGCAGGCGTTGCGCAGGATTGCCAATGCAGTGGGAGCGATTCAGCTCAGGGATCAGGCTTTGGCACTCATCAGTGCCGCACGAAAGGCGAACATGCCGGGCATGGAGCAGTTACTGTGTTCCATGAATGATGAACTGGAAAGGCTTAGAAGTCAGTCTTTAACAGCTAACCTTGACATAGATGATGAGAAAAAGATATGAAGATATTGCTGGTTGATGATGATGAAGGGAATTTGGATGTTCTTGAGGGAATCCTCTCTCCCCATGGTGAGTGTGACCGATCTGTGGATGGTCGGGAAGCGGTGGAATTTTTTGAAGCCGCCTTGCGCAGAAACGAACCTTATGATTTGGTCTGTCTCGATATCATGATGCCTGAAATGAACGGCCAGGATGCTTTGAAGGCCATTCGCGCCATGGAAGTGGAATTGGATGTCCCTCTGACAGTCATCTGGATGGTCACCGCCTTGGATACCAGTAAAGAGCAAATCGAAGCCATTTACAAGGGTGGGTGCAATGGTTATATCACGAAACCGTACACCAAGCAGAAGATTATGGAATATATGATAAATCATGGCTTCATAGAGTTGAAACCTTCATAATTATAAATGTTTGTAAAAGGATCTTACAATGGTCAACGACAAACAGGAAGAGATGCTTCTTAAAGAAATAGGTATCCCATCGCAACCGAAGGTAGTGCTTGATATTTACAAGGAGGTCAACAGCCCAAACCCTTCCGTCAAGAAGATAGCCGATCTGGTGGTCACGGACCAGGCCCTTTCCGCTAAAATCATCAAGGTGATCAACTCACCATTTTATGGCAAGCCAATGCCGATCAGGTCCATCCAGCATGCTCTCACCATGCTGGGTTTGAGAAATTTCTACAAGGTGGTACTGGTGGCCTCCTTGCGTGAGGCCTTGGCAGGTGGCGGCAAGGCAGATCCCATGATGGAAAGTAATTGGAAGCATGCCGTCGCCGTCGCCAAAACAGCGGAATTTTTGGCTGTATGGATGAAATCGACTGTTTCTCCTGAAGAAGCTTATATGGTTGGCTTGTTTCATGACAGTGCCATGCCCATGATGATTAAAAAACTTCATGGATATAAAGAGTTTTTGAAAGATCCAACGGTTTTCAATGAAAATCAGGTTGAGTTGGAAGTAGCCCGCTTTAGCGCAAGTCATGCCGTACTTGGAGCCATGCTTGCCAAATCCTGGGGAATATCACAACATATTCATCAGGCTATTCGATATCACCACACAAGTGACTATGACGACATCCCCGTCATGGAAGAGCCTCGTCTGTGGCTGATTCTTCGTCTGGCCGACTATATTGCCGAATACGCCGCCTGGCGCAACGGACAGGATACTCTGGAACACCAACAGTTCAAAAATTCAGAGGATGCTGGATTTACAAATGATGTCATGGGCTTGTTTGGTTACAGCGTGGACTCGGTGCGGGACATGCAGGAGGATGCTCTTGATTTATTGGATTGGAGCGATGGCTAACGGTATACCCCACGTCTATCACTCAGAGGGATGGGGGGTTGAAGCAAAATGTGATTTTAGATAATTATTCATCGGAGGTTTCAGAATCAATAGAGGGTATTTTTTAATATGTTTAAAGCGAAACGCCCCATTGTCAATCACCGGGATATTTATCATGATGCATCCAGATGGTGAAAATGGTATAGGTATTTCGCCTGTCATCTGTTTCAAAGATGAGAAAGAGCATCCATGGCTGACACCAGCAACGATTCAGATTCGATCTATCATCGTTTTTTCTGTCATCCGGGGATGGTGATCGACCTGCTGATGGCATTCCTGGATCCAGTTCTGTTGGCGGAACTGGATCTGAATGGACTGCGGCGGCACAATACCAAGTTTACTGCCATGCTGGGGCATCGCCGACGCAGTGACGTGGTGTGGGAGATTCCAACTCGCCAGGGTGCCAGTATATCAGCCCGTTGATAAAACATAAATCATGTGCTATAATATAGGCATCTTGAACCATTGAGGAGGGGATCAGATGTCGGTAGGGC
>JADFXB010000358.1 GCA_015233935.1 Magnetococcales bacterium | reverse complement strand
CCCCTGGCGAATACTCCGCTTCCACTCAGCCTGTAAAAATTCATCCAAATTGCGCCGGTTGGGAATGCCCGTCAAACCATCTGTCAACGCAATTTCTCTTAACATATCCCCCTTGACCTTAAGATCAATATGAGTCTTCACCCGAGAGCGCAAGACAAAAGGCCGGATGGGCTTGGTAACATAGTCCACACCACCCGCTATAAATCCAGTTTCCTCAAATTGCTCCTCACCCATGGCCGTTACAAAAATAATGGGTATATCTTTGGTAGAATTTAACTCTTTCAATTTGTTGCATACTGCATAACCATCCATGCCAGGCATCAAGACATCCATCAGAATAAGATCAGGACACTTGCTTTGCGCCAATTCAATGGCATGATCCGGTTGGGTCGCAAACAATATCCGATATTCCGATCCCAATATCTTGGCCAATACCTCAATGGTTGTTTGCTCATCATCTACGATCAATACAGTTGATTTACTACTGGTTCTTTCCATTTTTTTTCCTTCTACTGCCTGTCTTGCATTTAAAAGCTTTTCAACATTTCCGCCAAAATGGTCGCTGCTCTATAAAACTCCAACCTGAACAGGTTTTGTTCAATTCTGGCAACCACTTCGTGGCCAACATGATGTTCCAGAGAATTTTTAAGGGTCGAAAACACCTCCCGTGCCCCAATATCCTGGTCCTTCAGCATCGTATGCAACTCTGCCAGCCGTTCTTTCAAAATCATCTTGTCCTGAATGAGGGCTGAGGAAGAGTGCTCGACTTGTTGTTGCAAACCAATCGAACGGCGGAGGATATCCTGCACAAGGCTGCCCGTTACCTGGTTCAACTGTTGGGCCACCTCTTCGCATTCATTTAATTCGGATTTCAGACTAAGAGATTCTAAGTGGGCTGCTAATTCAACAACTTTTCCAGCAGCAATGACCCCCGCCGCGCCTTTCACCGCATGGGCCAAATGACGAATACCCGTCCTGTCCTCCCGTGCAAAGGCCGCACCCAATTCAACCTCCAGGTTGACATATTTGTTGGCAAAAATTTCCAGCATTCTATCCAACAACTCTTCATCGCCATCAATACGATCCAAAGCCTCGCCCCTGTTGATTCCATACAGACCCAGATCATTGGGAGCCTGGTTGATTGCAGAGACCGAAACCATCGGAATAACCGGTAAGGCGTTGGAAACCTGCAATTTGGGACCAAGAACCTCTGCCAATACCGAAAACAATGTCTTGACATGAACCGGCTTGGTCAAATAGTTATTCATGCCCAAAGTCATGCATCTATCCTGTTCACTTTTCAGGGCATGGGCCGTCATGGCCACAATGGGCAAGGACTCTTTGGAAAAATGCTGCCGTAGGATTCGGGTGGCCTCATATCCATCCATGACAGGCATTTGCAGATCCATAAGAACACAATCAAAAGCTTCCCGTTGGTCCACCAGAAGATCGAGGGCAATTTGGCCGTTGCCAGCCCAGGTGGCCAGCGCACCCGCTTTGTGCAAAATACCCTCCGCCACCTGCCAGTTGACCTCATGATCCTCAACCACCAGAATACGTATACCTTGCAAATTTCTGGTATGATCCACCTGTTCAGAGGCTTTTCCGGCGGTCTCCCCATCCGACAGTTCCATGCCACCATGAGAACTCACAATGGTATCCAATAAGGTGGATGGGGTGACCGGCTTCAGCATCACCCCCTCTATACCCGCACCCTTGGCCGCTTCCAATACATCCTGACGACCAAAGGCGGTAACCATGACAACCACCGGTGGCTTGGCAAATTGGATATGGTTTTTGATATGACGAGCCGTTTCTATGCCATCCAGACAAGGCATGCGCCAATCCAAAAGTACAATGTCATAGTTTTTCTGCTGGTCTTTCGCCGCCTGCTCCAGCTCCAACAGGGCACTCTCACCCGAACAGGCGGTCACACATTCAAATCCCAAATCCGCAACCATGCTCTGTAAAACCTGACGGGCACAGTCGTTATCATCCACCACCAACACCCGCAGTGCCGGAATCGCACCGGCCTTGCTCTTGCTGTCGCAGCCGGGGCATTGTTGCTCAAAGGGTATGATGACAACAAATTCGCTTCCCTCACCACTCCTGCTGTTGACGGAAATTTCTCCTCCCATCATTTCCACCAGCCGCTTGCAAATGGCCAGCCCCAAACCCGTGCCTCCATAATGGCGGGTGGTGGATGAATCGGCTTGCGCAAAAGCCTGAAAAAGCCCGCCCATTTGCTCCTCAGATAACCCGATCCCCGTATCACGCACAGAAAAACGCAACTTAATGTCGGGAGGATTATTTTCCACCGCTTCAATGCCAATAATAACCTCTCCCGCATGGGTAAACTTGACTGCATTGGTGCAAAGATTGAGCAATATCTGCTCCAATCGTAAGGCATCCCCGACCAAGGCATGGGGAAGTTTGGCAGGAAGATCAAAGATTACCTCCAACCCCTTTTGTTCCGCCTGCTGGGAAATCATGCCAGAAATTTTTTCCATGATATTGAATAAATCAAACGGCAACCTCTCCAAAACCATGCGACCGGCTTCAATCTTTGAAAAATCAAGAATGTTATCAATAATACCCAACAAAATTTCCGCCGCATTTTGAATCTTCT
>JADFXB010000357.1 GCA_015233935.1 Magnetococcales bacterium | reverse complement strand
TCATGCGCATGTTGGGGTGTGAACACTCCAAATTCAGTGCAACACGGCAGGTGACTGTGGTGGAAGACCGTATGCAGGCCGCCGGATTGCTGGCAGGTCTCGCCGACCCGGGCAGTCAGTTGATTCTCACCCCTGGTCGTTTGCCTTTACCTGCCTTTAAAACAGGGGAATCCAACCCGGTGGAGGCCAGGGTAAAGGTGGTGGCGGCCAATGCCAACCGGTTGCATCTCAGGGTGGAGAGTAAAGAGCAAGACCCCTACTGGCTCCACTATGCGGAAGCCGCCCATCCTGGCTGGCGGGCTTATGTTGACGGGGTTGAGGTTCCCCTGGCCATCTCCCAACTGGCCTTCAAGGCCATTCCACTCTCTGGGGGGAACCATGAGGTGGTGTTGGAATTCCGGCCTGGTTTGATGGCCTCTCTGGCCTGGATTCATGCTGTTTTGACCTTGTTGGCGGGCTTGGCCATGGTTGGCCTGCTGCTCAAGGTGTGGGGCGCAGACGAAAGAGAAAATAACGGAGGGCAACCCCGGCAAAACGTCGCATGAGATATTGAAAGAGCAAAAACATTTTCCACATTTTGGGCAGTTGGGTATACCAGCGTTCGCCCAGATGAACCACGTTGCCCCCCGCTACCGGTTTACTGAGAACCTGGCGAATACCGTGCCAACTCAAGTAGAAGGAGAGGTTGGCATACATGGTATCAAAGATGAGTTCCACCCGGTTGGTGCCATCGGGTACAAAGGGAATTTCATCGCTCTCCCACATGTATTGCACGTTGAAATTGGCCCAGCCCGGCTTGACCAATACCTTACCCTGGGGAAAATATTCCTGATAGACCGCCGTTCCCGGATAGGGAGCCAGGGTGTTGAAGCGTACTGAAGCCAGGGGCAGAGAGTGTACCAGTTGCAAGGCTGATTGCCGTTCCTCTCTGGTTTCACTGGGAAGGCCGAAGATCAAGGTGGTGCCGACCGCCAGCCCGTGCTGGTGGGCGCGATGGATGGCATCCACCACCTCCTGCACCTTTTCTTTCTTGCGAATCACCTCCATCAACCGTTCACTGCCGGTCTCCAGGCCAAAATAAATGATGGTGAAGTTGGCCTGACGGGCCATGGCGAGAATTTCATCGGTGGCGTCATCCCCCCGCAAGGAGCCGTGAAAGGCCGCTTTGTGGTGGAGTCCCGCATCAATGATTCCCTGGCACAGCTCTTTGAAATGGCGTTTGTGGACGGCAATATTGTCGTCGGCCAGGTGGATCAGGGGTTGTTGGTACTCTTCCACCAGTCGTTTGGCTTCGCTCACCATGCGTTCCACTGAGTGGAAACGGTATTTGGTACCGGAAATGCTGCGGGCAGAGCAAAAGGTGCAGGGGTAGGGACAGCCACGGGAGCCGAAAAGGATGCCAAAGTTGGAGTAATGCTCTTTGTGTTGGGCAAACAGGTGATAGGGCATGGGGGGAATTTCATCCAAATCCTTCAACAGGGGACGGTCTGGTTGATGAATGAACTTGCCCTCCGGGGAGCGGTAGGAGATCCCTTGAATGTTGCCTTGGCGGGGATCTTGTCCGGCCAGCAGGTGATCCAGGATTTCTTTGAGGGTCAGTTCCCCTTCACCGCGCACCACCAGGTCCATATGGGGGTTGGCAAGAAAATCTTCGGGCAGGACCGTGGCGTGAATGCCACCCACAAGGATGGTCACGCTGGCATCCAGGGATTTAATCATGGCTGCCAATTCCTGGCAGCGTGAGGCTGTCAAGGTGACAGAGGATAACCCAACCACCTTGGGATGTGTTAATTGGGATAATAATTTGGCCAGAAGTTGGGGGGATAAGGTCTGTATCTGCTCATCCCAAACCTGGCAAGATATTTGAAATTTAAGCAGATATCCCGCCAGAACGGCAATGCTGGTAGGAAACGAAAGGTTCATCAAAGCAGTCACATATGGGCTTTGATTTTGTTTCATGATGGCAGGATTGATAAGTAAAAGATGGGTCATCATCATTCTTGAGAAAGAGGGGGTGTGGGGGAGGTTACTTTTTCTGTGCAGTTAATTGTACTTTCAACAATGAATTTTGGTCGTCGCCGCGATTCATCCAAAGCCCGCCAAGAGTATTCCCCCAGCACCCCAATCATGATCATCTGCACTCCACCCAGTATTAAAGTGACCACAATCAGGGAGGTCCACCCCGCCACCGGATAGTCCACATAGTAGTTATAGATCAGATGCAAGGCGTAGAGAAAACCGCTGGTGGCCAGGACGAGGCCGGTGTAATGGGTTAAACGAATGGGCAGGTGGCTGAAGGCGGTGATGGTATCCATGGCCAGTTTGAGTTTGCGGGAGAGGGTCCATTTGGAGCGACCGTGTTGGCGGGCTTGTTTGGTGTAGAGGATGTGATCCTGGCGAAAGCCCAGCCAGCAGAGCAGAGCGACCATGTTGACATTTTTTTCCGGGAAGAGTTGCAGGGCCTGGGCCACGGATTGGTCCATGAGCCAGAAGTCGGCCCCGGTGGCGGGCATCTCTTTGAGGCCGATGATGTTGCGGGCTACCCAATAGTAGAGGTTGGCGGCGATGCGGTCGCTGAGGGAGGGGCGTTGATGGTTTTCCCGCACGGCCCAGACAATTTTGGCTCCTTGGTGCCAGC
>JADFXB010000356.1 GCA_015233935.1 Magnetococcales bacterium | reverse complement strand
CAACCTCACGGCAGGCTTTTTCACAGGCGGACCAAATGGCCGGGGCCAATCTGGCCAACTCTGCCAGAAAGGTCTGGCTGCTAAAAACAAACAAGCCGCTGTTCCAATAATAGCCACCCCTGGCAACCATGGCGTTGGCCCGTTCCAAATCCGGTTTTTCGATAAATTGACCAACCCGGAATGCGGGAATGGTTTCCTCCTCTGCTGCTAAAGGCAAACCTCTTTCAATATAGCCATAACCGCTCTCCCCATGGCTGGGAACCACCCCCAGCAATGCCAGATTGCCCAGGGTTGCCGCTGCAATGGCGCGTCTCACCGACTGATAATACCGATCTTCATGGCCAATGCGGTGGTCTGCTGGGGAGACCAATAGTATGTCTTGATCATCACTCCCTTGAGATGAAAGCCACATGGCAGCACAAGCTGCCGCCGGGGCTGTGCCGCGCCCCACAGGTTCCAACAATATTTTCCAATGGGACAGCCCCACTTCCAGCAATTGCTGGGCTGCCACAAACCGTTGCTCCTCCTGGCAGACCACCAAACCACTTTTTTTCTCTGCCAAAGGTGCCAAACGCAATACCGTGGCCTGGAAAAGAGAATAGCCTTGATCCAAAGAGATAAAGGGCTTGGCATAGGTCTGACGGGATAATGGCCACAATCGGGTGCCAGAACCACCCGCCAGGATTACCGGTATCACAGCCACATTACCCTCCATATCAGGGATTGCCCATAAAGAAAGCATTTGTTAAGATTGCGTTTTAATCGACTTTATAAAGGCTAGCCGCCATGAAACGTCTAACCGTTGGCCATCAGCCATCCAGCCTGACTCCCCAATCCGGTCAGCGTTTGCTGCAACAAGGGATGCAGTATCATCAGCAAGGCCAGCTCTCGCAAGCGGAAAAATGCTATCAACAAGTGCTGCAACAAACAGCCCAACAACCAGATGCCCTGCATCTATTGGGCCTGATACGCCATCAGCAAGGCAACCATCAGGAAGCCAGCCAACTGATTCAACAAGCCATTCGTTCCTGGAATGGCAACCCACTCTATTATTTTAACCTAGCCAAGGTGCATACCGCCCTGGGAGAGAACCAACAGGCAGCCAACGCCTATCGCCAGGCCATGGTTATGGACCCCGCCATGGCTGCCGCCTATACAGGGCTGGCCAGAATACTTTTGCAACTGGAAAACTGGCAGGAAGGAGTCAAAATTATTCAATCCGCCCTGCTCCTGCAACCCCGTGATCCCCTCAACCATAACCTGCAAGGTCTTTATCACAAACGACAAAACAACTTGCCAGCGGCCATCGCCAGCTTTCGCCAAGCCCTGCAACTTAATCCTCTCTATCCAGAGGCCATTAATAATCTTGGTATTTCCCTACGCCAGACAGGCCAGTCGCAAGAAGCCTTAGCCATTTTGCAACAAGCCATTGAACTTAATCCCAGGCAACCCGAATCCCTGGGCAATCTGGGTCATGTCTATCTGGATCTTACCCGCTGGCAGGATGCGGAAAATTGCTTCCATAATGCCCTCACCCTGCAACCCAACCAATTGGAATGGATGATCTTCCTGGTGTTCGCCCGCCTGGAACAAAACAAACCCGTGGATGAACCCTACGAACAACTCCTCAACCGTACTGAACCCCCCACCGGCTCCCGACATATCATTCCCCAACATCTGGCCTTCTATTTGGCTCAATTACACTTACGCTTGCGCAATGACATTCTAGCAGCGGATCATTTTGCCCATTTGCTGCCCAACGCCGCCGATCCCCTCGCCTGCCTGGCGGGTCGTGCCAAGGCCCTTAGCCGTGCCGGACTGGTGGATCAAGCCCTGCGCACCGTGGATGACATGTTGGCCCGCCAAGATAACCTGATCTTTCAATCCTTTCGACTTAATCTGCTGAACTATGTGGAAGAGGATGGCCATTCATTATTGGAGCAGCACCGGGACTGGCAAACCCACTCCCCCGTGATTTTTCCTTTACTACCGTCCACTTACACCGACCATCAGCCATTGCGTATAGGCTACATCTCCCCCGACTTTCGCAACCATTCGGTAAGTCAATTTTTTCTGCCCGTCTTACGCCATCACAACCGGGATCACTTTGCCATCTATCTTTATGCCCACCTCACCCACCCGGACAAGGTTTCCGCGCTCCTGCGGGGAATGGCCCACCAGTGGCGGGAGATCCATACCCTGGATGATGTCCAGGTGGCAGAACAAATTCGTGCTGATGGCATAGACATTCTGGTGGATTTGGCAGGTCATTCGGCGGATAACCGGTTGGGTGTCTTTCTCCATCGTCCGGCCCCCATTCAGGCCACTTGGCTAGGTTATCCCAACACCACCGGTCTGTCCGTCATGGACTATCGCATCACCGACTCGGTGGCAGACCCTCCAGGCGATGGGGAAAAAGCCCATTGCGAATCTTTGGCCCGCCTTCCCCACGCCTTTTTCTGCTACCAACCACCAGAGCAGGCCCCCAAACCCTCACCACCACCGGCTTTGGAAAAGGGATACCTCACCTTTGCCTCTTTCAACAATTTGGCCAAGGTTACCCCGCAAGTGGTGGCTACCTGGGCGGTCATTCTGCAACGGTTGCCGGATGCCCGCCTCTCCCTCATGGCCAATACCCTTTTTTCTAC
>JADFXB010000355.1 GCA_015233935.1 Magnetococcales bacterium | reverse complement strand
AATTCCATCCACCAGGGTCATTTTCACCCGGCCACGAACCTTTCTTCCCTGAAAACAACAGTTGCGTCCCTTGCCCTGGAAGCGGTTGGCATCCACCACCCATGCCTCCGAGGGATCGAAAACCACCACATCGGCCAAGGCCCCCACCGCCAGGCTTCCCCGTGGGATGGAGAGCAAGCGGGCGGGGTTGATGGTCATCTTGGCCAGACAGTCAGACAATGAGAGTACCCCCTCTTCCACCAATTGCAAAGCAATGGGCAGCATGGTTTCCAGTCCCACCACACCGTTGCTGGCCTTGCTGAATTCAACGGCTTTACTGGCTTCTTCGTGGGGGGCGTGATCGGTGGCAATGGCATCGATGGTCCCTCTGGCCATTCCCTCCAGCAGAGCCAGACGATCTTGTTCACCACGCAAGGGAGGGGACATTTTGGCATGGGTGCCATGGGTGAGCACCGCTTCATCGGTCAAGACCAAGTGGTGGGGTGTCACCTCACAGGTAACAGGTAAACCCGCCTGTTTGGCCGCTGCCACCGCATGCAAGGAACCAGCGGTGGATAAATGGGAAACATGGTAGCGACCACCGGTCAAGGCCACCAGTCGGATGTCCCGATCCACAATGATATCTTCGGAGGCGGAAGGAATGCCCACCACCCCCATGCGACGGGAGACTTCTCCTTCGTGCATGCAACCATCGGGGGCCAGGGTGGGATCTTCAGCATGCTGGATGATCAAGGCGTTGACGGCTTTGGCCGCTTCCAAGGCACGACGCATCATACCACTCCCTTTGACCACCTTGCCATCATCGGAAAAGGCCACACACCCGGCGGTCAGCATGGCCTGCATATCGGTCAACTCTTCGCTGTTGGAACCCTTGGTAATGGCTCCAATGGGGTAGAGGTGGGCACGGCCTGCCTGCCTGGCCTTTTCCAACATAAAGGAGATGATTTCGGGATGGTCGGCGTTGGGTTTGGTATTGGGCATGGCCGCCAGGGAGGTCACCCCACCTGCCAGAGCAGAACTCAATCCTCCGGCAATGGTCTCTTTGTGCTCAAATCCTGGTTCGCGCATGTGGGTATGCATATCCACCAATCCAGGGGACACCACCAAGCCATCCACATCCAGGATCAAACATTGGGAAGGACGATCCAGATTCTTACCCATGGCCACCACACGCTGGTTACCGATCAACAGGTCGGCGGTGGCATCCCATTGGCTGGAAGGATCAATGACCCGTCCGCCACGTAACAGAATCCATTCTGGATTGCTCATAAGTGCCCTGTTTCTATACCCATGGTGAGTGGAGGGTGGTTGTTTTCTGCCGGTTTGATTCTTTACCCGATGGTCATATTGAACCAATCCCCACCTTCTTGCAAGGCGTTGGTGAACGTTACAGTTAGTACTGACAAATCAATACTTTACCAACAACATTCCCGAAAATGATTTTTCTTGCCTGTACTGTTGCAACCATGATACTTTTTGCCGTTTAAACCGAATGAAATCCGCTTCGTTCTCTTTATTCCAGCCCTCTTTCAGGTGCGGCATGCCTTCTTCGTTTGGATTTTCAGAAAACAGGCGGGACTTTTTTCGTAATCAAACCCAGATGCGTTTTCGCTGGCGATTGGTTGGCGGTTTGGAATTTTCTTTTCAGAAAACTTTTTTTGCTGCCAACGGTTATCTGCCTCCCAGCCGGGATGAGAAGCAAGATTCCTCCCCATCCTGGAATTTAAGCTATTGGGAAGACCCCTCCCTGATCGATGTTAGCGGGGGAGGATGTTCTTTTCCTCTGCCCGCCCATCTTCACAAGATTGCAGATATTCTTGAAGTACAACTGGCCATGGAGGATGGCACTCTGCTTTGTGCGATTGTGGATGTTGTTCGTCGCTATTACAGAGATCCCCACCATTGGATTGGTTGTCGATTTCTGTTAATATCCCGTAAAGATCAGGAAAAATTGATTCAATATCAAACTCGTGTACAACGCAGTGCCTTGAAGAAACGACTGGAGGAAAAATTAATAGAGGTCCCTGTGGTGGTTGAGGCCAAAACGGTTGAAGAAAAACAGAAAGAACCGGAAGAAGTGCCCACCCTCTTGGTAACTACCCCGTGGGCAACATACGGGAGCGTCGTAAGTTGGTACGGGTGGATGATTCTCTCGCCATTCTGTGGCAGGTGATGTGGGGAGAGGAAGCCGAGTCCGTCATTGGTATTTTCAAACAATTTGGAACATTTCCCCAACTGCACAACAAACCGGCCTTGGAGGAGAAGAAAACTCTGGAATTGGAGGTGGCTCTCAGGCATCTGGGTCTGCACGCCCCTGCCATCAAGGAAGGGATGGTTGCTTTATGGCAGGAGGTGGAACGTCTTTACGGCCTGGTATCGCCACAAAAAAAGGTCAACCCCTTTCTTCCTTTGTTTATACAGTTGGTCAGCACGGCCCACAAGTTGACCACCCTCAATGGCATCAGCTCTCTGCATGCGGATATTTTGAAAGATTATCGTCGATTTTTGCAAATGGCCTTTGCGGCAGATCCGGCTCTTTCTCCACGTCAGTTGCAGCAACTTTTGCGGCAGGAATTGACGGAAATCAGCAAAAAATTTCGGGTGCTTTATCGCATCGCTCCCATGCAGAAGGATGTGATCTACCCTTTTT
>JADFXB010000354.1 GCA_015233935.1 Magnetococcales bacterium | reverse complement strand
TCCCTCCTTGTTCCTTGTTGTTACAAAAGTTCGCTTGCTCTAGCCGTCAAATAGGCATGCCTTGGTGCGTCGTCAAGAGGCTGAAAAATTTTTTTTCCCATGGGGTACTCGTAACTTGTCCCCTTAGATCACTTGGTTGGCAAAAAATTCCACCTTCTTTCCTTGCTGCCCCTACCTTCATTCCCCAAAAGGCGCGACAGTTAATTCATTGTCAGTAGGCTGATGCTATGATAACATATTAACTTGGTGGAAAACATCCAATATTATTGTTTGTATTCTTTTTCTGTCTTGGTTCCATCCCCCGGCACGAGATGTCTATGTCCGTTTGTAAGCATCCCAATCGATGGCTGATAACGCTATCTTTCCTGCTGATGATGCTATTGGCATGGACCCCTACCCTATCTTGGTCTAATGAGTATTGGGATGAAATGTATTTGCAGGTAGGTGTTAAATTATTTCCTAGTTTTCTTGCCGCCGATCAGGATATCGCCTTTAAAAATGACCAGGATGGTTCCCTACTTATCCTGGTAGTCCATTCCGGGCAAACCAAGGCGGCTGAAATGGTGGAACACTATTTAAAAAATGTGCAAACCATTCGCAATGTCCCCTTACAGGTTCACACGGTTCATCTTCAGGATATCCAAAAATATAACGCGCGCATCATTGGTGGTGTCTTTTTGGCCCAACCCTTGGAAAACAGCTTAGGAGAGCTGGTGGAATTTTGCAAAATTCATAAAACCCTCCTGTTTTCTCCCTTTAAGGCCGATGTGGAACGGGGTGCCCTGGGCGGAATGCTGATTACCGACAAAGTGCAACCCTTGATCAACCGCGCCACTATGGATGAATCAGGCATCCGCATTAAATCCTTCTTCCTTAAAGTGGCAAAGCTGCTATGAATCCATTTGGCCTGCCACTGGTTAACTTTACGCGTCACCTCAAGGTCAACAGCATCTTTCTCTTTCTTGGCAGTGCTGTGGTTACCCTTTTGCTTTTTTATTGGTATTACAGCCTGGAACCGGTTTTGCAAAACCAGGCGCAAGTCTATGCCAATGCCTTGGCCAACTCCCATGCCCAGGTATTGGAAAAGTCTTTGTTGGCTAAAGATACCTTGGACCCGGTAATTCTCAATCAGCATATCCATAAAATTCTCCTGCTTACCGATCCCAATACCACCCGGCCTACCATCGAGGGTATCTCCCTGGAGTTTGACTATAGTGTGCTTGCTTCTCCAGTGAATATTAACCGTCAATGGGGAAAGGTTCCGTGTTCCGATTGTATCGTCACCACCGTTCCCCTTTATGAACCTCATCACCAGGAGCTGGTAGGTAATATTACTTTTCTGGGCAGTAACGCCTTTCTCCAACAGTTGAAACAGGAGGCCCAGGCTAAATTGGTATTGGAAGCCTTGACCATGTTGGTCTCTCTTTCCATGGTCTGGTTATGGATTTCCATCCTATTAAAAAATCAAGAATCTTTGCAGATAGATTTACAACAGGCCAAAGAGTTGGCAGAACAATCCAGCCAAAGTAAATCTGAATTCCTCGCCAATATGAGCCATGAAATTCGTACCCCCATGAACGGAGTGGTGGGTATGTTACAATTGATGAAAAATACCCCTCTCTCCCCAGTGCAGCAGCAGCATGTGGAAACGGCCTTGCGTTCTGCGGAGCTGCAATTGGCCTTGATCAACGATATTCTGGATTTTTCCCGTATCGAAAAGGGAAAACTGACACTGGAAATTATGGATTATTCCCTGGAAAATCTTATGGAAGAGACCATCACCCTTCTGGCGGAGCAGGCCATAGCCAAGGGACTCTCCTTCAGTTGTTTCCTCTCTCCCCGTTTGCCAGAACTAACCAGAATCGATCCTACCCGCATTAAACAAATTCTGTTTAACCTCCTGGGCAATGCCATCAAGTTTACGCAACAGGGAGAGGTGGTTTTGCTGGTCAGTCATCGGCCCCATGCCCGGCAAAGTGACCTGGCCTCTTTGTTGTTTGAAGTGCGGGATACAGGGATTGGTATCCTGCCTGAGGTGGCCGAATCCCTCTTTCAACCTTTTACCCAGGCAGATGCCTCCATTACCCGTAAATTTGGCGGTAGCGGGTTGGGACTCAATATTTCCCGGCAACTGGCCCACCTTATGGGGGGTGAGATCACCTTGCAAAGCCTTCCCAAGCAAGGAAGCTCCTTTGTGGTGGATATACCCATTCCCTGGTACAGGAAATGGTTCCCCCCTCCCTGGTGGTGCACGGTGAAGAAAAACTAAAATGTGACTGGCGACTGTTTGCTTACCAGGATCGGGTATTGGCGGTAGCAGCCCGCTTATACAAGGGGCAAGTGACCAATTTACGTAGTGAAGGCAGTGGATTTGCAAAGGTTAAAGTGGCTGGCGGATCATACGCTTGCCCCAGTTAACCATTTGGCTAGGACTGCGGCAATTTTTTCCAAGCGAACAGGCTTGGCCAGATAATCATCCATGCCCGCTTCCATACAATTTTTATAATCACTGGGCAGTACGTGGGCGGTCATGGCAATCACGGGCAGACGGGGGCGGTTATCTTGTTGTTCTTGTGCTCGCCACTGACGGGTAGCCGTTAAACCATCCATGACTGGCATTTGCACATCCATGAAAACCAGATCACAACGATGA
>JADFXB010000353.1 GCA_015233935.1 Magnetococcales bacterium | reverse complement strand
AGGACTTGGGCGTGGGAAAGAAGAATTATGGGGAGAAAATTATTCATTCCCCGTCGCATGTTTACCACGGCGGTTTGCAAATCGATTAACGCTTCTTGGGTGCGATTCAGGCTTGCCAAAGCAAGGCCAGTGATCAGGTGGCCAAAGGCAGTTTCTTGGGGACGATCTTTTAATCGTTCCCCAATATACCCACCCCTGTCCAAAACCTCCTCCTGCTCACACGGCATACCAGCCCGATCCAGAAGAAACAGAGCGTAGATTGCACCCCATATGGAATAAAGCCATGGTAAAGTTGGTTGCAATTTCTTTTGTAGCTCCTCGGCCTGCCCAAAAGCGGTAGTCGCCTCCGCTATGCGGCCCTGCATATGAGCCACACGTCCTAGATAGGCATGGCAACCCATGTCATAATATAGCCTATTCCCACCCTCTACTATCCGCTCCACAAAGCCAATCCCCTGGTTAGCTGCCTCCCAAGCCTCAGTCAACCTCCCCAAGGGTAGGAGAAGGTTAGTCAGATTTTGGGCATGGATTGTAACGTGTTTCCAGTTTGCCACCTGCACAGCCATTTGCATGGAAGCCCTTCGTGGCCCGACAGCCTCGGTCAAACGCCCCAGTGACATGAGCAGAAAAGAGGCATTCCCAACTAGCCAGCTTCGAGTGCCCTTTGAAAGGCCGGTCACTGGCATTTGATTAAACCCATTAGGGAAAAAACTGCTGATGGCGGATAAATCAGAGGAATAGGCACCAAGGATTCTCAGGCTATGGGCTTGATTACCACGCCGAATGCGATTCCAATATACCTTGACACAAGCCTCCTGGTACTCTCCTGCCAGACAGCCATGGCGGATGGCGCGGTAGAGGGGTTCCAACTCTTCCAGGGTATCGGGCTGTTCTTTTGCTGGAAGCTGCTGGTAGTGACGAAAAAGAAGAGCGTGTGCTTGACGGAAAGCATCGGGGAAGTCAGTTTGCAAGGCTTCACCAAACCACTCCCGCACCAGTGGGTGAGCATCCAGGTCTGGGCCGGGATTGAGCAAACCCCACTGCCGAAGACGGGCCAGGGACTCTTCCACCTCCATGGGGGTGGCTTGGCAATACAGGGTAGTGATGCCAGAAATGGGATCGGCATTTTTCAAAGCTGCCATGGCAGCGGGTTCTGGCGGGCGGTCGAAGAGTCCCAACAGGCGCACCATCTCCCGGTCTAGTTCCTCCCCCTCCTTTTGCAAAGCCAAGTCATAAGCCTTCATGACCGACATGGCATGGCGGCCTGCCTTGGTCTTATCGGCTATGAGAGAGATTTCCGACGCCTTTTCAATCTTCCCTTTATGAAAGGTGTGCAAATATTCAGCGATCAATACTAAAGCCAAGGCATGGTAGCCATAGTATTTGGCAGTAAGCTGCAAATCTTTTTGGAAACCATTCACCCCACGGGAGCGCAGCAACTCCACACTGGCTGCCAAAGAGAGATGGTTCAGGTCATGTTGTTGAATAAAGCGACCGGCCTTCTCCCGCAACCCGGTATCCGCCAAATGCACCCGACTGGAGACCAGGCAGCGACACTGCCCCGGCTCCCTGGCCAATTCCACCAGCAACCCTGCCAACCCTTGATCCTTGAAAAAGCCCCCCAAATTACCCTGGGGACCATGCTGCAACGGCTCCACCCCATCCAACACCAACACCGTGGGTTTTTCCGCCAGTGTTCGCGCCAGTCCTTGCCCCCGCTCATACTCGCCAGAAGAATGATCTTCAACACCTAAATTCCTTAACACCTGCTTTAAAAACGAAGCAGAAGAGGTGGTCTGATCCTCAGTTCCCTGACTGTAAAAGGAGTGACCAATAAAACGGGTTCCCTCTTGCCAACTCCGATTCAACAACCAATAGCGGGTCAATGCCGACTTACCCGTCCCACCCCCTGCTACCCACACCATCACCCCCGCCTGCCAAGCATCCAACAACCCCAACTCCTTTTCTCGGCCAAAAAGCTGGTTTCCGGTGTCGGGCAAGGCTTCCAGCATTTTCTCCAAGGGAAACCCCTGGACCACTGGCTGCGGTTGATGGACCACTGCTTGCAAGTTAGGAATGATTTTTTCCAATTCATCATACAACCGCCGTGCAACTATGGTGAAGGCGCGGGTGCGGGGAATATAGGCAATCAGGGGGGTATTGTTTTCATTGAGCAGTTGCAGATCATGCAAATAGGGCAACGGCTTGTAAAAGCAGTGATCCAGCAAAATAGGAAAGAGTTTCAACCCTTCTTCTTTTTGTCTCTTAAAAAACACCGGCAACTCAACGTCATGAATATATTTGGAGGCGATAAAATCCTGACTGATTAACAGCAAAGCCACATCTGCCTTGTTCATATGGTCCAGAATTTCTTTATGCCACACCTCCCCCGCCCCAATCTCCCGGTCATGCCAGGCTTCCACCATCCCAGCCCGCACCAAGGCGGTGATAGCGATAAGAAGTTTATCCTTCCAGATACGATCCTTGCTGGCATAGGAGATGAACAGACGCACAGGTCGGGGCATGGCAAGCCTCTTTGCTTAATAATAAACCTCAATTCATCCATCTTGCCCCAACCCTCCCCGCTTTTCAATGCCTTTCCTGGCCTATTGGGTGGATGATAAAAGCTGTTTGTTTTCAGTAGATTTTTTCCCAATAAAT
>JADFXB010000352.1 GCA_015233935.1 Magnetococcales bacterium | reverse complement strand
GATCCCACCTCTGGACTTTTTGCGGGGGAAGGACATATCCCCCTCGCCTGTACCCCCCATCCAGTAAGTGCTGCTCCTGTTTCCGGCGGGGTGGATCCTTGTGAAACCACCTTTTCATTCCACAATACGGTGGTCCGCCTGCATGAAGACCCACGGGTGACCAAACCCTACAGCGACCACCAATGGGCTGCCATCCAGGCCATGGGCAATCAGGTGGATAGCATGCTGACAGAAAACGATGTGCGCCTGACCATGGGCGGCGAACCCACCTTTACCGCCATGGAAGAGACCGACGCCCCAGAGTGGAACTATACCGCCGACGGTGCCCATAAACGGCAATTGGCGGAAACTTTATTTCGTCAACTCCATCTTTGTTTTGCCCCCGGCGGTATTTTGCAGCATGGACAAGGCAAATGGTATCCAGGGGAGGCCCTGCCCCGCTGGCGTTATGGTTGCTTCTGGCGCAAGGATGGCAAGGCCATCTGGCAGGATCCTTCCTTACTGGCCTGTCTGGGAGACCAACCAGGCCACACCCTGCAATTGGCCAACCAGTTTATTCACACCCTGGCCAACCACCTGGGGGTGGATGAATCCCCCATCATGGGAGGATATGAGGATCGATATTACCATTTGTGGAAAGAGGCCAACCTTCCCCTGGACGCCGACTTTGCACAGGTGATGAAGGCGTTGGACGAAAAAGAAGGGCAACCCGTGGGCTGGGTGCTGCCTTTGGGTCATGATGGCAGCGGTTGGCAAAGCAGCCCCTGGGCTTTCCGCCGTAAAAACCTGTTTTTACTGCCCGGCGACTCTCCCATGGGGTTACGCCTGCCCCTGGACAGCCTGACACCCCTGCCAGAAGAGGAACAGGTTGCAGTTTCCCCTGCCCTTTTTGTCCCTCTGCCCCCCTTGGTCGATCCACTGCCCAAACCTCCTGCCATCAAGCCCCAAAAAAGCGACCGGTTATGGCATACGGCCTTATGTGTGGAACCTCGGGAAGGATTGATCCGGGTCTTTTTACCCCCAGTGGAACAGTTGGAACACTATCTGGAATTGGTGGCCACCATCGAAGCCACCGCCAAACAATTGGGCATCGCCATCCTCCTGGAAGGCTATGAACCACCACTGGATTTGCGTCTGCAACGCTTGCTGGTCACCCCCGATCCAGCGGTGATCGAAGTCAACATCCACCCCTCCTCTTCCTGGGCGGAACTCACCACCATTACAGAAAAACTCTACCAGGAAGCCCGTTTGTGCAAACTGGCCACGGAAAAATTTATGCTGGATGGCCGCCATACGGGAACCGGCGGCGGCAACCATGTGGTGATCGGTGGGGCCACCCCCCTGGACAGCCCCTTGCTGCGACGACCCGATCTCTTACGCAGCCTGATTACCTGCTGGCAACACCATCCCGGCCTTTCCTATCTCTTTTCCGGTCTCTTCATTGGTCCCACCAGCCAGGCCCCACGGGTGGATGAAGCCCGGCATGAAAATCTCCATGAACTGGAACTCGCCCTCCAGTTGATCCCCAACGGCCAAGTGGAAACCCCCTGGCTGGTGGATCGCCTGTTGCGCCATCTGCTGGTGGACCTGACCGGCAACACCCACCGTTCTGAATTTTGTATCGATAAACTCTACAACCCGGACAGTGCCACCGGACGCTTGGGACTTTTGGAACTACGCGCCTTTGAAATGCCACCCCACAGCCGCATGAGCCTGGTGCAAATGCTCCTGTTACGTGCCCTGATTGCCCTCTTTTGGCAAAAACCTTATCATCATCGCCTGGTAAGGTGGGGGACAACATTGCATGATCGCTTCATGCTGCCTTATCATGTCTGGAACGATGTACGGGAGGTTACCAGTCTTTTACGGCAAAACCAGTTGCCCTTTCAGGATGATTGGCTGGAACCCTTTTTTGAATTTCGCTTCCCCCACATTGGCAGTGTCATCCTGGGGGATGTTCACCTGGAGTTGCGCATGGCCCTTGAACCATGGCATGTGATGGGAGAAGAGGTCACCCGATCCGGCACCTCCCGCTTTGTGGACTCCTCCCTGGAACGTCTTCAGGTACGGGTCAACGGCCTGGTGGAAGAACGGCACGTCATCAGTTGCAACGGTCGCCGGGTTCCTCTCAAACCTACCGCCAACCAGGGTGAAGGGGTGGCCGGGGTGCGTTTTCGTGCCTGGCAACCTGCTTCCGCTTTGCACCCCACCATCGGCGTCCATACCCCCCTGGTGTTTGATGTGATCGATACCTGGAATGGTCACTCCCTGGGAGGCTGCACCTATCACGCTGGCCATCCTGGCGGACGTAATTATCAGGTTTTTCCCGTCAACAGCTTTGAAGCAGAGGCACGGCGTGGTGTGCGTTTTCAAGAGTTTGGCCACAGTGCGGGTGCATTACCCACCCCCCCTGGTGTTGCCCAACTGGCCCGTTTTTCCACCACCGGTCCCCTGCCCCGCCCCATGGCCCCACCCGCCCAGGAACCAGCCGGTGAATTTCCCCACACCCTGGATCTGCGCCGTCCGCTGGAGATGTCATGAGTCAACCCTCCCCCTTGACCACCACCAGCGGGGTGTTTGATCACTATCACCCCCTTGCCTCCTACGATGAGGCGGTGGATGGCAACGGTAAATTTCGCAGCCACTGGCAACCCCTGTTTAACCATTTGC
>JADFXB010000351.1 GCA_015233935.1 Magnetococcales bacterium | reverse complement strand
GCCATATTAAACTGGGCCTCCGCCATGCCGTTTTTGGCCAAAGGCAACCAATGGCGCAGGGCGGTGGTGTAGTCGCCGTTGTCGAAGGCCTTGTTGCCATCCTGCCAACCATCAGCGTTGGCAAGTGGCGAAAGTAATAGGCAGGTTATAAGGGCGTATCGGATCATTCTATTGCTCAAACCGTTTCAGGGGTGCGGTAAAAAATGCTGATTTTTAAGTGTAATTTGTTTGATGGTAATAATCCAAATAAAAATTTCACACGGCCAAACTCATCCATAGATGATTTTGATAGACAGCATAGGTTTCGTATTTTAGCATAAGGACAGGGTTGGTTGTTGGTCGCTTTTTTCTTTCATATACTGGTATGGGGTAAATGATGACATTACCAATGAGCTGGCCTTGCATATAGGGCCGTGGCTTGAAGAAGGTGATGCCATTTGGTAGGGGGTCCTGGGAATTCTCTGGTCAACGGGCGTGTTGCCCTGGCACAGATGGCAGGTGTGGGCTGTTTGGTAGGATTGGAGCGTGGGGCATGCCTTGGGAATATGATCCTGGCGAAAATAGAACGAAACACAAAGGGGGCGAGGAAGCAGGGTTTCTCCCCGAAACGGGTCGAAACAAACGTGGTCAGTGTCCACAATCCATTACCCACCATCCGACCCTTGCCTGGGAACTGCTTAATACAGGAGTCCCCTGGCCACCAGAAACGGCGACTCCTGAAGCCATTTACAACGTTCATGAAGGCGTGGTCTATCGAGCGGAAGCAACTGTTCCTGGGAAATCCTACCACGGATTTCCCGAATGCGAACAGCCAGGCAGAAAAGTCCCGGACAGCGTGCTTTTGGAATTGGCCCGACGTTCTGACCAATCCGGTCACTATCGACAATTCAAAAAGTGGATGAAACTCTATCTCCCTGATGGTTGGAACAGTTTGAGCTACCAGCCCAAAAATCATTACTGAGTCAACCACATGTTGCAATTCCAGTTCAAACCAACCCCAGGTGATTCCACACTCTCCCCACCCATTTTTTCCGGGCATGGGCGGCTGACCCTTTTGTTGAATGGTCAGGATGTCTGGAGCGACGATGAAAGTGATGAACTTCAGGGGAGCGAGGCCTATTGGGATGGTCTCTTGCACCACCTGGCGAAAGCCTGGCCCTACCTGATAATGGAAGATCCTTATCCTCTGGATTTCAATCCCATCTCTCCCGCCGGGTTTCTGGATGAGGCCATGCGTGGGTTGCGGTCCATGGGGTTATCGGAAAAATCCTTCATTGAGGAAGAAGCGCGGATTTTTGCTTTCAATAACAGGCATAACCTGGCGGCAGGTATGCCGAATATCCTCCTGCCCCCCATCTTTGTGTTGCGGGAGGGTAAGGATATGCGGGTTGTGGCCGAGTCCATGGATAGTGCCCTGCCCGTGGAAGAGGTTCTTCGCACCTTGGAAGAGTTGGGAAACTCCATTGCCCAATTCGTCCATCACCACTCTCCTCGGGGAAAAATTATCCTGGAGGCATGGAGCAAACGCAACCAACTGCCCACCAGGGAAGAAACCTATGCCATGATCACCGGCATGTCCCTGGACAACATCAAGTTGCTGGTGGCCAACGACAATCCAGAAAAGCTGCTTGGCCCACCCCTCCCGCACGCCCCATCTCCCATGCTCCTGGCAGCCCGCATGACCCAACACAAATTGGAGGTGGAAGAAATCCGAAGCATCCTTGCCCGCATGGCCAAAGTCCGTTTGGGAAAACTTGACAAGGATTTTCTCCAACTTCGACACAAAGCCTATGCAGAATTGGCAAACATCCGTGAGCAAAAATACTATCGGCAGGGATATCATCTTGCCCAATGGTTACGCGAACAGTTGAATTACAGCGATACACAAACCTTCGATTCGGAATCATGGCTAAAGAATCACGGAGTCACCATTGAAAAAAGCAAACGGGGCATTCCACCTGAATTGGATGCCCTGGCCTGCTGGAACAGCAAAGAGGCGGCCATTATCATCAACAAGAGTGGCACTCATGCTGGAAAGGAGTGGGGAGAAAAGGCCTCCCTGGCCCACGAAATGGCCCACCTCCTGCTGGATACAGACCACGCCTTGCCATCGGTGGATATCCTGGGCGGAAAAATGCCCGCCCTGGTGGAAAAACGGGCCAACGCCTTTGCTGCAGAACTTCTTCTGCCAAGGAGCCAAGTGATAACCCACCTGCCGGAAACCCTAACCTACGAAACCATTAAAAAATGGATGGACTTGCTTGTGAGTGAATTCAAGGTAGGACGCGAGCTTACGGGTAATCAGATATCTAATTTATTGAAGGATAAGGGTGAACTGACTCCTGTCATGAGTAAAAATATTCATAGAGCCATCGGCGAGCAAGGCAGGGATCCCAACAGCTATGGGTGGTGGAATGGCTGACATAAAACAGTTCATAGATTAATAAAAAATATTTATTGTGAAAAAGTAAGCTCCTGATTTGAGGAGCAAACAATACCCCCCCCTTGGCTCTGGAGAAACCAATTTCGCGGGCATCGCCTTAACCTTTCCTCCCTGTGCAAGGATCGACTTCCCAGTAGAAGTGCTCCACATCCCCTTTCCTCGGTTTTCCTGCTGGAGTAGACTGCAAGGGCTTGTCAAACCATCCATCTTCTATGCTACCCATGTTCGAA
>JADFXB010000350.1 GCA_015233935.1 Magnetococcales bacterium | reverse complement strand
CCCCATCCAACGCTGGCTGGCCATGCCACCATTGATCGTCCGGGGATTGGTGACCTATCCCCAGGCGGACATTATAAAAATGGTCATGCACCATTGTTTGGTAAAGATGATCCGCCTTGCGGGCGGACTCCGTATCCCGTTTTGCAATTTCCTGGACCACTGTCTGGGCCTCGCGGGTTTTCATGCGGGCGATTTCCAGCATGCGTTGGCCGCTGGCAAACCAGGTGGTCACCAGACGAGGAGAGTGGCAGTCCAGGCAGGGGGATTGGTGGTGTTCATCCCCCTTTGGGGGGCCATGCCCTCCCTGGTGCAGGTGGCAATAGGCACAGGTGGGAGCGCGCAGATTGCCCTCCCGTAAGGGTAGCGAAAAATTCCAGGATGGTTGTTCTATGGTGGCAATCACCCCATGTTTGGAAAGGGTGTAACTGCTTCTCTCCCGTGGGTGACAGGTTAGACAGGCACCATTCTGGCGGCTGCGGGCGGCCATCTGACCATCGTGCTCTTCCCCATGACAGGCAGAACAGTGGACGCCCTGTTGACCATGACCACTTTCCCGCCAGGCTTGCACCAACCCACCATCCCGCTCGCCATGGCAAGAGAGGCAGTCATCCGCCTGCCCCGAAGAGGTCATCAAGAGCAGTGCACCCGCCAGCAGGATTTTAGCCAGGGCAGCCATCAATTGTGATCCCGGTTGAAGCGGGTATATTCACCCTCCAGCCAGATGGGGGAAAGATCCACTGGGGAATGTTGCTTCCCCTGCTCCTGAATCTGCTGCACCGTGGCAGAAATGGAGTTCACCGCTGCATCCATTTTTTCATGAAACCCCTTGGCCATGGCCTTGGCCCCATGCGCCATCCCCTTATAGGCCCCCAAATTGGTAAAATACCACATTTCAAAATAGTCCCGTTCCAGGGCACTCACATTGTAGAAGGCGGATGCCTGCCCTTCATAAAAACCAATGCGCTCCCGTGGCCACCAACGAGACAACCAGTCCATGGGATAGGGAGGACGCTCCTTGGCCGTGGGACGCAACAAGCCGTCACTGCGTAAAGATTTCAACCGTCTTTCCACCCCGTAAAGCTTTCCCCAGGTGGTTTGTCGCTCTTGATCCAACTCCTGGAAAAAGGTTTGGGCCACCTCTGGCGGATGGCAATCCACACAAACTTCCAACCAACGTTTGCGTTTGATCTGATTTTCCGCCGATTTGGGGTTGATCTCCCGAATACCAAACCGCCACACCGCCTTGTCCGCCACTTGGTGGTTGCCCTGGCGCATGTGGCAGTAAGCACAGGAAGGAACGGGATAGTTTCCCGCCGTCAATGGTTTGCTCCAATCCCAGCCTGCCCCCTCTTTTTGATAGCGTTGACCATGGGAAGAAGCAAAAAAAGAATCATCATCGGGATGGGGTGGGCCGCTGTGACAGGTGATGCAGGCTTCCGGGCGGCGGGCTTCCGCTGCAGCAAAGCGATGGCGGGTATGGCAGGAGTCGCATTTGCTGGCCACCGAATGGCATTGCAGGCAGGGCGTCACCTCTGCCTTGGGCTTGTCGGCAAAATGTTTGCTGTCCACCACCCGTTCCATGGCCAGGGCATGGCTGGGAAAACCATATTTTTTTTCCTCCACCATTTGGGCCAAACGTTGGGGATGGCACTGGCCACAGGTTTCCGGGGTGGGAAAGAGCAACTTTTCATGGTCCTCCCCATGACAGGCCGGACAGGAGACCGGTTCTTTAACTTGGCTGTGGCGGCTGTTGCGCCAATCGTTGACAATTCCCGGTGTCACCCCCGTGTGGCACTCCACACACTCTTCCCCCTTGAAGACGCCGCTTGCCCGCTCCCTTTCCGGGCGGTGATAGGTGGCGGGATCCCAATATTCATGCATGGGATCTGGCTGCCAGCTCTCCCCATACTCACCCACCCCACGGGCCTCCTCCGGCAGACCGGCAAAAGTCAACCCCGGCAGGAATAAAAGCCAGGCTACCAGGTGGAAACAGGCAATCCACATAAGGCCCCCAGGTTGCTGATGAGTTCCCGCCCACTTCCCACCATACCGGAATAATACCAGGCAGCCGTAGCGGTGAAGAAAAGAACAAGGGCAAATACTGCCAGTCGCCACCGCCCACCCTGTACCCGCTTGAGTAAATAGTCCCGATTCTGGCGCAATGAGGGTCGGAACCAGTTGCGGGCATCGTGAAAGGAGAGACTCTGGGTGGGGCATTCGGTCACACAACGCCCACATCCCATGCATTCCGTGCTGTTCACCCGGCCCTGCTCCTTGCCCAGATGCCAAACCGGGATGCCCATGTCACACACCTTTTCACACAAGTCGCACTGGGTGCAGCTTTTGGCATCATAGTCGATACGAAAGGCACCCACCTTGTTCAACAGGCCAAAGGTGGCCCCGTAGGGACAGAGAAAGCGGCAGTATCCCCGATTGCCAATCCAGGGGGATAACAGCATGGAAAGAAAATAGGGAATGACCACCACCATGGCAAAAAAGCCCAAAAACCCGGCAGTGGTATTATTGGCCGGTTGCAACATGGCCACCATGGCCAAAAGATAAAGGGCAAACCAAAACCATTTTAAATGACGTAGCCGCCAGGCCCAATCCCCCTTGGGCACATGATCCTGCTGCCGGAAAGGAAAACCCACCACCTCCCGAATGGCCACACAAGGGCAGTTCCAAC
>JADFXB010000034.1 GCA_015233935.1 Magnetococcales bacterium | reverse complement strand
TGATCTTTTCACCCTGGAAAAACAGGTTCAGGAAGCCACCGACAGTCATATCAATAAAATTGACCAGATGGTGGCCAGTAAAGAAGCCGATGTGATGCAGGTCTAAGGTTCGGCAGAGAAAATCTTGACGCCAGGTTTGGGGCTGGAACCAGGTGCCAGACTTTGGGAGACTTCCAGGCTGTGGGCGGGTGATGGCAGGTGAATAAAAATAAATTATCCACTTTCAGCCCTGAGCAGTTGCCCAAGCATGTGGCCATCATCATGGACGGCAACCGCCGTTGGGCCAAAGCCCGTTATCTCCCCAAGCTGGAAGGACACCGGCAGGGGGTCAAAGCGGTGCGTCGCAGTGTGGAAGGGTGTCTGGATTTGGGAATTTCCACCCTGACCCTCTATACCTTTTCTGCAGAAAACTGGAAAAGACCCGCTGACGAAGTTTCTTCCCTCATGGGATTGTTGGCTCATCATCTCAAGAGGGAATTGGCGGAGTTGGTAAAAGAAGGGGTACGTTTCCAGGCCATCGGGCGTATTGGGCAGTTGCCCACCTTGATCCAGGAATTGATCGGTGAGTTGGAAGAGTCCACTCGGCACAATAATCAGCTTCGCTTTAATATTGCCGTCAACTATGGTGGACGGCAGGAGTTGACCGATGCTGCCCGATCCCTGGCCAGGGATGTGGCCCAGGGGGGCTTGCGCTGGGAAGATATTGACGATGACATGCTGGCTAGTCGGTTGACCACCCATGGTCAACCCGATCCTGATCTGTTGATTCGTACTGGCGGCGATTTTCGTATCAGCAATTTTTTGCTCTGGCAGATGGCCTATACCGAATTGGTCTTTTTGCCCATTTTCTGGCCTGAATTCGATGCTCATCATCTGCGTCAGGCAGTGGAAGAATTTACCCGGCGAGAAAGACGTTTTGGCGCAGCAAACTAAAACAAATCCAGGTCTCCCCAACGGGTAGGTAAATTCTATTGCCAAACCGGGGCCGACACCTCCACTCCAACCGTTGCCCTGACCGTTGCAGACCATGCTACTAAGAACTCTTTCTGCCTTGGTGTTGGCTCCTCTTGTGCTTCTCCTCTTATTGCGGGGAGAGGTATTACACCTTTTTGTAGTCTTTATGGTCCTGATTGTGGGACTATTGCGGGAGTGGGTACGGTTGCGTCCGGCTCCCTTTCGCTTTCACCTTCCCTTGATGATCCTGGGAGGATGGCTACTCTTAACCACCCAGTATTATGGCAATCTCAAGTTGGTGGTAGCGTTGCTGGCCTTGGTGTTGGCCTTCATGCTGGGAATCGGCGTCTTTCGCTACCAGGCGGGACGGGCCGAATCCGACTGGATCTCCTTTAGTTTATTGGGCTTGGTCTATTGTGTCTTGCCTTTGCTGTTGCTCATGGAAATTCGGGTGCAAGAACATGGGGCCTGGTGGTTGTGTTATCTGACCCTGGTGATTTGGGCCACCGATACCGGGGCCTATCTGGTGGGTAAGGCCATCGGTAGTCGCAAATTGATTCCCCGTCTGAGTCCAGGCAAAACCTGGGAGGGGCTGTTGGGGGGATTGACCTTGGGTGCCATGGCTGGGTTGGCAACCCTCTATGGTGCGGGTATCTGGATTGGTCTTTACGAAGGCATCGCCTTCAGTTTTGCCTTGGCAGTGGTCAGTCAGTTGGGTGATTTGGCTGAATCGTTGATGAAACGGGAGGCGGATATCAAGGATTCCGGTCAATTGATTCCGGGTCATGGCGGATTGATGGATCGGTTGGACAGTCTGCTCTATTCGGCTCCATTGTTGGCGATCTATCTATTTGGGATGGGTTTGGGTGGCCATTAAAACAATCTCCCTGTTGGGTTCCACCGGTTCCATTGGTCAAAGCGCGTTGGATGTCATTGCCAGCCATCCCGATTCTTTTCAATTGGTGGCCATGGCAGCGGGAGGACGGGCGGATACCCTGATTGAACAGGCCATCCGTTTTCGTCCCCAGGTGGTGGCCATCTATCAGGAGCATTTGCGAGAGTACGTGGCCAGTCGTCTGGCTCCTTTTGGTATTCAGGTATTGGCAGGGGAGGCGGGGGTCGTTCAGGTGGCCTCTTGGGAGTCCTGTCAGATGGTCTTGTCTGCCATTGTGGGGGCTGCCGGATTACGGCCTACCCTGGCGGCCATCCGGGCAAATAAAGATGTGGCCTTGGCCAACAAAGAGTGTCTGGTGAGTGCTGGTGAATTGTTCATGGCGGAAGTGGCGCGTCACCAATCGTGCCTGGTGCCGGTGGATTCAGAGCACAATGCCATCTTCCAGGTTTGGCAGGGATATGCCGGTGGGGAGCGGTTGATTTTGACCGCTTCCGGTGGACCCTTCCGGGGGTGGAGCAGCGAGCAACTGGCGGCGGTGACCCCTAAGCAGGCTCTTTGTCACCCCAACTGGAGCATGGGCAACAAGATTACCATTGACTCGGCAACCCTTATGAATAAAGGGTTGGAGGTGATCGAGGCCCACTGGTTGTTTGGGGTTCCCTGGCAAAACATTGATGTGGTGGTCCATCCTGAAAGCATCATTCATTCCATGGTGGCCCACCCGGATGGTTCGGTCTTGGCCCAAATGGGGGTCCCAGACATGCGCACCCCGATTGCGGTAGCTCTGGCCTGGCCCCTGCGGGTAGCCACCAACGTACCAACGCTTGATTTGACTCGTCTCGGCAAGTTAACATTTTTACCTGTTCCAGACCAAAAGGATTTTCCCTGTCTGCATCTGGCCTATCAGGCTCTTGCGGCAGGAGGGGGAACCACGGCGGTACTCAACGCTGCCAATGAAGTGGCTGTCGCAGCCTTTTTGCAGGAACGTATTTCCTTTACCGCCATTGCCCAGGTTATTCAAACTACCCTGGAAAAGGTCGTTCCAGCCAAGCCTGTGGATATTGAGTCGATCTTTGAGATCGATCACCAGGCGCGGCACTGTGCCATGAGTCAGGTGGCTCTGCACAACCCTTGAGGAGATTTCAACCTTGCAGACCGTATTTTGGGCCATTATCGCCCTGGGGTTGCTGATCTTTGTCCATGAACTGGGCCATTTTTTGGTGGCCAGGTTGATGGGGGTGCGGGTTTTGGTCTTCTCCCTGGGCTTTGGGCCAACCCTTTGGAGTCGCGTCGGCGAGTCGGGGACCGAATATCGTATCGCGTCTGTACCTTTGGGGGGCTACGTCAAAATGCTGGGGGAGGGGGATGACGAAACCCCCTTGACCGACGAAAATCTTTCCTATTCCTTCTCCCATAAATCAGTGGGTGCTCGCAGTGCCATCATCTTTGCCGGACCTCTCGGCAACTTTTTGTTTGCTTTGGTGGCCATGATTGTCATCCACTTGAATGGCGTGGATATCATCCCACCGGTGATTGGAAAGTTGAGCACTGATATGCCCGCCATCCAGGCCGGGGTGCAGGTGGGGGATCGCATTGTAGCCATCGATGGTCATCCGGTGGAGCGTTGGGAAACTTTGAAAGAGTTGATTTCCAACGCCCAAAATGACATGCTCCAGCTCACCATAACCCGTGATGGCAAAGAGTTGGAAATAGCCTTGCGTCCGGTGGTCAAAGAGTTGCCCAATATTTTTGGCGAACCCACCCGTATGTCGGTGATTGGTATCTCGCCCGCGCGGGAGACCGAACGGATTGTCTTCCCTCCCTGGCAGGCGGTGGTGGAGGGGAGTATTGCTACCTGGCGCATCATGGATTTGACCGTCCAGGGAATTTGGAAACTGTTGACCAGGGTGGTTCCGGCAGATCAAATCGGTGGCCCCATTCTCATTGCGGAAATGGCGGGCAAGGCTGCGGAAGTGGGGGCAACCAGTTTCCTCTATTTTCTGGCCTTTGTCTCCATCAACCTGGGTATCCTTAACCTTTTGCCCATCCCAGTATTGGATGGTGGTCACTTGCTGTTTAATATCATCGAAATCGTCAAGGGTTCCCCTGCCGATGCCAAGACCAGGGATTATGCCATACGGGTTGGTATTGCATTGATGCTGGGCTTGATGACTTTTGCATTGTATAATGATCTTTTCAGGTTGCTGTCTGATAAGTAGTGGGGCACCCTCCTTTGGGGTGTCTGCCACCTTGCCATCATAAACCTCTTGGTGAATAGGCCATGAAATTATATCGCCGTCTTCTTGTTCCTTCACTGCTGGCTTTGCTCGCATCTCCCATGTCAGGTTGGACTGCTGATCCTGCCAATATCATTCGAGGTATTCGTATCGATGGTATCAAAAGGGTGGAGCCGGAGACTGTCAAAAGCTATCTCTCCCTGGAAGAGGGGGGAGAGTTCGACCCTGTCAAAACCCGTAAATCCATCCAGGCCCTCTTCAAAACAGGCTTCTTCAAAGATGTGGAGTTGGAGCGGGAGGGCAACACTCTGGTGGTGCGGGTGGTGGAAAACCCCATGGTGGACGAGGTGGTCTTTGAAGGGGGAGAGGCCTACAGTGCGGAAGATTTGAAAAAAATTACCCAGATTAAATCCCGCTCCATTTTTGATCGGGCCAAAGCCGACCGTGACTTGGCGGCCCTGCGCCAGGCTTTCCGTATCAAAGGTTTGTTTTTGGCCGAAGTGGAAATGCAGATCAAGCATTTGGATGAAAACCGCATCAAGGTGGTCTACAAGATTAACGAAGGGGAAAAATCCAAGGTGCGGGAAGTGCGCATCGTGGGAAATAATGCCTTCAAAGACAAAGAATTGATGAAAAAAATGATGATCCAGCCTTCCGGCTGGTTTTCCTGGTTTAGTGATGACGATACCTACGACCGGGAAAAACTCCTCTTCGACCAAGAGCAGTTGCGTAACTATTATCTGGATCATGGTTATGCCAAGGCGCGGGTTGAAACCTCAGTGGCGGAATTGACGGCAGATCGCAGTGCTTTTGTGGTCACCCATAACGTCACCGAAGGAGATCTTTATCATTTTGGTGCAATTCGCCTGCAAACTGATTTTAACGAGCTTCCCCAAGAGGAGTTGGAGAAGAAAATTGAAATCGTGGAAGGGGATATGTTCTCCCGTGGACAGTTGCGGAAGACTCTTGAAACTTTGAGTGATGTCATCGGCGACTATGGTTATGCCTTTATGGATGTGCAGCCCATCACCGATTTGGATGATGAAAATAAAAAGGTGGATGTGCTGATCAACATCAGGAAGGGGCGGCGCGTTTATCTCAATCGTATTGAGGTTTCCGGCAATACCCGTACCCGTGACGAAGTGGTGCGCCGGGAATTGCGCATGGTGGAGGGGGATAGATTTTCTACTTCACAGGTGAAACGGTCTAAAGAGCGGTTGAAAAATTTGGATTTCTTTGAAACCGTTGAAGTCGTGACCCCCTCATCCGGCGAAAGCGACCGGGTGGATGTGCAGGTGCATGTGGAGGAAAAATCCACCGGAACCTTTACCATTGGTGCTGGATACTCCAGTCTGGACAACTTTATCGGTATGTCCAGTATCAGTCAGAATAACTTTTTGGGGCGTGGTCAGCGGGTTGTTCTCTCCTTCGCCCTCTCCTCCCGTATTACAGAATTCAATATCTCCTTCTCGGATCCCTACTTCATGGGTGAGCGGGTGGCTTTTGGGATGGATGTTTACAATCATCAAGCCGACCGGCGTAACCTTTCGGGATACAAACAGGAGTCCTATGGAACCGGGTTCCGGTTTGGTTTCCCCATCTCCGAATATTTAACCAACTGGGTAAGCTATGGCTTTGCCAACATTGAACTGAAAGATATTCCCAGCTATGCCTCTCGCTCCATCAAGGAGCAAGCGGCTTTGAGTCCTTATACGGTGTCCACCATTGGGGATGCCTTGATTTGGGATAGTGTGGACAGCAAACTTGTGCCCACCAAAGGGCGGCGGCATAAACTGGGGGGTGATTTTGCTGGCGTGGGCGGAGATGTTAAATATGTGCGCTTGAGCACAGACAACAGCTTGTTTATGCCCATCTTCCGTGAAAACCTGGTAGGGCATGTCCGGTTTCGCGCCGGGGTGATCCATCCGTTGGGTGATCGGGATATACCCATGTTTGAACGCTATTATGTGGGTGGCTCCAACAGCTTGCGTGGTTTTAAAAATGCAGGTGTTGGTCCGCGTACCAAGGAAGGAGAGGCCTATGGTGGAACCCATATGGAAACCCTCTCCACCGAACTGCTCTTCCCCTTCTTCGCTTTGGGTGATAAAGGTGTGAGGGGGGTGGCCTTCTTCGATATGGGAACCGTAGGAAATCTGGATGGCGTTCCGGTAGGAACCTATAACGATAATTCCATACGTATGTCCACGGGTGCGGGCGTCCATTGGAACTCCCCGTTCGGCCCGTTAAAGTTTGAATTGGGCTTCCCCTTGACCAAGACAGAATATGACAGAACCCGAACCTTTGACTTCAGTATTGGTGCGGCCATGTAAACTGACAGCCACTTGACGCACTTCCTTACCCATGAGGAAATCATGATAAAATGGTTGATGCTGTTGTTCATCGTGCTCTCCCTTCAGGGCAACTCGGTTGATGCTGAAGAGGTAAAAATCGCCTATGTGGATGTGCCGAGAGCTATTGCCTCTTCGGAAGCGGCCAAGCGGGCAAGAGAGCTGATGCAAAAAAAACTGGATTCCAAACAACGGGAAGTGGACGCTGTGGAAGAGGAGATCAAACTCCTCAAAGAAGAAAAACTTCGTGAAGAAAAAGAACAGCCGGAGGGCACCCTCAAACCGGAAGGACGTTCGGAAATTGCCAACGCTTTAAGTAAAAAGCTGCGGGAATATCAACGGTTGGTTGAGGAAAATCAGGCCGCTTTGGATCGGGAAAATGGTGTTTGGACCAAAAAAGTCACCGATGCCTTGCGGCAGGTCATCCAGGAAATTGGGCGTGAAGATGGGTATACGGTCATCGTTGGCAAGGGCCAGGTTCTCTACTCCACATCCAGCATTGACATAACCGACAAAGTGTTAATCCGTCTAAACGAAACTACCAGAAGGTGGTATTGAGCATGTCCAGCGATACCTGTCTCGAAATTCTCGAACGACTTCCCCACCGCTATCCGTTCTTGTTGATCGACCGGATTTTGGAAGTGGAAGTGGGCAAACGCATCGTGGCCATCAAGAATGTTACGTTCAATGAGCCACAATTCATGGGCCATTTTCCAGGTCATCCGGTAATGCCGGGGGTGTTGATCCTGGAAGCCATGGCACAAGCCTCCTCGTTGTTGGCGGGACGGACTGATCCCGATTCCACCCGTGGCAGGCTGGTCTATTTCATGACCATCGATAACGCCCGCTTCCGCAAACCGGTAGTTCCCGGTGACCAACTGCGCATTGAAATGACCCTTATGAAACGACGGGGTGATGTTTGGCGGTTCAGCGGCAAGGCTTATACCGGTGATGATTTGGCCGCTGAAGCGGAAATCATGGCCATGACCAGGGATGCCACTCCAGCTCCAGGGGCCTGATATGATACACCCCACTGCCATTATTGAAGAGGGTGCCCAGATTGGGGCCAATGTGCGCATTGGTCCTTATTCGGTCATTGGACGCCATGTGGTCCTCCACGAGCAGGTGGAGGTGGGTACTCATGTGGCGATTGAAGGCCATACGGTGATTGGCGAGGGAAGTTTTATCTCTGCTTTTGCCGCCATTGGACATCCTCCCCAGGATTTACACTACCATGGTGAACCCACCAGGGTGGAAATTGGCAAACGCTGTCAGATTCGGGAATATGTTTCCATCCATCGGGGTACTGAGGCGGGGGGGGGGCTGACCCGGGTGGGAAGCGATTGCATGATCATGGCTTATTGTCATATCGCCCATGATTGCCGGGTGGGAGATCATGTGATTATGGCCAATGCGGCGACTTTGGCGGGTCATGTGGAAATTCAGGATAAGGCGGTGATCGGTGGATTGACGGCTATCCATCAATTTGCAAGAGTTGGGCGCAACAGCTTCATTGGGGGGGCTTCCGCCATTTCCATGGATGTGGTTCCTTTTCTTTCCGCCGCAGGCAATCGTTCCAAGATTGTGGGGGTGAATGTGGTGGGGTTGCGGCGTGGAGGGTTTTCCGAAGAGACCATCAAGCTGATTCGTCAGGCCCATCGTATCATCTTTCGTTCCAATCTGCGCCTGGAGCAGGCCATTGAGGAGTTGGAAAAGCAGTTTTCCACTTGCCCGGAGGTGCAGTTGATGTCTGAATTTATTCAGACCAGTCAACGGGGTATCTGTCGCTGATCATCCGAAAGGGGGGCGATTGTCCGGTTTGATGGCACCACCTGCAGGGAATGCAATTGGTTTGATCACTGGCAATGGTCGTCTACCCTTGTTGTTGGCCCAGTCGTTGCGGCAGGAGGGGAGGCGGCCCATTGTGGCCATTGCCCATGAGCAGGAGACGGATCCTGCTTTGGCTGGGGTGGTGGATGAGCTTTGTTGGGTGCGTTTGGGGGAGTTTAAAAAGTCGTTTGCCTTTTTGCATCGCCATGGTGTGGTTGATGTGGTGATGGCAGGGGGGATCAACAAGACCAAAGTCTGGCAGATTCGTCCTGATACCTTGGCCTTACGGTTGGCTGCCCGTTTGCGTCATTTCCATGATGATCATTTATTGCGTTTGGTGGCGGATGCTCTGGCTGAGCAGGGATTTACCGTAAGAGGGGTTGGGGAGATTCTTCCTCAACTGCTGGCCCCGGCGGGGTGTTTGGGGCAGTGTCAACCATCGCCTGTCCAGTGGCGGGATGTGGCTCTCGGCTGGCGGGCTGCCAAAACATTGGGTGGCTTGGATATTGGTCAGGGCGTGGTGGTACGGGATGGTACGGTGATTGCGGTGGAGGCCATCGAGGGCACCGACGCCATGATTGCCCGTGCTGCTGGTTTGATCAAGGGGGGAGGGGGATGTCTGGTCAAGGTGGCCAAGCCCCAACAGGATCATCGTCTCGACTTACCTACCGTAGGCACAACCACTCTTAATCGGTTGGCCAATGCGGGCATGAAGCTTTTGGCGGTGGAGGCTGGGGCCACTTTGGTGGTGGATCCGGCGGAGTTTATTGCCCTTGCCAACCGATTGTCCATGGTGGTTGTGGGTTTGACGGGCCATGAATTGGATGAATTGGAATCTTTGCCGACACCGGTAACCGGTATTTGGGGAAAACTGCCATGACTCCTGCCTTGCGTGCTGCGGTAATCGGTGTGGGATATTTGGGGCGCATCCATGCCATGAAGTATAAACTTCTTGCGGGTGTGGAATTGGTTGCGGTGGTGGATTCGGATGAATCCCGTTTGCAGCAGGTTAGTGGTGAGTTGGGGGTTCCTGGTTATCAGGGCATTCAGGAATTATTGGGTAAGGTGGATGTGGTTTCCATTTGTACACCCACGCCCAGTCATCATGCCATTGCTCGTTGGTGTCTTCACGCTGGTATTCATTGTTTGGTGGAAAAGCCGGTTACCGTCCATCTTCAGGAGGTGGATGAGTTGATTCAGTTGGCTCAGGCCAACAAGTTGGTTTTGCAGGTTGGGCATTTGAAGCGGTTTCATCCGGTGGTGACGGCCATGAAGGCGGGGGGGTTTTTAGGTCAACCCCGCTATATTGAGGCGCAGCGTTTGGCTCCTTTCAAGCCCCGATCTTTGGATGTGGATGTGGTATTGGATTTAATGATTCATGATGTGGATTTGGTTTTGCATTTTGTGGATTCGGAAGTGGAGGATGTATTGGCGGTGGGTGCGCCTGCATTGACGGACAGGGTGGATATG
The DNA here is from genome assembly GCA_015233935.1 of Magnetococcales bacterium. Taxonomy (GTDB): domain Bacteria; phylum Pseudomonadota; class Magnetococcia; order Magnetococcales; family JADFXB01; genus JADFXB01. Next base: position 22,106 of record JADFXB010000034.1, on the reverse strand, counting down.
GCCAATGCCCGATTGCTCTTTCGCAATGGCTGTGTGGCCAGTTTGACAGCTTCTCGGGTGGCCAATGAGTCTACCCGTCGTATGCGTATTTTTCAGAATGATTCTTACTTGGTATTGGATTTTGCTGAGAAGAATCTGCAAATCATGCGTCGTGGTGATGAGAGGCAGAAGTTGCATGGGGTGGAGATCTCTTCCATTGAGGAGATCCGTCCTCTGGTTCCGGTGTATGACACTTTGGAGACCCAGATTGGGGCTTTTTGTCATGCGGTGGGGCATGGGCTTTCTTCGCCGGTGGATGGTGGGCAGGGGCGGCGTGCTTTGGATGTGGTGATTCGGATTCAGGATGCTATTAATGCCTTTTTGCGTACCAATCCTTCCTGTTAGGTTTACCCCATGAAATTAATGCTGGTGGCTGGTGAGGCGTCCGGGGATACCCTTGGGGCCGCCCTGTTGGCAGAATTGCGACAGAAAGAGCCGCAGTTGACCGCTATGGGAGTGGGTGGGGTCAAGATGCGGCAAGAAGGGCTGATTGCGGTTGCCGATGTCAACGATCTTTCTGTCATTGGCATTGTGGAAGTGGTGCGTTGCCTGCCCAGGTTGATTCGGGTTTTCCGCCGTCTGGTCCAACTCCTGCAACAGGAAAAACCCGATCTATTAATCACCATCGACCTGCCAGATTTTAATTTCATGCTGGCCCGCCGCGCCAAAGCCATGGGTATCCAGGTGGTCCACTATGTGAGTCCCCAGGTATGGGCATGGCGTAGTGGGCGGGTTCACTCCATCGCAGCTTCCGTGGATCACCTGTTGGCCCTTTTTCCCTTTGAAACAGCCTGTTATGAAGGGACCGGTCTGGCAGTGGACTTTGTAGGGCATCCACTGGTGGAAAAAACCGCCCTCCCCGAAAGTCGCCAAGTCTGGCGCAGTCGATTGGGTATCGGTGACCACGAAAAACTGGTGGCCGTCTTACCCGGCAGTCGTCATGGAGAAATCAGACGATTGCTGGCAGAGATGATCACTGCCTGTGGCCTGCTGGCCCAGGATACCTCTCTTCGTTTTATCCTCCCCCTGGCCGATACCCTCAAAGAGGAAGATTTGCAACCCCATTGGCCCCACGGGGAAAAGGTGAAGATAAAAATCCTTCATGGACAAACCTACGGCGTCCTGCAAGCCGCCGACGCTGCCATGGTGGCTTCCGGTACCGCAACCCTGGAAACCGCTCTGTTGGGGGTTCCCATGGTGGTGGCCTACCGGGTCAATTCCTGGTCTTACTGGATTGGTCGTCGCGTCATCCAGGTGCCGTGGATCAGCCTCGTCAATATTGTGGCCGGACGCCTGTTGGTCCCAGAACGGATTCAACAAGAAGCCAATGCCCAACAATTGGCCGCAGACGTTCGCCTACTTTTGCAAGATCCACTCTTGGCGCAAACCATGAAAGAGGGCTTCCTGGAAATCCGCAAAAAACTTTCCCCCCCTCCCTTGGGAGCCGCTGACATTATCCTTCGCTTAATCCACAAGAAAATATGACCCTTTTTGCCGTTCCCTCTATGGCGTTGGTTGACGAGAGAGAGGGTAGGCTCTATCATAAGAGATGGCTAATATTGGGGATCGTCCATGGAAGTATTCCCCAAGGCATCATCCACCCCCTGTCAGAGGTATGCTTTGCTGTGAACTTTGACGATCATAATATTGAAAAAGCTGCTCGCTGTATGAAGGCATTGGCTCACCCCTTGCGGTTGAAGGTCATCGCGGCCCTTAACAATCAGGAAATGAGTGTCCAGGAGTTGGTGGAAGCAGTAGGAACCACCCAATCCAATGTCTCCCAACACTTGACCATCATGCGCGATAAACAGATACTCTCCTCTCGGCGGGTTGCCAATCAGGTGTTCTACCGGGTTGGCGATTGCAAGGTGCTGGATTTGCTCTCTCTGACCAAGTCCATCTTCTGCGTACCCAATGCCGAATCGTCCTTTGTGAAAGAGGACGACGAAGACGACGATTTGGAATAGAATCTTCCCGAGAAAAAGTCTCTGTTCGGAGTGAACCATGTTCGTGGATAATTGGCTGGGGCTTTTTTTTCTGGTGGTGATGGTGGGGTTTGTCTTTCGTGGTCCAGTCCTCACGGCCATGTACAAGGTTCGTACCATCAGCATCCATGAATTGGCAGCCCTGTTGAGTGGCAAAAATCCACCCATACTCCTGGATGTGCGTACCCAGATTGAGTTTGATATGGGACACGTTCCCAATTCGATCCTGATTCCTCTGAAAGATTTATCCCGTGCCAAAGCGGAAGAGTTGAAAGAGCGTTATGGAGAGCGGGGAATCGCGGTAATCTGCCGCTCTGGCTCCCGCTCCTCCATGGCAGCGGTCAATCTGCGGCGAATTGGCATCACCAATGTGTATAATGTCATGGGTGGTCTCAACGCCTGGCGTGTCAACGGTTATCCGGTCAAAAAATAACCCCCTGCGGGGCTGAAAGAGAGTGGACAATGGCTGATTTTTTCATGGCTCACTGCCCATCCTGCAAGACCACCAATCGTATTCCCCAAGAAAAGGCGTTGGCTGCGGCCAAATGCGGTCAATGTGGTAACTCTTTGCCACCCCTCTTTTCTGAACATCCCATTGCCGTGACCGATGCCACCTTTCAACAAGAGGTGGTGGGATTTGGTGGACCCGTGGTGGTGGATTTTTGGGCACCCTGGTGCGGTCCCTGTCGCAGTCTGGCTCCCAGCCTGGAGTTCATGGCCAAAGAGTTGCTGGGTAAGGTCAAGTTTGTCAAAGTCAACACCGATGAGAATCCGGTCCTCTCCCGCACCTATCAGATTCGCTCCATTCCCACCTTGATCTTCTTCAAGGATGGGCGGGTCAAGGAGCAGATAGCAGGTGCGCTGCCCCTCGGGCAATTGCGCAACTGGATTGGCAAGTCCATGGGTTGGCTATAATTCCTCATGGCGGTTGAGCGGGAGATTAAACTGACCATCGCCAATCAGGAAGCGTTCCAGCGATTGACGGTGGAGATTCCCCGCTTGCTTGCAGAATACAAGCCTGTCCTGTCAAAACAGGTCTACCAGGACCTCTATGTGGATAGCCCGGATCTTTCCCTGTTACGTCATCGCCTGGCCTTGCGCTTTCGGCAGTCGGCTGATAAACGATGGATGACCCTGAAGGGTAATGGTGGGGTGGTGAATGGGGTTTCCATTCGTTCCGAGTGGGAGGAACCTCTCGATTTTCTCCCCATGAGTGTGGACCAGTTACCCGTTGGCGAAATTCGTGAGAGGGTGGTGAAATGTCTTCCTCCTGGGGCTGACTGGCAAACCCTCATGCAGGTCACCCTGGAAAGACTGACGCTGGACATCCGATTACCAGAAGATTGTCTGGTGGAATTGGCTCTGGATGATGGTCAAGTCTTGGCAGGTGGTCAGAAAGTTCGTTTTTGGGAGTTGGAACTGGAGGCCAAGGGTGGGGAGTTTTCTTGTATTTCCCAATTGGCAGAGGATATGGCCAAGCGTTATACCCTTGCTCCCGCCAACCATTCCAAATTTTCCCTTGGGTTGCAACTGGCTGGTATTCAACTGAAAGATCTTCCCCCAATTGGAGAAGAACGTGCGATATATTAGTACCCGTGGCGGTGTTGACCCCATATCCTTTTCCCAGGCAGTGATGATGGGCCTGGCCACCGATGGTGGACTGCTGTTGCCAGAAACCATCCCAGCGGTGGATGCAGCAACCCTTTCCCGCTGGGCGAACCTTTCCTACCCGCAACTGGCGGTAGAGGTCATGTCCCCCTTTATGGCAGGGGATATTTCCAAAGAGGATTTGGCAGAGTTGGTGCGCCGTTCCTGCCTTTATTTTACCCATGAAGAGATCACCCCCACCGTCAAAGTGGGGGATCATTATATTCTGGAATTGTTCCACGGTCCTACCCTGGCCTTCAAGGATGTGGCCCTGCAACTGCTGGGTAACTTGTTTGAATACCTGTTGGCTCGTTCAGGCGGCAGGCTGAATATTTTGGGGGCCACCTCCGGGGATACAGGGTCGGCAGCCATCTACGGGGTGCGGGGCAAGGAACGGATCAATATTTTTATCCTCCACCCCCACCAACGGGTATCGCCGGTTCAAGAACGGCAGATGACCTCCGTGTTGGATGACAATGTCCATAACATTGCGGTGCGTGGTTCCTTTGATGATGGTCAACGCATTGTCAAAGAGTTGTTCAACCAGTTGGATTTTAAGGAACGCTACTCTCTGGGAGCGGTCAACTCCATCAACTGGGCACGCATTCTGGCGCAGGTGGTCTATTATTTTTATGCCTGGGGCAGGGTGAGCGGTGGCAAGGTGGATCAGCAGGTGGTCTTTTCCGTCCCCACCGGCAACTTTGGCGATATCTTTGCGGGCTACGTGGCCATGCGCATGGGATTGCCTGTTTCCCGCCTTATTCTGGCCACCAATCGGAATGATATTCTCCATCGTTTTATGCAACAGGGTGTCTATGCCACCGGTGAAGTACACCCCACGTTGAGTCCTTCCATGGATATTCAGGTCTCTTCCAACTTTGAACGTTATCTCTATTATTTACTGGGAGAAAATCCGGGGCGGGTGAAGGGATTGATGGACCAGTTAAGTAGCGAGGGGCGTTTTGCCGTCCGTGAAGAGGAGCGTCAGCAGGCGATCCAATTGTTTACAAGCTGTGCCGTCAACGAACTGGAGACCGTGGAGCAAATTCGCCATACCTGGAAACAGCACCATTATTTATTGGATCCCCATTCAGCGGTGGGGGTGAGTGCTGCCAAAAATGTTCCTGGGGCCATTTGTTTGGCTACGGCTCACCCAGCCAAGTTTGCCGACGCGGTGGAGAAAGCCATTGGCCAACCCCCCGCCATGCCCGTATCTCTTGCGGATATTTTAAGCCTGCCTACCCGCTGTGCGGTATTGGATGCCGAGACCAGTCAAGTCAAGGAGCATATGATCCGTATTTTGGGGTGAGAATTATTTTTGGGTAAGTCGTCTGACCAGGGTGGCAAAGCGTTCTGACTCAATGGGCTTGACCATCCAGGCATTGGCTCCGGCGGCTTTACCCTCCTGCCGTTTTTCCGGGTAGGATTCGGTGGTCAGCATGAGTATGGGGGTGGTTTTGTCGGTTTTGCGAATTTCTCGAATGAAGGTCACCCCATCCATTTGCGGCATGTAAAGGTCGGTCACCACCAATACCGGGGTTTGCCGCCGTGCCTGCAACTCCTTCAAACGCGCCATTCCTTCCAGCCCATTGCCCGCTTCCATCGTCTGAAAACCCATCTTTCTGACGATCATGCCCACCAATACCCGAATACTGGAGGTATCATCAACTACGAGAATGGTTCCCTGTTCAGACATGTGCCCCTCACTCCGTGAATTTGCCGGAAAAACCATCACTATAAACGATTTTTAGCACGAGATGGAGAGAAAACCAACATATCGGGAACAATACTGTATGAGATTGAAAATTATTTGTCTGGGTGGATGGCGATGATCTGATATTGAGTAGGCCCAACCTCTTTGACCACAAAGCGTACTTTCAATCCTGGACGCAGCTTGGTGGCATCAATATGGGGGGCCATATTAAAATCCATCTGCATGGGGGGCCAGCCAAGCAAAGGAATGGCTTCATGGGTGAGATTGATACGTCCAGGCATGGCTGAGTTGACCACACCATTGGCCTCTGCTTGTTTGGCCATCGCAGGAGCAGCGTTGTCGGCACCTGCTATGGAGGCACAAAAAAGCAGGGCAAAAGAAAGGCGCGCAGCGAAACTAACCATGTTAACTCCTTGTGGTGGACGTATAAATAAAATTATTTTGCAAAACTTGCAAAAAGTCCAGGGAAATTAAATAATATTAATAATCATCCCAGCTTGGCCAGCAGTTTGACCAGCTTTTTGGTCCTGGTACCATACAGAGTGGGGGTGAAATAACTGCCAGCTACCCCTTTGTTAATCTCGGAAAAAGTGGGATAAGGTGAAATCCATTGGCTCATTTGTCGAATGGAAAGCTTATGGGTGATGGCCACAATCCAGGGTTGGATAATTTCCCCTGCCAATGGTCCCAATGCAGAGGCTCCCAACAGACGACCCTTTGGACCTGCCACCAGTTTAATGCGTCCGTAAGCCACACCTTCTGCCCTGGCCCGATCATTTTCCAAAAAAGGTTTTTGTAAGATGGTGAAAGGAAGCCCATTGGCATGGGCCGTTGCTTCCGTCATCCCCACCTGGGCCAGCTCCGGGTCGGTGAAGGTTACCCAGGGGACCGCCTGATAGTTGGTTTTGACAGGCAGTCGAAAGAGAATATTTTGCAGAACGATGCCTGCCTGATAACCGGCCATGTGGGTAAATAAATGGGGGCCAGCCACATCACCAAGGGCAAAAATATGGGGATTGGTGGTACGCAGGCGACCATCTACCTGAATCCCTTGTCGGCTATAGTGGATGTTGGCAGCTTCCAGATTCAGGGAGGAGACGTTGGCTTCTCTCCCTGTGGCCACCAGCAGATGGCTGCCGGTGATGGTGCGGTGTTCACCCTGGTGGGTGATTTCCAGGGTGATGTGTTGACCGGTTTGGCTTGCCTGCTGAAACTGTACCTCTTTTAACAGGGTCATACCTTCTGCTTGCAACAGGGTAGCCAGTTCTTCCACCAATTGGGGATCATCCCGTTTGAGCAGACCGCTACGAGCCAGCAGGGTTACCCGTGATCCCAAACGTAAAAAGGCTTGTGCCAGTTCCAGACCAATAGGGCCACCTCCCAAAACCAGCAAATGTTCGGGCAGGGTTTGCAAATCAAAGATGGTTTCATTGGTGAAGAAGGGGATGGAAGCCAAGCCTGGCAGCGGAGGCAGATTTGGGGAGCTACCAGTGGCAATGACGAACCTGCGTGCTTTAATGGAATACTGACCCGCCTGCACCTCATGGGGAGAGACAAACCTTCCCTCCTGGCGGATCACCTTCACCCCCATTTGTTCAAACCGTTCTTGGGAGTCATGGGGGGCAATCTGGGCAATCACCTGGTGCACATGTTGATGCACCTTGGCCATGTCCACCTGGGGAGGAGAAGTGGCAATACCCAAACGGCCCGCCACTCTCACCCTATGGGCGGCATGGGCGGCTGCCAGCAGACTTTTGGAAGGTATACAACCGGTGTTGAGACAGTCTCCTCCCATATGATGTCGTTCCAACAAGATGACCGATGCCCCCATTTGCGCACCACCCGCTGCAACAGTCAAACCGCCTGCTCCAGCTCCAATGACGCAAATATCCGCTTGTAAAGATTCGGCGTCGGCCATGGTCGGTCCTGGGAATTACGAAGAAAAAACAGCACAATATTTTGTTCACAACCCCGTTAGAATACCATATCCTCAAAGAGGGGGATATGGATATCATCACCAGCTAATTTTTTTGTCAGATGGATAAATCAATGACTGTAGAGACCAGTAAAGCATTTTGTTGCTGATTGGGTGAGATTTTGTTATAAATTCCAAGGAGAGATGCTTTTCGTTTATTTTAACAAAAAAACAAGCTTGACCTTGAGGGGAGGTTAGCCGGATGGTGAAAAAACCGACATTCCAACTTAAATTGCAAGGAAAGTATTCTCTGGTTATCTTTGCTTTGGTTACGTTGGTGGTCTTCATGCTTTCCATCATTTTGATGGATCGATTCCAAAAATCCATGGAGCAGGTGATCCATACCGGTACGGGCATCATGGATGAAGCTCTGATGGAACAGGTAGAAAGCAGAGCCGCCGTCATGGCCCGTTTTGCCGCCGAAGGTCTGGCCAATCCGGTCTACCAGATCGATGTCTACGGAGTGGGAGAAATTTTAAAAAATGTTATGAAGCAAAAGGATGTCATCTATGCCTATGTTTATGAGCTGGATGGTCGCCTGATGCACGATGGCACCAAAGAAAATACCAAGGCCAACGAAGTGTTGACCGACCCCATCAGCAAAAAAGCAGTCGCCAGCAAAGAAATGTTGATCCAGGTGGAAGGAGATGTGCTGGATGTCAGCCATCCCATCTCTGTGGGCAAGGATCAAGTGGTGGGCGGCTTGCGGATTGGAGTCTCCCTTAAAGATATCAAAGAGGATTTGGGTAATCTGGGGACCAACCTGAAAGATATGGGGCAGGACAATACTCGGCAAAGTTTGTGGATTATCCTTGGGGTTGCCTTGGTTTCCATCTCCTTGTCCCTGGTTTTGGCCATGTTGATTACCCGTAGCCTGGTCAACCCCATTCGCCAGTTGAGCACCACCGCAGACCGGGTGGGTGGAGGTGACCTGGAAGTGGCCGTGGTCAACACCCGTACCGATGAGTTGGGCGACTTGGCCGACGCCTTCGAGGATATGCGTAAAGGTATGAAAAGCAAAATCCGCACCATCGGTTTGCAATCCGCCACCGTGGCGGTCTGCTCCCGTGAACTGGTGGCGGTGAAAGGCGAATTGGACCGGGGGGCCAATAAAACCTACAGCATTGGCAATTCCGTGGTTTCTGAAAATGAATCCTTGGCCGCAGAAATTCGCGGTATCAAAACATCGGTGAGTAGGGCTACCGAAAATATAGAACACATCTCCAGGGAAGCCTCCAAACTCTCCGGCGAAATTACCACCATCGCCTCTTCTTCAGAACAGGCCAGCCGTAACGTAAACACCATGGCCTCCGCCGCCGAAGAGATGACTTCCAATATTGCTGGTGTGAATCAAAGTCTGGAGCAGGTCAACGGAGCCGTGGATACGGTTACCCGCGCCATCGATCAATTGACCAACTCCATGGGCGATGTGCGCAAACGCTGCCAAGCCGCCAGCCAGCAATCCCAACTGGCGGAAGAAAATGCCAAGTCCACCCTGACCGTGATGGATCGCCTCTCCCATTCTGCCAGAGAGATTGGCAAAGTGGTGGCAGTCATTAAAAATATTGCCGAGCAAACCAAAATGCTGGCCCTGAACGCTGCCATCGAAGCCGCTGGAGCTGGTGAGGCCGGTAAAGGGTTTGCGGTTGTGGCCAATGAGGTCAAGGAGTTGGCCCGCCAAACTTCCGATGCAACCAGGTTGATTGCCGAGCGGATCAACGAAATTCAGCAAAACACCGGCGATGCCGCCAAGGCCACCCAGGAAATTGCCGGGATCGTGGACAGTATCAATAGCAGCAATAATGAAATTTCCATGGCAGTGGATGAACAGAGTGCGGCAACCAACGATATTTCCAGCTCCATGCGGGGGGTGGTGACGGCAGCCCAGGAGGTGACCCGCAATGCCCAGGAGTTGGGGGATGCTGCCAGGGAAGTGGCCCGCTCCGCCATGGAGGCCGCTGCCGGAACCGATGAAATCGCATCTGCTTCCAGCTCCTCTGCCCAGGCGGCGGAAGATGTGGCAAAGGAAAGTCAGGATGCCCGTACCTTTATGCTCTCCATCCTGAACGGTGCGGAAAAGACCATTCACTCCTCTGAAAAAGTATTGGGTATGATGCGGGAGACCCATCAGTTGATCCGTAAAATTCGTGGGGCTTCCCACTATTTTGGCTCTCTCGCCGAAGATGTGAAAGGAACCTCCGATGCCTTGGCCATCTCCCAGGCTGGACTCAATCTGGGACCGCCCTTGTTGGATGTGGCCCCGGTAAAAGCCTTCCACCTGGAAATGCAGAATCGCCTGGCCGCCCATATCCAAGGGGAGGCTCTACCCAAGGATAAAGACTTCAAAGCATGTGACTTTTCCAGATGGTGCAACAGTGAGGGCAATACGGTTCTTGCCGGGCATGGCTCCTTGTTGACCTCATTGCAGAGCGCGGATGCCAACCTTCATCAAGTGGCACTGCAAATCATTAGCCATATGGCCAAGAAGGAAGAAAAGAAGGCGATTGACCTCTTGGAACAATATGATAAAGACCGCCGCCGTTTTTATTCCATGTTGGACCAGGTCTTCCTGTTGGAGGCCTGATTCTTTGCTTGATTGGGAGGGGGCATCCCCTCCCGGTCCAGTGCTTATTCAAGTTTGGCGAAATCCCCGGAAGGAAGCATCCTGTTGGTGATAAAGTCGTTGGGCTTGCTCCAGAACCTGCTCCTTGCGACGGTCAAAATAGTTGGTGATCAGGCGGCTGTTGGCTTCACACAGGGCGGTATGGAAGGCTTCATCGCTCAGTTCGGTAAAATTGACCGCCAATAAATCCGAGTTGGTGTGTTTGTTTTCATAAAAATCTTCGCAATCTCGCAACAATCCCTGGTCGATGGCCATTTGGTAGAGGGGTGAACCAGGATAGGGGGTAACCGGGCGGATGGTGCGCATTTGGGAGCCATCGTCATAGCGCAGTAAAAATTCCACCCCTTTGTTGAGGGTCTGCACATTGTCCCCTGGATTGCCGAAGATAATGTTGAAACCGGGACTGATGCCCGCCGCCAGGGTGGCCTCAATCCCCTTGGTAATCTGTCTTACTCGTAATCCTTTGTGCATACGTTGCAGGACCTCATCGTCCATGGCCTCGATGCCATAGTTGATGAAGACGCACCCCGCCTGACGCATAAGCTGCAAGAGGGCGGGTTTGGCATAGTTGAGGCGTCCGTTACAATCCCACTTGACGTTCAATCCCCGTTGGATCATCCCCTGGCAAATTTCTTCTGTGCGAGACTCGGACGACATGAGCAATTCGTCGGAGAAGGCCACATAGGTGATGCCATAATTTTTTTTCAACAATTCAATCTCATCCAGAATGCCCTCTACGCTACGAGGACGAAAACCCTTGTCCATGCGATAGCAAAAGATGCAGCGAAAGGTACAGCCGCGCCCGGAGAGAACCGGCATGACAAAATCGCTGGCGGTACAATGGGGCATGCGCAGGAGGCGATAATACTCCATGGGAAATAGGTCATAGGCGGGCAGGGGGATGGTGTCCAAATCCTGGATCAAGGGCCGGGTTGGGGTGATGATTGCCTGACCGTTTTCCATAAAGGCAATCCCTTTCACCTGGCGCAAAGGGGTGCGGTTGGCAAGGGCATCGACCAGTTCAACGACTGTAAGCTCTCCCTCTCCCATGACCACCGCATCCGCAGAGGTTTTTTTCATGAAAAAGGCGGGATCGGGGGTGGGGCCATGTCCTCCCAGAACAAAAAACGGACGTTTGCGACTGGCGTTGATGGCCTCCGCCAGCTTTAACAGTTTCTTGTATTGATAATATCCGGCGATGACACCCAGGCCCACAACGTCATAATCATGCTCATCCAACCATTGGGTGAGGTGATGGTCTGGGTAGTGGTGCAAATCCTGACTGTAGAGGGTGACCTGATGACCCGCTTTGCGTAAGACCGCCGCCACATAGGCGGTTCCTTGGGGAAACCAGTGAATGTAGGAGTCATTGTCGTAGACCACCAACAGAATGTTCATGGGGAGGTGGTCCTTTGTTGGTTTGCCCATTGGTCCAAGGCGGTGCTTATTTCTTGCATAACCTGTTGCCAGTCACCAGGGGTGGTCTGGCGAAACAGGGTCATGTTGGGATACCAGGGTGTGGTTTTTTGCGAACGTCCCCAACGCCAGTCCGGGGCCATGGGCAGCATGGTCCAAACCGGTTTGCCCAGGGCACCCGCCAGATGCGCCATTGCGGTGTCGATGGAAATAATCAAGTCCAACTGGGCTACCAAGGCTGCGGTGTCAGCAAAATTTTTCAGGAAAGGTCCCAAATTCATCAGACCAGCTAATTCAGGGGGAGGCTCGTCACCTGGTTGCAACAGGAAAAAGGTCACTCCTGTCACCTTCAAAAGGGAAGTGAGGAGTTGTGGAGGCAGAGAACGACGCCGAAAGGGATCATTAGGATGCAGGGGTTGTCCCCGCCAGGTGATTCCCACCCGCAAACGGGTGCCCTCAAAGAGAGGGGACCAGTGGGAAATTTGGCCGGGATCCGCAAACAAATAGGGAACGCGTCCCCCCACGTTGCCGCCGTGGATGCTTAGCAGTCGGGGCAAGCTGGAGAGGGGAATGAAAAAATCAAAGGGAAAATGTTCCAGATCACTGTTGCTGGTCACCTGGTCCACACCAGGGGCCTCTCGCATCAAGGGAGCCAGAGAGGTGGGACAATGGAAGGTGACCTGGGCACCAAGGGCTTTCAGTTCCGGTAAGTAGCGAACAAAATTTAAGGCATCCCCATAACCTTGATCCGACACCACCAGGATGTGGGCATCTTCCAGGGATTCCCCCTGCCACAGGCGTATATCACCCACCACCCTTGCCATGAATTGTACAACTTCTGGCAATTTTAATCGCCAGTGATACTCTTGCCATCCCGCGTTGTATTGACCCGCAGAAAGAAGAGCAATGGCCAAGTTGATATGTAAAGGAACGCTCTCCGGGTGGTGTTGCAACCCTTGCCGGTAGCAGTCAATGGCCTCTTGCAGTTTACCCAGTCCATTCAGACATAACCCCAGATTGATCCAGGATTCTTCCATGGCAGGATTCAGGGCAGTGGCTTGTTGAAAATGGGGGATGGCCTTGTCTGCTTCGCCCATATCAATATGGCAATCCCCCAGGAGGCAGAGAAGTTCCACACTGCCATGTCCCAGGTCCAATAATTTTTGAAAGTGGATGCTGGCCTCCCTTACATCTCCCTGTTCTTTGCGAATCAAAGCCAGGCCACCATGGACCGCCGGGTCATCCGGGTTGCACTCTACCGCCCGTTGTAGAAGGTGCAGGGCCTGTTGCAAATCCCCCAATTGTCGCTTGATCATTCCCAAATGGTATAAAGTTGGGGCATACTGGGGAAATTCGTTGACCATAGCCTGATAGAGGGCTTCTGCTTGTCGTAATTCGCCACTGTTACGCAATTGGGCTGCCAAGGCCAAACGTTGACGGGTGGGGGCAGTTTCCAAGGTTGGAACACTCCTGATGGTAAAAGGTCGATTATCTACGCAAGATAGCATACTCTATGATGCGGCTTCCTGAAAATGATTCTGGATGCTAAAAGATGAGGTTGCTGATCACCCTTATTCAGGATGGATGGGCATTTGAACGGTCATGATACCCTTCGTATAGGCTTTATCGGCGCGAGTAACATTGCAGTTAAGCATGCCATCGCTCTCTCCCGTATTCCTGGGGTGCAACTGGTGGCGGTGTGCGACATTAATGATGAACGGCGTAAGGCTTTTGTGGAACGTTTCCCTGTCGCCGATTATGCGGACGCCCGCCAAATGTTGGAAAAAGAATCATTGCAGGTGGTCACGGTCATGACCCCCTCTGGGAATCATGCGGATATGACCTGCCTGGTGGCCGGATATGGATGCCACGTCATTGTGGAAAAACCCATGGCCCTCAAACTGGAAGATGCCGACCGGCAGATTGAATCCTGTCGCCAGCACGGTGTCCGTTTGTTTACCGTCATGCAGAATCGTTTCAGCCAGCCAGTATTGGCCCTGAGACGGGCGTTGGAAGAAAATCGTTTTGGCAAACTGGTGATGGCCACGGCCAGGGTACGCTGGCATCGCAGTCAGGAGTATTATGACGAAGCCAAATGGCGGGGAACCTGGAATCGGGATGGCGGGGTTTTCAGCAATCAGGCCTGCCATCACATCGATATGTTGCGCTGGTTGATGGGAGATGTGGAAAGCGTGGTGGCGGAAAAGGCCTCCCGACTGGCCAATATCGAGGCAGAAGATACGGGTGCGGCCATTTTTCGTTTTGCCAATGGTGGTTTGGGAGTGCTGGAGGCCACCACCGCCTGGCGGCCCAAGGATATGGAAGGTACGATTGCCCTGGCAGGGGAAGGGGGCAGTGTGGAAATAGGCGGTTTCATCATGGACAAGTTGCGCCATTGGTCCTTTGCCGTGGAGCGGGAGGAGGATCAAACCATCTGGCAGACCCATGGGGAAAGTCCCAAAATAATCGCCTGGACCCATGAACGCTATTTGCGGGATGTTTTCGATGCCCTAAGGCAAGGTCGCCCCGCCATGGTGGAAGGGGAGGAGGGGCGCAAGACCGTTGAATTGCTTAATGCCATCTATGAAGCCAGCGAAACCGGCTCCGAAGTGCGCTTACGTTTTCGCCCTAAACATTCCAAACTGGGACGGGATTGAATCCCTATTTCAGGAGTTGCCATGATTCCGCTCGTGGATCTTAAAGTGCAAACCGCTGCCTTGCGGCCCCAATTGAATGAACTCTTCTTGCAGATTCTGGCGGAAGGTGTTTTTGTCAAAGGCCCCCGTCTGCGCCAGTTCGAGGAGGATTTTGCCCACTATTGCGGGGTGACCTATGGGGTGGGATGCAGCTCTGGTACTACCGCCATCCATCTTGCTCTGACTGCCTTGGGGGTGGGACCGGGGGATGAGGTGATTGTCCCTTCCCACACCTTTACCGGCTCCGCTGAACCTATCGTTACTTGTGGGGCAATACCGGTCTTTGCCGATATCCTGCCCGATACCTTGTTGCTGGATCCCCAGTCGGTGGCGTCGTTGATCACCCCAGCCACCAAGGCCGTGATTGCCGTCCATCTCTATGGTCAAATGGTGGATATGGATGGCTTGTTGGCAGTGGTTGCTGCTGCCGATCATCCCATTCATGTGCTGGAAGATGCCGCCCAGGCCCATGGGGCCGACTGGCGGGGTAAACGCACCGGACAATGGGGGGATGTGGCCTGCTTCAGCTTTTTTCCCGCTAAAAATTTGGGAGCCATTGGCGATGGCGGAATATGTGTCTGCCGCGACCAGGCGTTGGCCAACACCATGACCAAGCTGGCCGATCATGGACGAGAAGATAAATATCGTCATGACAGGATTGGTTTTAACTATCGTTTGGATCCCCTGCAAGCCGGTGTGTTATCCATCAAACTGCCTCTTTTGGACCAATGGAACCGCAACCGGCGTGCCCTGGCGGATCTTTATCGCCACCATTTGGCCGATATCCCGGAAATCACCCTGCCCCAGTGTCATGAACATGCCTATCATGTTTATCACCTGTTTGTCATTCGTTGCCCAGATCGATTGGGATTGCAAAATCATTTGCGGGAGGCAGGTATAGATTCCGGCATTCACTATCCGGTTCCCCTGCATCTGCAACCGGCCTATGCCCGCTGGCATTCCCCGTTACCCGTGACAGAAGGGGTGGTGGATAAAATTTTATCCCTCCCCATTTATCCTGAAATGAGCCAGCAAGACCTGATGCAGATCGTGACCGCTATTCGTTCCTATTATGGCAAAGGGAGCAGCCATCCTTGAACCGTTGTTATGACCTGGCCACCGTGGATCAACCCGCTCTGGTATTGGCTGAAAAACAACGCCAGGGGGTGCGGGTTGCCATGATTGCCCCTGCCTATAATGAAGGTGAAAAAATTTTGGGGGTGGTCCAGCGTTGGCCACGGGAGATGATCGATGAACTGCTGGTGGTGGACGATCATTCCGATGATGGCAGTATGGCTGCCGTGGCCCAGGCCGGGGCAACTGTCTTGACCAGTCCCCACCAGCGCAGTGTGGGATTGACCATCGCTCATGGTCTTCTGACGGCGAAAAAACAGGGATTTGATATTGCGGTGGTCATTGCCGGCAATGGCAAAGATGATCCAGGCGAAGTGCATCGTTTGTTATGGCCCATTCTCATGGATGGGGTGGACTATGTGCAGGGTTCCCGCTATATGGCGGGAGGCGTCCATCGATATACCCCTTTGCACCGGCGTATTCTCACCCGTCTTTATCCCTTATTGGTGGGAATGATCACCGGGGTGTGGCCCACCGAAGCCACCAATGGATATCGGGCCTACCGATTGGATGTGATCGACCGCGCGGGGATGGATTTGACCCAATCCTGGCTCTCGGAATCCTTGGAGTATTATATTGCGGCCAAAGTTTATCTCTCTTCCCTGGTCACGGCGGAAGTACCGGTCAGTAAAATTTATCCCCAACAGGCTTCCTATGCCTCCTATACCAAAATTCGTCCCACCAAACTGTTCCATCGCATCATGCCCTTGTTGCTGCTGCGATTGGGAATCCGTCATTAGCGGGGAACCATGATGCAGTGGCGTCAGTTGGGGCGGTTTTTCGGTTTCGGTTTGATGGCGGTTTTGCTGTTCAAACTGGACTGGCAACCCTTGTTCGACCTGTTGAAACAAGGACAACTGGAGTGGCTACTGTTGAGTGTGGTGGTGAATACCCTGTTTTTTGTGGTCAAGGGGGTGCGCTGGCGATTGTTGTTATCCATGATCCAGATTCATTATCCCTGGCGACGGGCTATCCCTGTTTATATGGCAGGCTCCTTTTTGGGGGCCATTACCCCAGGACGGGTGGCGGATCTGGTTAAAGCCTCCTATCTCCATCAGGATTTGGCCATACCCTATGGTCAGGGGATTGCTTCGGTGATCATGGACCGTTTGTTGGATCTTCTGGTCTTGGCGGGGATGGCGGTGTTGGTGCTTGCATTGGGGGTGTGGGGAAGCCAATATTGGTTGGCGGTGGTGGTCTTTTGTGGAATCGTTTTGCTGCTTTTGTTGGTTCTTTGGAAACTTCCAGCAAAGTTGCCTTTTATCAACAAACTGGGCACCACCTGTCAGTTATTCTACCGTCCTGCGTTGCTCGTTCCCCTGTTGCTCTCTCTCTTGGCTTATGCTCTGCTCTACGGTGGGGGATTTTTTCTGGCAAAAGGTATTGGTTTGCCGGTGCAGTTTTTTCAGGTGGTTTATGTCATGACCTTGGGCAATCTGGTGGGCATTTTGCCCTTGTCCATCGCGGGGATTGGGACAAGAGATTTGGCCATGATCATCCTCTTTCAGGAATTGAACATTCCTCTTGTGGAATCCATGGCCTTCTCCATGGGTTATCTTCTAAGCAACCTGTTATTGGGCAATTTGCCAGGATGCCTCTATTGGTTTTGGCAGCCCGTTGAGCGATTTATTGCGTCGCCAACAGGCGAAAAACCTTGAATCGCTCTTCGTCATGCAGCAATTCTGCACCGAGGGGTTGGCCGGAGGCAGGATTTGCCCATAGGGTGGCCGTTGCCTGGGAGTCAAAGGCATACTTCCAGTCCAGCACCAGATAATCATAACCCAATTCCCGATAGCGGGATAACAAGGTGGCCAACTCTCCCTTGTGAAAACGCGCTTGTATGGGGGGATCGGGCAGCACCTGCTTTTTATTTAAGGCGTAAAAGGACAGAATGAGTTTTTTGCGGGGGGTGATCACTTGCTCCAGGGGAATTTCCGGGTGGTTGGCAAGCCAGATCCCTGCCTGGCGCAATCCCTGATGACCGGTGGCAGTTTTGCTTTCCTGCCACCAGGTATGGGCCAGCATGAGAAAGGCTGCCGTTAAAAGCAGGGGTTGCAGCAGACGGGGCTGTTTTGGCACTGCGATAAAAATGGCCAGCAGAAGTACCAGTGGGGTGGCGGCAGACAGGAGATAACGTTGGTCCACCATGAAAAAGGGATAGACCAGCAATGGAATGGCAAAACAACCTCCCATCCATAACCAGGGCTGCCATGGGAGGGGAAGTGTAAGCCTTTGGCGGGTTACCAGGGCAGCTCCCCAGGCAATACCGGCCAGGATCATCAGAGGGAAAAAGGTGTTCCACAGGAGATGTCTTTCCCGCCAGAAATTTTTTTTCCATCGTTGCCAAACCCATTGGGGATCCTTGGCCAGAAAATAGCCCAGTAGAGATTGACCATGACCGGAGTTGCGGGCCACCTCCTGGCCCTGTTCCCGACTTTCCATGACATGCATGCTGGTGACCCCTTTGCCGGTCAAGGCAAAGTGACCGGAGAGCTGTTTTTGCATCCAGCCATAGCCCAGCATGGTTAAAACAAAGATGGTTAGTGCCAGCAGTGAGGGGATAAAATGAGATTTTTCTGACAGACGGATAGACCGCCAACAGGCCCGGATAAACATGAGGGCCAGTAAGCTGCTGCCAATGCCAATCATTTCAGGACGCAACATAAATCCATAACCCACCAGCAAACCCACCAATATTCCTTGATAAAAGGATGGGGTTTGCCACAAATTTATGAGGGATCGAAAAAGGATAAGTGTGACCAGAATATACAGGCATTCGGTCATGGTGGTGGTGGCAAAAGAAAGAAGGGTCGCCTGGCCATAAAACAATGCCGCCACCAGCAAGGCTCCCATGGTTCCCAGCAAAGGTTTGAGCCAGGAATAGAGGAAGAGGCCCAACAAACCATAACTGACCACCGATACAGCAATGCCTGAAAATTCAATATCCGGGTAGAGCAGATAAAAGAGCCAGGAGGTTGCCCCGTAGCCGGGTGGATAGAGAACCTCTGGTTGATTTAAAAAGCTCCATCCTTCTCCCGCCAGCCAATGGTGTATGGGCATCAGATAACGCAAGCCATCGGACCCCACAAAGGGATCCTGCCAGGCCAGCAAGGCAGCCAGGCCTCCCGGTAGCAAGGCCAGCAACCAGAATATGGGACGGATGGAATAGGACAATGGCATGTTCTTTGAGTGGGATTGCAAAAAGTTGCTTGGAAAAGGGATGGTAAGTCTCTTACAACAAAGGGTCAATTGTTTGTCTGACCGGGGGTGAAAGATGGCTGTATCGGAAGAAATGTTTGGTCAATTTTTATACAACGCCTTTGGTGAACCCTACCTGCCGGAATTGGTGCGGGAATCTTTTTCTCAAACCGGTTCCCAGGCCATTTATGAACGATGCCTGGCCAATGCCCTTAAGCGGGAAAATACCCTGTTTATTTTTGTGGGGTGTGATGGTGGCTTGTTGCTGCGTCATTTATCCCATATTCCGCCCCAAAAAGGCAGCCGCTATCTGGTGGTGGAGTTTGATGAACTGTTGGCCCTGGCAACAAAGGCGGGAGTGATTCCAGAAGAAGTGCCCGAACATATCACCCTGTGCAATCTGGAATCCTTGCCGGAAGTCAGTCGCAGTATGGGAATTGAGGATTATTATCGGCTGGACAGTATATTTCTTGCCATGTCCACCACCGTGGAGTTGGGATTGCACCCCCTCTACCGGCAATTGTGGAAAGATGTGAATCTTTTTTCCGTGCGGCTTAAGTTTGAAATGTATAACACCACCGGCACGGTGATGAACTTTCTCTCCCAAACCCTGAAAAATTTACCCGAAACCCGCCATCCCGCCAGTGTATTGCATGGTTTATTCAAGGGGTTGACGGCGGTGATGCTGGCAGGGGGACCCAGTCTTGCGGAAATATTGCCCTGGGTGAAGGAAAATCGGTCTAAGCTGGTGGTGTTGGCGGTTGCGCGTATCGCCCATTTGTTGGAAAAAGAAGGCATTGTTCCGGAGTGTTATTTTGCCGTGGACCCCTATGATCTTTCCTTTTTTAACTGTCGGGAAATGTTGGTGGGCAGTCTGGAACCGCTCCTGGTGGGAACCTACCACATGAATTCGCGTCTTCTGGGGCAGTGGCCGGGACGATTTGTCTGCCTGGGACCGCCCTTTCCCTGGGAAACCTCTCTCAATCCCCCAGACAATAAACTTTTTTTGGGAACCACGGTGGCCCATCAGGCGGTGGGCATGGCCATGCGTATGGGGTGTGAAAGGGTCATTTTGGCAGGGGTGGACCTGTGCTTCAGCAAAGAGGGGATTACCCACACCAAAGGAACCTTGGAAAGCCAAATGGGGCCTTGGATACCCTCCTCCGATTTGCAGGTGGAAACCAATGGCGGTTGGATGGCGGAAACCTGGTATGACCTGTATTACGATATTCCCAGCATGGGTGCCCTGGCAGGCTTGGCCAAGGAAAATGGTTGCACCATCATCAATCCGGCGGCGGCCTCGGCCAAGATTGCCAATGTGTTGCATCTGCCATTGGCAGAAATAACCCTGGAGCCCCTGCCTGATGATCCCAAACAACGAATTCGCCACTGTTTGCCGGAAGATGGCTCCCCACAACGCATCCACCACTACCAGTTGGTGATGGATGAATTGCAGCGGGTGTTGGCAGAGGTGGAAAAAATTGGTGAATTGGCGGCAGAGGCACTGGAATGCAATGATCGCCTGTTTGGACGGCTGGGTGCGCCGCCCGATTTTCAGTACAAAAAGCGCATGGATGCCATTGAGGAGGCGTTGCAAAATACCCATCGGGTGATGAATGTCATGGTGCGTACCGTGATGATTGAATCCTTGTTGGGACTCTCCCAGCCCGATAAGGAACGCCAGTGGAGCGATGAAGAGGTGGAGGAGACGGGGCGCAAGTATTATCAATATTATGTGGATGGTTCCCGTCTGCTACAGGAATTATTGAGTAAAACCCGTGATCGGGTGGCCAGTCGTTTAGCGGAAGAAGGGGAGGTGGAGAATCTGGTAGAGTTGGCCCAACAATGGCTGGGGGATGATCAACCGGGACGCTATCGGGTGGTATTGACCAGAAAAAATCTTGCCCAACCTCCCGTTGGTTGGTCGCCCCAGGTGGAAGAGTTGCAAACTCTTTTTCAGGAACACTTGACCACCCAGGATTCCACCTATCGTAAGCAATTTGATGAAATGCTCACCCCCACGGCGGTGTTGTCCAAGATTATGGGGTTTTATCAGGACAAGAGTGTGGAGCGGTTGGAGCATTTCGCCGCCGGACTGGCCATGAGCCAGTTGGAAAATGTGGAGCAGTTTATCCTGTTGATTAAAGGGTTTATCAGCGATTTGACGGGTGAACATCAAAAGGCAACCACCTTGTTCAGGCGTATTACACTCCCCTTGCTACAAGAGGAGGCCATGCGGGGGTTGTTGACCATTGCGTTGCGCCAAGGTGACTTGTTCACGGCGCAAGCTGTTTTGCACCGGCTCTCTACCATTTCACCGGTTTTCTATAACTATCTGGCAGAGGTGCAACGATTGCGGGGAGATGGTCCCGGTTCCCTGGACGCCTTGTTAAAACTCTTAAAATATATGCCGGAAGATCCGGTCACCCTGATCAAGATTGCTCGCCAGTATTTGGAGCTGGGGCAGAAAGGGGAGGCAGTGGAACTTCTGCATAAGGTGGTGGATAAATATCCCGAAAATCAGGCTGCCCTCACCCTGCTTGCTCTGTTGTGAGCATGAAAAGTTCTTAACCCATAGGGGCCAAATGCCGATAAATGGAGCAAGAACACAAAGGAGGTGCGCCATGTTTAGAATAACAGAACAAACCATGGGAATGGGCGGTCCCTTCGCTCAACGCAACCTCGCAGTCAAGCCGGACTCTGTTTCTGCCGCAGTCACTCCCCCTCAGTCAGCGGCAAGTGTGGTCCAGGTTGCAGCGTCGGAGCAAAACCGTTCAGAAGAAAAACAAGAGGGGCAGGAGAAGGAGCAAGGGGCCATAGAACGGTGGTTACAAGAAGAAAGAAAACGTCGGCACCCCGATCCCCTTGACAAAGCCATCCAACAAGCCATGTCGCGCATGGTCAACACCCGTCAGGCAGCCGAGAGATTTTTACTGGGAGCAGGCGTCATGCCGGTGGGAGCAGAGCATGAGGAAGGCCAAAGGTTGGATGCGGTAGTTTAAAAAAGAAAAAAAAGACAGGGCAGGCCAGAATTTTCCTGGGGGCAAGCAGGATCATTCTGGCCATTTTTTTTGATGGGATCAGTCATGCAATCTGGGTTAAACAGACGCCTATTTTTACAGGGGTTGGCCCTCTCTTGCACCCTTGCTCCCTGGCTGGGAGTCGGGGGGGAGGGGGAGTATCGTCCGGTGCGCTGGTGGGGCCATCTTGACGGGCAGGGAGAGAAGATTTTCCGGGTGATTCGGGAGTTTTCCCTGAAAGGTCAAAAGCTTGTTTGGTTGGTGGATGAAGAAACCTTGCTCAGCAGTATTCATGATCGTTCTCAAGTAAGGCGTTTGGAGGAAATTTCAGGCTCGGATTCCCGTTATACCCGCTGCATCCAACTGGCATCTTCCCCGCCCTATCCATTGGAAAACAGTGGAATACGTCGTGCCAATCATGAAGTGAACGGTATTTTTCTGACCATTGATCTCTGCCCATCCCCCCAGGGCATGGAGTATCGATTGTTTGAAGCCTTGTTGAAGAGTGATCTTCCCCGTCCCATTCCCTTGAGCCTGGCCATTTCAGGGGGCTGGTTGCGCCATCATCGGGCGGATGCCAAATGGTTGTTGGAGAGAGAACGGGATGGGGCTTTTGACCTGCTGTGGATTAATCATAGCTATAACCATTTTTATGATCG
>JADFXB010000349.1 GCA_015233935.1 Magnetococcales bacterium | reverse complement strand
GCCCCGTGTTGCGCATGATCATCCGCCAACCCTTCGGCATCACCGATTCCCAGGATAAGTTCGATGTGATCGCCACCGTGCATGGTGGTGGTAACTCCGGCCAAGCCTCTGCCATCAAACATGGCATTTCCAAGGCGCTTGTCATCTTTGGCGCGGAAAACCGCCCCAATCTGAAAAAAGCTGGTTTCCTCACCCGCGACCCCCGTGCTGTCGAACGCAAAAAGTATGGCCGTCACAAAGCCCGCAAGAGCACTCAGTTCTCCAAACGTTGATTTGGAAGCTGCAACGAATCAAAAAAAGGATCCTTCGGGATCCTTTTTTTTTTGGCGTTTTGTTGCAGGGGTGGAACCTTAGCAAGGCGTTTCACAACGCCCCTGCAAACCCCAACCATGTGGCATCTATGAAAGATGGTCATCCTTGGGAGAATCACTTGCTGAACTAACTCGATGATAACAAGGGGTAGGGAGCTTTTTTAATTACTGGTTGAGTCATCTGCACCATAAGCCGAAAAGGCGCAGCAGGGAGCACCTGGAGTATCTGGCAGAAATCATGGCGTTGGAGGCTGGAGAGGTTAGGGTGATTGTAGGCGTTTACCCCACATAGCCATAGGTGGCGAGACGCTGTTCCCCTCCAGGTGAACGCGACCTTGGAGATTCGTGCCTAACGGTTGGTGTCGCTCCTAGTGGCCTGGAGGATGTCAGCAAAGTCTATTACTGCATGGAGGAGGAGCCTTACCAATATTTGTACGATTTGTGCGATGATGCCTACTTCGACTCCCTCGCCTATGACCTTATTCTGGATGGGAACAATGCCACGGCGAAAATGCTGATGGAACAGTGTGCGTGGATGTTTTGATCAATATGTGCTTCATGGCCTGAACGGCGTGTATCTGGTCCGGTAGATGGTGGCTCCAGGGAGGCTGTGGAGCCTGGGAAATTCTGGGGTCATTTGGCCTTTCCATACTTCGTAAAGGTAAGCGTTCGGCTCATGTCTGGGACAACATAATAACGGCTGGCTCAAATTTCCTCTTGCAGGCAGGTATCCATCTTTGTCCCCCGATTTCCCCAATAGTGGGAAAAATGGTGTGTCAGTCACCCCATCAGTAGCGAACACAATGCATTTAATTGAACCCTTGCCTGGATGCAGAAACACCCTCGACCCTTGCCATCCCTATTTTGAGTAACTTTTTATTCATGGAAAATCGACACCTGTTCAATTTGAATTTAGGTTCCCATGCTATATTCAGAATACAATGAGGAAGAGCACTGGGATGCTATTCTTTGGTAAGGTTCCGCATGTGTTAGCGAGGGAAAGGGGGCTTTTTTAAAAAAAACAACCTATGAAAATGCTTCAATGTAAATGGTCTGACTCCAGTCGTAACCAAAGAATTGTAAAAAACTATAGATGAGCATCCAGCCATTCAGGAGATGTTCCATGAAATCCATGTATCGCAATCCTATGGTGTCCTATCCCGTTACCCACGCATTGCATATTTCCCAGGGCAAAATTTCTCAGGTTATTCCCGCCACTTTGGCAGGTTTGCCAGGTGTGTTGTCCGTAAATTATGATTCCCAGACGGGTGTTATCAACATTACCTACGATTTGCGGCGAACCCACCTGGAAGATATTGAGCTGTCTTTGCAAGAGATGGGGCTGGAGTTGCAACACGGATTTTGGTCCGATCTCTACCATAAAATGGTCCTTGCCGTCGAAGAGCTTGAAGATGAAAAACAGTATGCCATCTCCCATGTGCCGGACAATCCCAATGATCCGTTCCTCTACCGCAAACTTCAGGAAAAAAATGCGAGGGAACTGATCTTTAATCGTTCTCACCAACACTAGCAAACCCTGCGGGGGAAGAGGTAGGGCAAGTTTGCAGTCAGGGAAGTACAATGAAAGAAAAACTTAGGGAGAATCCTAGATGAACAGGCCATTTCGAACGTTATTTTTGTCCGGCATGGTGGTTTTGGGCGTGTCCGTTAGCTGGGGGGAGGAGCGGTTTTCTGTTACAGCAGATGGCACGGTTCAAGACAATACCACCAGTATGGTTTGGATGAGAAACGCCAATTGTTGGGGTGCTTTGACCTGGGAAGAAGCCATGAAAGCTGTGGCGGCTTTGAATGCCGGGCAAAAGGCGTGCGAAGGCTATACCGGAACCTATGACGATTGGCGTTTGCCCGGCAAAGATGATCTGGCTACCTTGGTAGGCTCACCGGGTCTGCATGGTTTGATCTTACCGGAACGCCATCCATTCAAAAAGACATTACAGGGACATTATTGGAGTTCCACCGAGTCGGATGCGCAATCTTCGGCTTGGTATCTCAACCTGCACAATGGACATATGGATTCTTATGGTAAGCAGGAGGCCTATTTTGTTTGGCCAGTACGAGGGCAACAGGTTAAACAACCATAGTCAGTCGAATGTTCCCAACCGTATTATTCTGCGGGGATGGCACGTTACAAAATCCGGTTAACCCGGTTGAACCTGGAGTTAAAATTCGCTGGACCAGTGGTTGGCCTCGTTGAACTTATAGCGATCTTTAAAGAACTTAACCCGCTGTTTACCTGCCAACTCCTGCAAGGCAACCAGCAGACGCTCACGGGGAAAGACATGAAAATGCTCTCCCAGACGTAGCAGGGCGCGGGAGTTGGCAAAGCGTAAGGTGACCAAGACCCGACACTCCCCCCCCTGGTGGGGGGCCAGAATGGATTCCAGT
>JADFXB010000348.1 GCA_015233935.1 Magnetococcales bacterium | reverse complement strand
TGCAAGGTGGTGAGCAGGGCCTCCAATTGATGAAAAGGAATCATGTTGGGACCATCGCAGGGTGCTCTGGTCGGTTCGGGATGGGTTTCAATAAAGACCGCAGCCACTCCCGCTGCCACGGCAGAACGGGCCAGCAAAGGAGCAAAGCGGGCCTCACCACCGGAGGCATGCCGCAAACCACCAGGGGCTTGTACCGAATGGGTGGCATCAAAGACCACCGGATAACCGGAGGCTGCCATAATCGCCAATCCCCGCATATCGACGACTAAATTATTATAGCCAAAGGAAAAGCCACGCTCACACAAAAGGATATTCCGATTGCCCGTGGCAGCCGCCTTTTCCGCCACCTTGGCCATATCGGCGGGGGCGAGAAATTGACCTTTTTTAATATTGACCGGCTTGCCAGCCGCAGCCACCGTCTGGATAAAATCGGTCTGCCGACAGAGGAAGGCGGGGGTTTGCAACATGTCTGCCACCTGGGAGACCGGTTGGGCCTGCTCCGGGGTGTGTACATCGGTGATGATGGGCAAGCCGGTCGCAGCCTTGACCTTGTCCAGAATAGACAGTCCCTCCTGGATACCAGGACCCCGATACCCACTCAAGGAGGTGCGATTGGCTTTGTCAAAACTGGATTTATAGACCAGTCCGATGCCCAATCTTTCGGCCAGCCGGGCCAGAAAATCGGCGGATTGCAGGGCAAATGTTTCCCCTTCGATGACGCAGGGACCGGCGATGATCACCAGCGGCAGAGTATTGCCAAAGCACAGGGAACCCACAGAAATGGTATGTTGATCCACCATGGCTTAAGCCACGCCATCCCGATGGGCCAAGGCCGCTGCCACAAACGCCTTGAACAAGGGGTGGGGCTGGCGGGGGCGGGATTTAAATTCGGGATGAAATTGACAGGCGACGAAGAAGGGGTGCTCCTTCAACTCGATCATTTCGATCAATTGTCCATCGGGGCTGGTGCCGGAGAAGGTCATGCCTGCTTCTTCCAGCCGCTGCCGATAATGAATGTTAAATTCATAGCGGTGGCGGTGGCGTTCAGAAATGACACTTTGGCCATAGACCTGGGCGGCACGGGTAGCGGGGACCAGGTGACAGGGGTAGGCCCCCAGTCGCATGGTTCCCCCCTTGTCGGAGGAACGATCCCGTTTTTGCATTTTTTCCCCATCCACCCATTCGGTCAACAGGGCGATCACTGGGTGGGGGGTATGTTCGTTAAATTCGGTGGAATTGGCATCGGCCAGCCCCACCACATGGCGGGAGAATTCCACCACAGCCATTTGCATGCCTAAGCAGATGCCAAAATAGGGAATGCCCATCTCTCTTGCAAAACGAATGGCCTGAATTTTACCCGCCACCCCTCGTTCGCCAAAGCCGCCCGGCACCAGAATGCCATCCACCCCTCGCAAGGAGGCTTCGGTATCCTGCTGTTGCAGGGATTCCGCATCCACCCAGCGCAGATTGACCCGGGCATCGTTGGCGATACCACCGTGGGAGAGGGCCTCGGCAATGCTCTTGTAGGCATCCCGCAGTTCAATATATTTGCCGACGATGCCGATGGTCACCCTATGGGTGGGATTGACCACCTTTTCCAAAACCATTTCCCAATCTTCCAGGGAGGGTTCGGTGGTGGGCAGGCTGAGCAGTTTCAGTACTTTGCGTCCCAGACCTTCCCGGTAGAGGGCGAAGGGAACCCGGTAGATGGTGTCTTGATCCACGCAGGAGATAACGGCATCGGTTTCCACGTTGCAGAAGAGACCGATTTTTTTCTTTTCGTTTTGGGGAATTTCCCGGTCGCTGCGGCAGATGAGGACATCGGGCTGGATACCAATGGCCCGCAATTCTTTCACCGAGTGTTGGGTAGGTTTGGTCTTCAGCTCGCCAGCGGTAGAGATATAAGGCACCAGGGTGAGGTGGATGAAGAGGGTATTATCCCGCCCCAAATCATTGCGCATTTGCCGGATGGCTTCCAAAAAGGGCAACGATTCAATATCGCCCACCGTGCCACCGATTTCGATAATGGCCAGATGAAAATTGGTGGCCACACCCAGGATGGCCTCTTTGATGGCATCGGTGATATGGGGAATCACCTGCACGGTGGAGCCGAGGTAATCGCCGCGTCGTTCTTTGCGAATGACGTTTTGGTAGATGCGTCCGGTGGTATAGTTATTATCCCGGCTCATGGCGATATTGAGAAAGCGTTCGTAGTGGCCCAGGTCCAGATCGGTTTCCGCGCCATCGTCGGTGACGTAGACCTCCCCGTGTTGGAAGGGACTCATGGTTCCTGGATCCACGTTGATATAAGGGTCCAGCTTTTGCATAGTCACCTTGTAGCCGCGCGCCTGCAACAGACACGCCAGGGATGCCGCTGCCAACCCCTTGCCCAACGAAGAGACCACCCCACCGGTGATAAAGATGAATTTTGCCATGGATTTGCTTCGTAATCCTACGCTCAAGGAGGAAACATCCGGGTGCAACCACTATACCTTATTTACTCCTGGAGGTACAGCATCGTTGCGCATCCCGGAGGCGGTCAGCAGGATTCCTGGCCACCCAAAATAAAAACACCCGGAGTGATGGCGAACTCCGGGTGCTGCGAGAGAGGCGAAAAAAGTGCGGAGGAGGATTAGGGATAGCGTCTGGGGGGACGACGGCCACGATCTTCACGATCATCACCGCGACCACCACCCATACCACCCATACCGCCACCCATG
>JADFXB010000347.1 GCA_015233935.1 Magnetococcales bacterium | reverse complement strand
TTTCTGTGGAAACAGAGGGGGCTGTGGAGGCCGCTTTGGGGGAGGAAGGCTGTTTTTTCTCCTCCATTTTGACATGGGAGAGATCCAACAGACCGGCGGCACGCAAGACCCGGAAGGCGGCCAGAAGGGTATCGATATCCGCCGTGGCGGCATCGCTTTGGGCGTTGATCAAATTATTCTCCCCATTGAGGACATCCAGGAGGGAGCGTTTGCCATTTTCCCGTTCCAGGCGGGCCAATTCCAAAAATTGGCGCGCATGGCCCACCTGTTCATGCAGGATGGTTTGCCGTTCCCGACTGGATAGAAGATCCGACCAGGCGTTGCGGGCTTCCTCCTGGGCCTGGATCACCACATAGGTGGCCTTTTCCTGTTCTGATTCGGCTTGGTGGGTTAAGGCCTGGGTGGCATGGCTGGCTTTCAAACCGGTATCGAATCCCCAGTTGAATTGCACCATGGATTTAAAATCACGACGGCTGCCGTCCACCCCGTCAAACTCCCGTTTGTGGGATTTGTCCAACTGTAAATCGATACGGGGCATGTACTCTTTGTTGCGGGTGACATCCCTGGCTGTCTGGGCCAGGGCCACACGGGCACGGGCTGCCAGCACATCCGGGTTGGTGGTTTCGCTTAGTTCCAATACCTTGTTCAGGGATGCGGGTAGTTCCTTAGCGGGATCTTTGACCCAGGCCAGGCGACTGTTGGGGAGATGCTGGGGACCGAAGACGGCCCGATACCGGTTGGTGGCCACTTCCAGGGTATTCATGGCACTGACCCGACGGGCCTTGGCCCCCGACAATTGCACCTTGGCTTGCAGATGATCGGTGGTGAGGCCCTTGCCCATTTCCACACGGGCCAACTCCATGGTGGTTTGCTTTTGCACATTCTCCTCGGACTGGAGGGCAAAATCATGGACATGCATGGCCCGTTGCAGTTTGAGGTAGGCTTCGATGCTGGCCAGAATCAGGTTGATTCTTTGGGAAGCGTATTCCTGCTCTTCCTTGAACAGATTTTTTTCACTGCGCTCGACAATGGTATTGGTGGTGCCAAAATCCCAGATTAACTGATTGACTCCCAGATTGGTTTCGGTGGGATTGAAGGATCCATTGGCACCCAGGTCGCGGGTGATATCCTGGAATCCAGCGGCTCCTCGCACGGTCAAGCGGGGCAACCAGCTACTTTTTTCGCTGTCCACCTCTTCTTTAGCCGCCGCCACATCATGGGTGACGGCCTTCATTAAGTTGTGTTCTACCATGACCCGCTGCAACCCTTCCACCAGGGTTTCGGCGGCAACGGGGGAGATGGGAAAAGCCAACAGGGTGGACAAAACCAACCAGGAATATTGGGACATTTGTTTGATCTTCATTCACCAATCCTTTTCTAACACATTCTAACATCTCATATTTTGCACTTCCACGCTTAAAGATTTGGCATATTTTCCGAAGAATGGCAAATTAATTTTCGTATTTACAATATTTTGCGAGATATGTCTGATTCTTGTGTTGTAATATTTGGATAGAATTGTATTTGTGAAATTTATTTTATTAAATGGAAGAGGTGTTTTATTCTAATGTTTGGAAAGTAAAACAGGGCTGGTGGAACTGCTTGTAAATAACATTGGGAAGCGGGAAGTTGGATTGCTTAGATTTTATTGAGGGGTGGTTATTTAGAAATAATTATTATACATATTAACTGATATTATTATGATGGACCCTGAAATTTGGACAGTGTGGTAAGCTTTGAGCCTTCTCAACCAGAAGGGGGGCAAAATGAGTAATGTTCGGAAACAGTAACCGCAGCCCCAGGCAGTACCGAATCGATGAGCCTTGACTGGATTATCCCTTGGTGGGTTGCTCGTCAGCAGAGCCTGCCACTCTCCGGCAGACGGATCAGCTCTTGCATATTGGTAGCGGCATTCCAGCGTGGTTCGGCATTGTACAACAATAGCGGGAGGACCGGTGGCAGACCATCCGCAGCTTATAATTTACGCTCCTTAACCAACTGCTGATAAAGCAGGCAGGCGTAGGTTTCAAAGCGTAATGCCATCCACTCCTCCACCCTGGACGGAAATTCAAGAATGAGGACAATAAAAACACTGCCGCCCTGGTGGGTGGGGATCTCCCATACCACATCACTGCGTCGCCGCTGCCCGGCTCTGGAGGTGAATTTGGTGTTGTAGCGTCTTAACTCTGACAGATCGAGTTGAACAAGCAGTTGGGGTTCCAGGAATGCCAGTAGCAGGTCAACCACCATTTGGGGGTGTGAAAATAAACGGTGGTAGAGGGAGTCAGTCCCGTGGAGGTGCCACGCCATCAATGACCCCTTCCTGGAATAGGATGCAACCAAAGAAAGGCAACCCATTTATTGTTCTATACTAACTCGCAAGAGTGGTGCGTAAGATAAACGGTGTACGGGGAAAAATTAATAATATCAGGCCATGGTAGCAGCTACCAAGGTGGTGAAATATCTGCCCCATTCCATTGGCTTTTTGTGGCAAAAAAAAAGGGGGGAAATCCCCCCTTTTTTTCCTGCCGTGGGCTTTTATTATTTGCTGTCGGCTTTGGGAGCAGCGGGAGCAGCACCCCAAGGAGCACCACCCCAAGGACCACCGTAGGGATAGCCGCCGTAACCACCGTAGGGGTAGCCGCCGTAACCACCGTAGGGATATCCGCCCCAGGGGCCACCGTAGTAGGGATGGTAGCCGTAGCCATTGTAGCCATTGCCATAGCCATTG
>JADFXB010000346.1 GCA_015233935.1 Magnetococcales bacterium | reverse complement strand
GACTGGGGTGAAGTCGTAACAAGGTAGCCGTAGGGGAACCTGCGGCTGGATCACCTCCTTTCTAAGGTGCCGAAAGGCACAAGTGTTCCAGATAGTTGCCAAAGGCAACACCAAAATTCTGGACACAATTAGATGCAGTAAACTTCCTTCGAGAGATCCTCAATGGATTAACAGGAATGTGCCAGACTAGAATCGAAAGATTCGAGAAGCTTTAAGCACCCACAATAGCGACTATCGGACCCCCTTCAGAAGGAATTCTGACAGGGGTAGACGCGTTTGCAGTGGCACAGGCCACCAAGAGGCGTTCTTTGACAATTGAGGAGAGTGGGTAATATTGATCCGTTTGCATTGGAGGGAGTCAGCACCCGCCAGTGTAAAGGGATAGGGTATAGTTGTGGTGGAAAGAAGCAAGTAAGGGCGTATGGTGGATGCCTTGGAGCCAAGAGGCGATGAAGGACGTAGCACGTTGCGATAAGCCACGGGGAGTTGCGAGCGAACTTTGATCCGTGGATTTCCGAATGGGGAAACCCAGCAGTCTACAGGACTGTTATCATGATCTGAATACATAGGGTCATGAAGCAAACGCGGGGAACTGAAACATCTTAGTACCCGCAGGAAAAGAAATCAAAAGAGATTCCGGGAGTAGTGGCGAGCGAAACCGGATTAGGCCGACGACATCAAGCGTAACATCTTAATCGAACACTCTGGAAAGGGTGGCCATAGACGGTGACAGCCCGGTAGGTGAAAAGACGTTATGTGGGTCGTCAAGAGTAGGGCGGGACACGTGGAATCCTGTCTGAACATGGGAGGACCTCCTTCCAAGCCTAAATACTCCTTGGCTACCGATAGTGAACCAGTACCGTGAGGGAAAGGTGAAAAGAACCCCGATAAGGGGAGTGAAATAGAACCTGAAACCGTGCGCCTACAAGCAGTGGGAGGGCTATGCCGCAAGGCCAGCCTGACCGCGTACCTTTTGTATAATGGGTCAGCGAGTTGGTTTCCATAGCAAGCTTAAGCCGAGAGGTGTAGGCGAAGCGAAAGCGAGTCTGAATAGGGCGACAAGTTATGGGGATCAGACCCGAAGCCGGGTGATCTATCCATGGACAGGGTGAAGGTTCGGTAACGCGAACTGGAGGCCCGAACCCACCAAGGTTGAAAACTTGGGGGATGAGCTGTGGATAGGAGTGAAAGGCTAAACAAACCCGGAAATAGCTGGTTCTCTCCGAAAACTATTTAGGTAGTGCCTCGTGTATGTCTGCCGGGGGTAGAGCACTGAATGGGCTAGGGAGGCCCAAAGCCTTACCAAACCCAACCAAACTCCGAATACCGGTAGGATTGAGCACGGGAGACAGACGGCGGGTGCTAAGGTCCGTCGTCAAAAGGGAAACAGCCCAGACCGCCAGCTAAGGTCCCTAAGTCAGGTTTAAGTGGGAAAGGATGTGGAAATGCATAGACAACCAGGAAGTTGGCTTAGAAGCAGCCACCTTTTAAAGAAAGCGTAATAGCTCACTGGTCGAGTAGGTCTGCGCCGAAAATTTAACGGGGCTTAAAACCTGTACCGAAGCTGCGGATGGTAGTCGCAAGACTATCATGGTAGGAGAGCGTTCCGTAAGTCAGTGAAGCCGTACCGAAAGGAGCGGTGGAGATATCGGAAGTGAGAATGCTGACATGAGTAGCGAGAAGCAGGTGAGAAACCTGCTCGCCGAAAGCCCAAGGTTTCCTGCGCTAGGTTAATCCGCGCAGGGTTAGTCGGCCCCTAAGGAGAGGCATACATGCGTATCTGATGGGAAACCGGTCAATATTCCGGTACCGCACATAACTGCGATGGGGGGACGGAGAAGGGTAAATCTACCGGGTAGTGGTCGTCCCGGGTTAAGCGTGTAGACGGGTCTGGCAGGAAAATCCACCGGACCATTCAACGTCAAGGCGTGATGACGAGTCTTCGGACGAAGTGATTGATCCCATGCTCCCAAGAAAAGCCTCTAAGCTTCAGGTTATGTGTGACCGTACCCTAAACCGACACAGGTGGGCTGGGAGAGAATCCCGAGGCGATTGAGAGAATCTAGGTGAAGGAACTCGGCAAAATAGCCCCGTAACTTCGGGAGAAGGGGTGCCTTAAGTAGGTGAAGCGGTTTACCCGCAGAGCCGAACGAGGTCGCAGTGACCAGGGGGAAGCGACTGTTTACCAAAAACACAGGGCTCTGCGAAGTCGCAAGACGACGTATAGGGTCTGACGCCTGCCCGGTGCCGGAAGGTTAAGGGGGGGAGTGCAAGCTCCGAACCGAAGCCCCAGTAAACGGCGGCCGTAACTATAACGGTCCTAAGGTAGCGAAATTCCTTGTCGGGTAAGTTCCGACCTGCACGAATGGCATAATGATGGCGGCGCTGTCTCCAGCAGAGACTCAGTGAAATCGAAATCGCAGTGAAGATGCTGTGTACCCGCGGCTAGACGGAAAGACCCCGTGAACCTTTACTGCAGCTTGACATTGAACTTTGACCTTACTTGTGTAGGATAGGTGGGAGGCTTTGAAGTTGGAACGCCAGTTCCAATGGAGCCGTCCTTGAAATACCACCCTGGTAATGTTGAGGTTCTAACTCTGTCCCGTTATCCGGGACGAGGACCATGTCTGGTGGGTAGTTTGACTGGGGCGGTCTCCTCCTAAAGAGTAACGGAGGAGTACGAAGGTGCGCTCAGAACGGTCGGAAATCGTTCGAAGAGTATAAAGGCAAAAGCGCGC
>JADFXB010000345.1 GCA_015233935.1 Magnetococcales bacterium | reverse complement strand
CCACCGTCCGCCATTTTAAACCGCCCAGCCTTGTCCCGGATGGCATTGGTAAAGGCCCCCCGCACATGACCAAACAGTTCACTTTCAATCAACCCAACGGGCAAAGCTGCACAGTTGACAGCCACAAAAGCACGCTGGTGACGGGGGCTGGCATCGTGCAAAGCTCTGGCTGCCAGCTCCTTGCCGGTGCCTGTTTCACCGGTAATGAGTACGGTGGAATCCACCTCTGCCAGCTTTTCGATGAGTTCATAGACATCCTGCATGGGGCGACTGGACCCTACCAGTCCATGCCAACCTTGCCGGCTTTTGGTCTCCCGTTCCAGCATAGCCAGGCGACTTTCATCCCGCACCACCAGAATCACCCCCTGGGCATTATGGGCCGGATCACGAAAAAGGGAGGCGGTGCAGTTTAATATTCGTTCCACCCCATCTTCGTTCATATTGATCATACGCACGGCGCGCTTGCCTTCTCCCTCTTTCCTTGCCTGTTGCAACAAGGGTTTGACCAGAGGAAACAACCATGGGGCTTCCTCCTCCAAAGTTTGGTTCATCACCGAAGGTCCAAGACGCAAAAGTTTGGCGGCAGCATCGTTGAAATGGACAATACACCCACCCTCATCAAGAGCAATGATGGCATCATCCACACCCCGAAAAACAGCCTCCATACGATTGTTCAGCAATTCCCGCTCTTCCTGGAGGCGTTTGTGCTCAATGGCAAGTTGGGCGGCATGTTGCAATTTGGAGGGCAGGATGGGTTTGACCAGATAATCAAAGGCTCCTTCCCGTAGGGCTGTTTGCACCGTTTCCACATC
Organism: Magnetococcales bacterium; assembly: GCA_015233935.1. GTDB lineage: Bacteria > Pseudomonadota > Magnetococcia > Magnetococcales > JADFXB01 > JADFXB01. The sequence goes on along the minus strand of JADFXB010000345.1, from coordinate 1,933 downwards.
TGGGAAGCTGGTGAGAATAATGGTTTTTGTATTCGGATGATTTTTCCGAACTTCAATCAATACCTGAAGCCCAGAGCCATCTGGCAGAAAAATATCGGAAAATACCAAGTCAAAGTTATGCTTTTTCAATAGTTTGAAGGCACTTTGCAGAGAGTCGGCCGTTAAAATGGTATACCCGGAGCGGGACATGACATGCTCTACCATTTTCTGAATGGCAACATCATCATCGACGATCAGTACATTAATCATGGTTCCTCCCATGTTTCAAACAAAATTTGAAACGAATGGTTTCATACTACCACATATTCTTAGCGGAATGCTAATAAAATACGGAACAACAGACACGCAAGAATCTGTTATTTTAATTCTCTTACTTTGAAAAAATATTTTCAACTCATTCATCTATTGATCAATACATTGTTTTTGTATAATTAATAAGAAGCAATCACATTACTTCATCTTAAAATAATAAAATATACAAATAGCCAGCCATATTTTCTTTTATATTGGCCCATTGTTTGCATCTGCATTTACACCATTATTGAATAGGCAATACCAGCACTATTAAATCATAAATAATATAAGTTACACCATAGGGGAGGTACGGCTATGACAATCAGCATCTCTACCAACATAGCCTCCCTCAACGCCCAAAGATATTTAAGCCAACACAATAAGATCATTGCCAACACATTCATGCGCCTGGCGTCCGGTCTGAGGATCAATTCCGCCAGGGACGATGCAGCAGGATTGACCATTACCACCCGCTTAACCGCGCAAATTCGTGGCATTAATCAGGCACAGCGTAATGCCAACAATACCCTCTCCCTGCTGCAAGTGGCAGACGGTGCGCTGGAAGAAACCACCAGTGCCCTTCAACGCATGCGGGAGTTGTCGGTGCAGGCTGCCAATGACACCTACAGTTCCGCCGACCGCTCCACTTTGCAACAGGAGTTCAGTCACCTAGCCACAGAAATTCAGCGCATTGCCACCCAAACCCATTTTAATCGTATGAATCTATTGACAGGATCTTTCGATAATAAAAGCTTTCAGATAGGGGCATTCATCGGGCAGACCATCCGTTTTTCCATCGGCAGTGCCTCCAACAGGGCACTGGGATTGATCGGCGGGCAAACATTGGACATCTCCACCTATGGGGTCCAATCCCTGGCCATTTTCACTCTGGATAATGCATTGGCCAGCATTTCCGACATACGCTCCTCCATGGGAGCGATGCAAAACCGGTTTTTATCGGTGATCTCCAATTTGACCAATGTGTCGGAAAATTTGGTTGCCGCCCATTCCAGGATCATGGATGCGGATATCGCAGAGGAATCCGCCAGGTTGATACGACATTCCATCTTGCAACGGGTCAACCTGGCGGTTCTTGCCCAAGCCAACCAGCATCCCCAACTGGCCTTGCAACTACTAAACTTTAGTTAAATGAAAGGAAAGGCCATGACTTCGCAAAATGACAATCGGGATGGTCCATGGGGAAACAGATCCCCCCAGATCAACCCCCTGGAGATACTCATCCGACAAGGGGTGGATCGCTTCAGACAGATTCAGCCAAAGGGAGGAGCGCAAGGGGTGGTGGTATTGGTCGGCCTTGCTTTGGTCACCCTCGGCATCTGGACCGCCTATTATACGGTTCCCAGTGACTCGGTGGCGGTGGTGCAACGGTTTGGTCAATACCGGACCGAAGTCCCACCCGGATTACACTTCAAGCTGCCCCTGGGCATCGATGTGGTGACCATTGTGCCCGTCAAACGGCAGTTGAAACAAGAGTTCGGCTTCGCCACCCCAGGAGCCAGCGACCCCCATCAAACCCCGCGTGATGCCAAACGGGAAACCGAGATGGTGACCGGCGATTTGAATGCCGTCCTGGTGGAGTGGGTGGTTCAATACCGCATTTCCGATCCGGTCAAATTTC
>JADFXB010000344.1 GCA_015233935.1 Magnetococcales bacterium | reverse complement strand
CTTAAACTCCCTCCTGGAATCCACTCCTGGCATGGCCATTCGTTTGTATCGATCCCTGGCCTCCTTACTGGTCATTCGCTTGCGAGAGTGCATGGAGCGGGTGCAACCTTGACTGAGGATGGCGATGGCAGGAGGCCTGTGCTAAACTGACGGGGTAACATGGATCCCCGACCAAGCCAGGCTTCCTCATGATATCGTGCTTTCCCCCAATACAAACCTGGCAGATCACCCTGGGCGGATTGGTGCAGGGGGTGGGGTTTCGTCCTTTTATTTATGGTCTGGCCAAAAAGTGGGAACTGTGCGGTTGGGTGCGTAATCGGGCAGGGGTGGTGGAAATTTTTTGGCAGGGAGAGGAAGAGCATCTCCAGCAAGGTTTGGCGGCGGTTTTCGCCCATCCCCCCGAGGGAGCCAAACCCCGGCTTCTCAAACAACAAATTTTTCTTACCCAACCTGTTGAGGGATTTCAAATTATCCCTGGTGATGAGGGTGGGGTGGGTGAAATAACCCTGCCCCCGGATGCCTCCCTCTGTCCTTCCTGTCGGGAGGAGTTGGATTCTTCCCACAATCCACGTTTTTCCTGGCCTTTTACCGCTTGTTGTCGCTGCGGTCCCCGCTATTCCATTATAGAACGGTTTCCCTATGAGCGGGAAAATACCACCTTGCACCCTTTTCCCCTCTGTGATGCCTGCCAGGAAGAGTATCAAAATCCGGCCAATCGCCGTTTTCATGCCCAGGCCACCGGTTGTCCCAAATGTGGTCCACACCTGTATTGGCATCAGCAAGGGTATCCTCCATCAACAGGAGAACACGCCCTTGCCGACTGCCTGTCCGCCTTGCGTCGTGGGGAGGTGGTGGCGGTCAAAGGTATCGGTGGGTATCATCTGATGGCGGATGCCGGGCAAGAAAAAGCGGTAGCTCATTTGCGACAGCACAAACCCCGCCCCCATAAACCTCTGGCCCTCCTGATGGAGAGTCTGGAGAGGGCGCGGCAATGGTGCTCATTGACCCCTGCCCATGAGCAAGCCCTCCAACATCCAGGATTTCCCATTGTCCTCTGCCCTTCCGACACCTTTTCACCTGCCATCGCCCCTGGATTGTCAGAAGTGGGCATCATGCTACCCTACGCCCCCCTGCACCATATACTATGCCGGGAGATGGCCACCCCCTTGATGGCCACCTCCGCCAACCCCACAGGGGAACCAGTGATTTGGCAACCCCAAGAGGCAGAAAAAAGACTGGGTCACGTTGCACAGGGATTTTTGCACCACAACCGCACCATCTTGCGCCCGGCAGATGATGGAGTGGTACGCATCATAGCCAATGCTCCCCGTCCCTTGCGTCTGGGCCGTGGCACCGCCCCTTTGGAAGTTGCCTTACCCTATCCCCTCTCCCAACCCACCCTGGCGGTGGGCGGTGAGCAAAAAATCACCCTTGCCCTGGGAATCGGCCAACGGGCCATCCTCTCCCCCCATATCGGTGAAATTCACTCTCCAAGGGGGTTGGCCCTGTTCGAACAGTTGGTGGCAGATTTTCAAAAACTCCTGGGCGTCAAAGTTACCCGCATCATCCATGACCACCACCCCCACCTGGCAACCAGTCGCTGGGCCAAAAAACAGGGTCTTCCCTGTCAAACGGTCCTGCACCACCACGCCCACGCCTCTGCCCTGGCTGGAGAAGCAGGAGGTAACCAACCCTGGTTAATCTTTACCTGGGATGGGGTAGGGCTGGGAGAGGATGGCACCTTGTGGGGAGGAGAAGCCCTGCTGGGCACCCCTGGACGCTGGCAGCGGGTGGCTACCTGGCGTCCCTTCTCTCCACCCGGTGGAGACCTGGTAGCGCGTCAACCCTGGCGTTCCGCCGCCTCCCTGTGCTGGGAGTCTGGCCACCCCTGGCCCCAGCTTCCCCCCCAAGGAGAACTGCTCCATAACGCTTGGCGAAAAGGCATCAACGCCCCCCGCACCTCCGCCGTGGGACGATTGTTCGACGCCGCCGCTGCCCTGATTGGTCTGATTCAGGAAACCACCTTTGAAGGACAGGCCCCCATGCTGTTGGAAGCCCTGGCCAGCCGTTATGCAGGCCCCTCCTTCCCCGTTTCTCCCCTGCCCTTTTTCCAACAAGATCCCCTCACCTCCGACTGGTCCCCCCTCCTCCCTATTCTTACTGATTCTCACATTACCCCTGCGCAAAAGTCGGTAGCCTTTCATGACTCCCTGGCCACCACTCTTCTATTGCAATGCCTAACTCTGCGTGAGAAAACAGGTATTGGACGAGTTGGTCTGTGTGGTGGTGTTTTTCAAAATGCACTTTTGACAAATAAAGTAATATCACTTTTGATTGAGAACCAATTCGATTTCTTATTCCCTTCAATCATTCCAGTCAATGATGCAGGACTTAGCTATGGCCAACTTGTAGAAGCTTCCCATGCTGATTTTACCAATTTGTAATGTTGCATTTTACCATATCCCATGTTCTAATATCGATCCGTGGAAATATAACCATTCATTAACGAGATGGATCTCGATGAGCAACACCATTACCATTGATCCCGTTACCCGGCTTGAAGGGCATCTTGCCGTTAAAGTCGAATTGGAAAATGGCCGTGTAAGCCAAGCCTACAGTATGGGCGAAATGTTTCGCGGCTTTGAAGTCTTGTTGCGGGGACGAGATCCTCTCGATGCGCAACAAATTACACAACGTATATGCGGGGTGTGTCCCATTTCTCACGGAATTGCAAGCATTCTTGCACAAGATGATGCTTATAAAATAACCCCTCCCG
>JADFXB010000343.1 GCA_015233935.1 Magnetococcales bacterium | reverse complement strand
CATGCCGATGCCACTCAGTTTGTAACGACTGGACAGGTCCGGGGTGAACACATCGTTGACCACTTCCCGGCTATCGGTCAGCGGCGATAGGAAGGGATCATAACGCAGTCCCTCCTCCACCTTTTTTCTGGCACCAGCCAAGACCTCTCCCTGATTTTCCAGGTTGAGATCACGAGCCACCACCGCAAAAGAAACCAACAGAGGGGCCGACTTGTCCGCCGACATCCTGGTGCGCATCTGCAAAGCATCCAGAATAATGCCCATGGCCTCCAATTCTGCCGCCATGCGGGCAAAAGGCCGGTATCTGGCCCCGAACTCCATCAAGAACCGGCTTTTTTGGGAGGGGTCCGGGATCATTTTCAGGATGGCGATACCATTTCGGCCAGCCACTTCATGAATTCGCGCCAGAAAGGTGGTTACGCCGTCGCTGCCGGGTTCCAACCCCCTGGCTGTCGGCTTCCCTGCCGTCCCCGGTGCGCCGGTTGCCTGGGTCAGGTCGTTCTTTTCCACCCGCAATTGGGAGACCGCTTTTGCCAGGGCTACAGCCTCCTGCCGGTAATAACGATAGTGCAGGGAGTATTCCATAGCCACCCAGCCGGAAAGGAGAAAAAGCAGGGCGTAGACCAGTTTGCCGTGTTGTTGAAGAAAGTTTTCCATCTTCAACGCCCCCCCATGGCAAGGAGCAACGCACCTTTTTCCAACAGGCCCGTTTTTTGTGACGGATTGGCCTCGTGAATGGCTTCCAGGGTAAACCGCACCGTGGCCCCACCCACATCCGCCTCCGCACCGGTAAAAGCGATGGAACGAATGCCCTTCATAAACTTTTTATCCTGCAACAACCGGATATGCAAGTCCGATAGACGCTCCATGTGGCCGCTAGCCAGTGCTCGTCCCTGGATGACCACTTTTTTCTGCTGCAAGGTCACCCCACCGGATTCCCGCCGCTCCTGCATTACATGGATATCCGTCAACCACAATTGGCCATCCAGTTTATCGGCCAGCACCAGCAACTTGTCCGTCCACAAGATGCTCTCTCCGTCGCCACTGTTCGTGCTCTTTTGCCCCAACAGATTGTCCTGACGCAGCCGATCCATGGCCGCCCGCTCCTCCAGATAGATGGCCATGTTTTCCCGATAGCGTTTGGCGATCTCTTGCTGCTGCAGGGAGACCAGCAGGATTACCACCGCCATGGCCAAACCAAGCAGGCCAAACCCCGTGCGGTCTGAACCCAGGTCCGACACACTGGGATTTCGCTGACTCTTTCTGGCAGTTGCCCCCAAGGCAGGGTGAATTTTTTGCATCATCTGTCGGACTCTCCCGGCCAGGGTTTTGGAATGCACCTCTTCCCCCATCTCCTCGTCCGGCACGAACCCATCCTCCTGGTCTTTTTGGGCTGCCTTGCCGGACTCCCTGGCCGCCAGTTGCAGAGCCAGGGATTGAGAGCGAACAAAACCTTGCCGGGTATAAAAATATTGAATGCGCCCGACGGAGATCAGACTGCGCTCCGCACCCAGCAGCAGGTTGCATGGCATGGGGTGACCGCTCTGGCCATAAATGGCCAGAGGAAGCTCGGGCAGAAAGGTCACCCCCACTTTGAACCATCGCGCCAGACCGTGCGCCAGACCGGCAATCTGTGACCAATCGCCCATCACCTCCAGGGCTTGCACCCTGCCGGACACCTTGTGCTGGGTGAAAAAATCCAGCGCGGCATGTACTGCCTGGGCCAGTTGGCCAAGGAGAGGATGCAGAGCCTGTTGTTCAAAGCTCAACCCCTGGAATCCCAGGTCACCTTCCGTCAGCTCGGCAGACATGTCTGCCAGCAAATCCCGCTGAGCCAGGGTGTGTCGCGCCTCGGCAATGGAAATGCCACACTTTTTGGCCACCTCCCGGCCCAAGGTGGCCAACCCCAGGGGAATGGTCTGTACCAGAACGTTGGTCAACGCCAAATTGACCAACACCACCTGGCTTTCAAAAGCTCCCAGGTAAAGCCCGCCATAGACCTCCCGGCCACTTTGCACCGCCCGCTGCAGCAACAGGGCGGTGGTAGGGGTGACCTCGGTGACCTTGAGACCGAATTTGTCGAACAGGGAGAGAAAGGAGCGGATGGAGCGGGCATCGGCAAAGGCGTAGATGCCGCTTTTTTTCTCCATCAGGTCGCTGCCGGTGCGCAGGTTTATATAGCCGAAGGTACACTCCTCCACATTGAGCACCATCTCCCCGAAAAGACGGGCAGTAGCCATGCTGGCGGCGGTGAGCAGGTTGGGCTTGCTGTCCGAATAATAGACCTCGCTGTTGTCCCACAGAATGGACAGGGAGGTGGCCTCATGGAGTACCGAGTGACCCAGGGAGACCACCACATCCCGCACCGTCTGTTCGACCCGAACTTTTTCGTCCAGATCCGGGTTGGAATGTTCCCAGGCCATGGGAAGATCCTCGCCCCGGCCATCCTCCCGTAGCACCTGCACCCGCCAACCCAGGGCGTTGATGTGGAGCAGCAGGCGGACGGTCTGGCCCGACTGGTCGGTTGCTCCATCCGCATGATCCGTAGTGCCACCTGGCCATAAGGCTCGGAACAGGCTTACGATTCGCCCGAGTCGATCCATGGTTGAACCATGGACTTTACCCATGACCATTGGCAAGCTGAATTTGACCATCGACCTCATTCAATAATTCCCTCACTTGATCAATCAGCAGCAACCTGGGCAAACGGTGCCGGTTGGTATTCAGCATGCCGGTCATGGCGTTTAAATCGTCACGGGCCAGTTTCAACAAGGGGGACGCTTGCTCAAGATCTTTCATA
>JADFXB010000342.1 GCA_015233935.1 Magnetococcales bacterium | reverse complement strand
TGGCGTGGTGGCGGCAGAGGTGAAGGCCTTATCCAACCAGACGGTGGAGGCAACCCAAACCATTGCCAGACTGGTGGAGTCGATTCAGGGCAAAACCCGCAACGCCAGTAGTGAGGTGGCGGAAATAACCACATTAGTGGATCGCATCACCCAGGCCAATCGGGAAATTGCTGGGGCTGTTGCCGAACAAACCCGCTCCATTGGACGTATCGCCGAATCTGTGCAGCAGGTTGCAAAAGCGACAGGCTCCGTACTGGCCAATGCCCAGCAGATGGCTCAGGTTGCAAGGCAGGTGGATGAAGGTGCCGTTCGAACCACCAGCAGTACCGCTGAAATTGCCAGGTTGTCCGCCCAGTCAGCGGCTTCAGCGGATGATATGCGGGCCAAAAGTGAGGAGGCTTTCACCTTTTCTCAGGCCATTCAGGAATCTTTGCAGCGAACGGAAAAGGCGTCCGGGGTGGTGGCTGAAAAGATTGCCGACTCGGTGTCGGTGGTCAATGCCATGCAGGGATCGGTCAACCATTTTCGTTCATTGGGGGATGTGGCCAGCAATATCAGCGATGCCTTGTTGGCCGCCCAGTCCAATCTGGACGTGGGGGTTGAACCGTTTGATGTGCGTCTTATGAAGGAGGTTCATCTCAAGTTGCTTGGCAGGCTGGAGCGGGCTGCCAATGGCCTTGATCAATTGACCAGTGAGGAGATTGGTGATGGTCCAAGTTGCCCGCTTGGCCAATGGATTACGGGTGCGGGTGCCGAAATGTTGGGGGATGCTGTAATATTGAACGAATTACGCGACGTGCATAATCTGACCCATCAGACTGCACAGGATGTTTTCAACTATTTGGCCATGGGGGAGCGCAGTGCGGCGATGAATGCCGTGCGACTGTTCCATGAGTTACGGGCCAGTTTGTTTGAACTGCTCAATCGAATTTACTTGGGAGAGACGAAACAGCCAGACCACAGCCAACCTTGGATGGAATGGCATGATCGCTTTACCCTGGGGATTCCAGCTTTGGATCAAGATCATCAGGAGGTGATAGCTCAGTTGGTGGTTATTTATCGGGCATTTGCAACCAACAGTGGCATGGCTGTCATTCTTCAGCACCTGGACCGGTTTGTTCAAGTAACAAGAGGTCATTTTGTGCGGGAAGAGGAGGTCATGGGGCGGCAGGGGTATCCAGATTTAAAGAACCATAAGCAGGAGCATGCCTTATTTCTGAAAAAGATTGAGGAGTTTATTCACAAGTTGCGGCGGGAAAATTTACCTTTTTCCCAAGAGATGGCCCTCTATATGAAAAATTGGTTAACGCAACATTTGCAGGGGGAGGATAGTCGGTTTGTGCATTTTGCCAACCGGAAGGGCAAGGGATAGATTGGTTGAGTCCATAGTCATTGAGGTGGGAATTTGGGAATGCCAAACTGGAGGAGTAGGGCTGGGCCATCCTCCAGTCTGGTAGTGGTGCAGCTAAAGAATTATTCAGCGGCACTCACCGGGACTTCCACAGGATCGCACTCCCACAGGCCGTGTTTGGTGCAGAAGGCCATGGCGGTAAGGCGCAGTTTGCTGCCGGAGGGGACGATGGAGTAGGTGACTTCCTGATTGCCTTTGGCACCCATGCCGCCTAACGAGCCGGAGATGAAGGTGGTTTCTGCCAGCAGGGTTTCGCCGTTGAAGAGTTGGATGGAGCGGATGTAATGATCCGGGTCATCGGGATGGGCGTATTCTTGTCCCATGCGCACGGTGACTGAAAATTTTTCGCCGGATTTAGCGGCGGGTGCGCAATGGATAAAGGGGGAGTGGCGGTCGATATAGTCTTTCTTGGCTTCTTTGTCCACGGTAGAGATATCGACATAGCGGTTGACTTTGGGCATGGAACCTCCTGGATATTATATGAAGTTTAATTTTAAACTTTCTATATTATCCTAAATAAAAAGGCGGATGTCAATCCAAAAGAATGTGGTGAGGGGAGGGGAAAAAACCTTGTTTAGGGGAGAAAAGTAGGGCAGACTCTCGCGTGCCTGAAGAGACGACATGGGAAACTGGAATCTGGATTGCTTGAAAGTTAAGCAAATCAAGCGCGTAGCCAGTGGACTTGGTAGAGTGTAAAAAATTCTACAATGTGTCTTGACTTTGCAGTGTCAGATGTAGCATACTTTTTTGCTTCATCGGAGGGGTTCCCGAGCGGCCAAAGGGAGCAGTCTGTAAAATTGCCGGTTATTGCCTTCGAAGGTTCGAATCCTTCCCCCTCCACCACTTGTGCTGCGGGTGTAGTTCAGTGGTAGAACGTCAGCCTTCCAAGCTGAACATGGGGGTTCGATTCCCCCCACCCGCTCCAAGGGTTTTCTCGCAGGTAAAATAATGCGGGAATTGGAAACTCCAGGCAGTCAGGCCCATGTAGCTCAGTCGGTAGAGCACTTCCTTGGTAAGGAAGAGGTCATCGGTTCGATTCCGATCATGGGCTCCAAATATGAAGCCACATGAAGCAAGTTGAAGACTAAATTAAGATAAAAGGCCGTCGCGAATAGGCGTCGGCCTTTGTAATCTCTGCAACATAAGACCTTTCGATCACAACGTAACGAGACGCCAGTCGGGAGATGAGGCCATGGCCAAGGCGAAATTCGAGCGGAACAAGCCCCACGTTAACATTGGAACTATTGGGCATGTGGACCACGGTAAAACAACCTTGACTGCGGCAATCACCAAGGTGTTGGCCGAGCAAGGTCTGGCCAGCTACACGGCCTACGATCAGATCGACTCCGCGCCGGAAGAGCGGGAACGTGGCATCACCATCGCCACCGCCC
>JADFXB010000341.1 GCA_015233935.1 Magnetococcales bacterium | reverse complement strand
TCCCCTCCTCAATGGTTCAAGATGCCTACAGTATAGCACATGATTTATGTTTTATCAACGGGCTGTTAGGCAAATTCCCATGACAATGCAGGATTGGGAGTCGAGATTGAACCGGTTTATCGAAGCAACAGACCGGGAGGTTCTGCAAGATGCGGGCAAGGTGACGGCTGAAATTGCCAAAGCCCATGCCGAAAGCGAATTTGAAAAATACCGCATCGTGCAAGACCGGTTATTTGAGAGCGACTTCGACCGGATCCTGAAGCAGGTTGACATGGAAGGACAGAAAGAGATCGATACGGAATAGGGTGAAGGGTCACCAATAAGGACATGCCCAGCCGAACCGACGATAAAACCAGGAAATTCGAGGATCATGAACATTACTGGTATAATTATTTCCAACCCCCTCCCAGTATGTATCCCATCCATCCCCCTCCTGCCACCAAAACCCCATTTTTCGGGAGAAGGCTCTTGCCTTCCGGGTAAACCAGTGCGACAATAAAGGGATTGATTCCACCAACTAAGTAACCAGAACAGAACTCCTGCCCATGCCCCCAGCCCCCGTCAACGGAGAAGTCGCCGCTCATCCTCCCATGGACCTGAAGGATTTGCGTCAGGCCATCGATGGGATTGATGATGCCATTCATGATCTTCTCATGCAACGGGCCGAACTGGTCTTGCAAGTGGGACACGTGAAAGGGCGCACACTGGATGCCCCCTTTTATCGCCCGGAACGGGAAGCACAAATTCATACCCGCCTAGGTCAACGCCATCAAGGCCCCCTGCCCGTGGCCGCCGTGCATCGCATCTTTCGGGAGATCATCTCCGCCTCCTTGAGCCTGGAAAAACAGTTGGTGGTGGCCTACCTGGGACCGGAAGCCACCCATACCCACCAAGCCACTCTTAAACATTTTGGCTCCTCCTGCCGTATGGCCCCCTGCCGCTCCATGGAAGAACTGTTCCAGGAGGTGGAAGTGGGACGCGCCGATTACGGGGTGGTCCCTGTGGAACACTCCACAGAAGGCATGGAATATCATACCCTGGACTGTTTCGTGGACTCCCCCCTACGCATTTGCGCCGAAATCGTGCTGCCGGTTTCCTATAATTTATTGACCAATGCCACCAGTCTGGAAGAGGTGACCGTCATTTACGGCCACTTCCAAGCCCTGGCCGATTGCCATAACTGGCTGGATAAAAATATCAGCTCCATTCCCCGCCGAACCACCGAATCCACCGCACAAGCCCTGGAAGAGGCCCATCGGCAACCCAATGCCGCTGCCATCGGTGGGGTCTACGCCGCTGACACTTACGGACTGGCCATCATGGCGGAACATATCGAAGATCAGGGCAATGATGAAAACCGGTTTCTGGTGGTGGGTCGTCACGAACCCGCCCCATCGGGTCTGGACAAAACCAGCCTGATGTTTTCCCTGCAAGATCATCCCGGTTTTCTTTATCAAATATTGGGTATCTTTGCCCAACGCGGCATCAATTTAAGCCGGTTGGAATCCCGCCCCTCACGACGGCGGCCCTGGGACTATCTGTTTTTTGTGGATTTGCAAGGCCATCAAGGGGATGACAACATTCGTCCCGCCTTGCAAGAACTGGCCCGAATTCCGGGGGTGTTTACCAAAATATTGGGTTCCTACCCCCATCATGTTCTGTAAAAGTTAAGAACGACAGACAACTACGAGGTTGAGTGTGTCCTTTTTCATCAAACGTTTGGCCATCATTGGTGTAGGTCTCATCGGGGGATCCCTGGCCCAATCCTTGCGCGAGCAGGATTTGGTGGGGGAGATTGTGGGCATGGCCCGCAGTGCCAATACCCTGGAAACCGCCCTGCAAATGAAAGTCATCGACCGGGCTACCCACTCCCTCACCGAAGCGGTGGAAGGGGCGACCCTGGTGGTGGTGGCAACACCGGTCTGCTCCATCGTCCCCAGCGTGCAACAGTTTGTGCCCTTTTTGAGCAAGGGTGCCGTGGTGACCGACGTGGGTAGTGTCAAGGGCAACATTGTCCATGCCTGTGACGCCCTGATGCCGGAAGGCATCCACTTTGTCGGTGGCCATCCCATTGCCGGTCGGGAACGGGCTGGCGTTGCGGCCTCTTTTGCTTCCCTCTTTCAGGGCAGTCGCACCATCCTTACCCCCTCCCCCACCACCCACCTGCCCTCCATGGAACTGGTGCGTCTGGTTTGGGAGAGCACCGGTTCCAAAGTGGAAACCATGGAGCCAGCCCACCACGATCAGGTCCTGGCCGCCACCAGCCACTTGCCCCATTTGATGGCCTACTCCCTGGTGAACACCCTCTCCGATCTGGAAGAGGATTTGCGCTCCGAGGTCTTTCGCTATGCCGCCGGTGGCTTCCGGGATTTCACCCGCATCGCCTCCTCCGACCCCACCATGTGGCGGGATATCTGCCTGGAGAACAAAAACGCCATCATCGGCATCATCGACCGTTACATTGCCACCGCCAACCATTTGAAAGAGTTTATCGGGCGGTCGGATGCCGAAGCCATGTTTGACTTTTTCTCCCGCTCCAAAACCACCCGCGACCGGGTGTTGGCGGAAAATAAAAATTTGCGGGGGGATGCCCAGCGATGAATTCACCCCCGCCCCCCTCCCAACTGATGAGTGAAGCCAGCCCTCCCCTGCAAGGCTCCGTCGCCCTGCCCGGTGATAAATCCATCTCCCACCGGGCCATGATTCTGGGCAGTATCGCCCAAGGGGTGACCGAGACGGAAATCTTGCTGGAAGGAGAAGATGTCCTGGCCACCAAATCCGCCATGATGGCCATGGGGGTGGAGATTGAAC
>JADFXB010000340.1 GCA_015233935.1 Magnetococcales bacterium | reverse complement strand
AGAACCATGACTGTCCAGATTTCGGACTCCGTGGCAAGGGAAACTTGAGATGGCATGGGTGGAGCGGACAAGCTCATCGAATTCGTGGCATCTACTGTCGAACATGCAAAAAATATTTCTCGGAACGGAAAGGGAGTGTGCTTGAACAAAGTCGTCTGCCAGAGGCCTGAATCGGTGATTTCATGTGCAGCATAACGAATTTAACAGATTGAAATTATGCGATAAAATGATATAATCTGCACCGCTTGTCTATTCACCTGGGGAGGGAACATGAAGCGGTTCATTCTGGAGCAGTCGGATCAGGAATTCTACACGTCCCACAGCGGGTTGGCCCTGGTTGGGGCAGGTTTGAACCGATTGGTGGATCTGGACGGTGAATTAAAAAAGGCGATGCCGTTGCGCCATGGAATTTCTCATGGCGATATAGTCAAAAGTTATCTTGGGCTGCTGTGCCAGGGTAAAAGCGACTTCGAGGCTATCGATCAATTCCGGAAAGACGGTTTTTTTCGTGAGGCATTGGGAATTGAGCGGGTTCCGTCCATCGCCAGGATGCGGCAGAGGATGGACGAGGGGGCCACGGTCTGGCAACCGGTAATTGCACGTTGTGCTGTGGACTTTATGGTGAATGCCGAGGTGCCCGTAACGCCGCTGGGGACTGGGCATGTAGCTGTTGACATTGATGTTTTTCCTATGGACAACTCAAGAACGAAAAAGGCTGGGGTGTCGCGCACCTATAAGGGATATGACGGATATGCGCCTATTGCTGCCTACCTGGGCAAGGAGGGTTGGTGTATTGGGACGGAGTTTCGCGAAGGAAAGCAGCACAGTCAGAAGGGTTTCATCCCCTTTTTAGAGGGTGTGCTGACCCAAGCGCGGCGGTTGAGTCAGGTGCCTCTGCTGGTCCGCCTGGACAGCGGTCACGATGCCCTGGAGAGTCGCGTCAAACTGGTGGATGAAGGGGTCGAGTTCATCCTGAAGTGGAATCCTCGCACCTCCGACGTAACGCCGTGGTTGGAGAAGGCCGAGGAAGAAGAGTGTTGGGAAGAGATGAGACCCGGCAAATTCGTATCGCGGTTCAGCGTGGTTGATGAACAGAAGTACGAAGGGAGAACGTACCGCTTCCGGCGAGTTATGAAAGTGACGGAGCGGCGAATTGATCGCCATGGGCAGCATTTGTTGATTCCGGATGTAGAGGTTGAGGGGTGGTGGACCTCTTTGGAAGCTCTGGAAGAGGATGTGATTGCACTCTACAACGATCACGGGACCAGCGAGCAATTTCACAGCGAGTTCAAGACCGACCTGGACCTTGAGCGTCTACCGTCTGGGAAGTTCGCCACCAATGCCCTGGTGATGACCATGGCGACTTTTGCCTACAACATTTTGCGCTGGATTGGTCTTTTGGGACTGATGGGCAAGGATAGTCCGGTGCGTCATGCGGCCAAGCGTCGTCGTCTGCGGACAGTGATCCAGGAGATGATCTATCTGGCGGCACGTTTGGTCACCAGTGGACGGCGGTTGAAATTGCGGTTTGGGCGGCTTTGCCCGACATTCGGGGCTTTTGAACGGGTTTACGGACGGTTGGCGTTCGGGTAGCTCATCTGCCGCACTGAAAAAAGTCGATGTTTGAAGCTGCCAAGCAGGGCGGTACGGGAGTATATGCTAAATATTATGGTGTTTTTCCTGACATGAAGAAAATGGGACTGAAAATGGCCATTGGCCAACGATTGGAACGCTGAAATTCCATCATGCCGGTAGTCCCGGTGGTCAAAAAACCATCTCAACAGTATGGAGGGAGATGTCAGTACCTGGAGTCACTGATTCAGGAGAGGAAAAGGCGGTATCCCTATTGGAACATTTGAGAGAAGGATGCGGAGTGAGACAAACAGCTCGTTTGGTACATGTGAACCAGAACACAGTAATGCGGTACTCACGATTGAGTGGAACTCATGCGACCTTGGTACACGACGAGTTGGTCGCTTTTTCCCCCTCTGACGCGAGAAGTACAATTTGACGAGAAGTGGAGTTTCGTGTTTAAAAAAGAGGAACATTGCACCTCCGAGGAGGATGAATGCGGTGACAATTGGGATCATGTGGCCATGGATCCAGAAAATCGATTGCTACTACATGTTGTACCCGGAAAGCGTACAGCGGAACACTGTCTCCAGGTAGTGAAAGAAGTGCAAAAACGGACTGGTGGCCGAACGGATTTACTGCTCACATCGGATGAATATTCACCCTACCAGACGGCGATTGAGCGGGTTTACGCGACAGAGGTGGCACAACCCAAGAAACCTGGACCTGGGCGACCACCGAAACCTAAACGAGTCATGCCATCTGGTCTGTGCTATGCAACTGTCCGCAAAACCCGTAAGAAAGGGCGTGTCACGGAGGTTAAACGGACGGTTGTTTTTGGTTCAATAGTATTATTGGTTCTGTGGCTGCTGCGTTCAACGGTCAGCTTTTTTATCAATACATCGTTTATTGAACGTCTCAACGCTACTGATCGTGGACAGAATGCGAGGAAAACGCGCAAGAGTTATTGTTTTTCAAAGAACTGGGAAACACACAATGCGATGACATATTTTGTGGCATTCAGCTATAATTTTTGCTGGCCCGTGCGAACACTGCGCACCAAGGGCGAAAATAGAAAATGGGAACCCCGAACACCAGCCATGGCTGCTGGCCTCGCTGACCATGTCTGGACGGTTCATGAGTGGATCTCATTCCCATCCCGACCGGTTAGGTTCAATGCAAGACGTCGCTGAAAAATATAACCAAAGAATTGTTAAAGATAGGTCTAAGCTCCACACGATCAGCACGCCTCA
>JADFXB010000033.1 GCA_015233935.1 Magnetococcales bacterium | reverse complement strand
ATGATAACGGGCAGTAGGGATTCATCCTGTTTAATGCGACGCAAGGTTTCGATGCCATCGATCCCTTCCATCCAGATATCCAGCAGGATGGCAGAGAAGGAGGAGGCCGCAATTTTATCCAGGGCCTCTTCACCGGAGGAGGCTTCCTCCACCATGTAGGCTTCATCTTCCAGGATACCGCGCAGGCTGGTGCGAATGCTCTCTTCGTCATCCACAATGAGAACTGTATGAATCATGACCGTCTACCTTGCCGGGAACTATCCCCCCGAACCGATCTCAAGGGTATGGTGATCCATAACTAAGCAACTTCTGCGCCATTTCCATCGTTTGATTGAATGCTATCCTGGCTACAACAAACGGGCAAGAGAATTTCCACCATGGCTCCTCCCCAACTGGAGTCACGAATACGGATGGAACCGCCGTGATCTTCAATAATTTTCTTAACGATGGCCAAGCCTAAACCGGTGCCCTTTTTCTTGGTGGTAAAATAGGGTTCAAAAACCCGGTCCCGATCTTCCACCGGAATACCAGGACCATTATCGGCCACTTGAATGACCACCCATTGGCAATTTTCTGACAAACAACTGATTAATTCCAACTTGCCTTTTTGTTCATCGTCAATCTTTTGTTCACCAATACCGGCGACGGAGTTGGTGATCAGGTTGGTCAAGACCTGTTTGATCTGTGCTCGATCATGGGGATGCGGGGCAAGGTGGGGTACAAATCGCTACGCACCTTGAGGGGTTTTAATTCCGCGTGATGCAGGGCCAACACTTCGCGAATGGCCTCATTGATATCATCCCGTTTAAGATTGGGACGGGGCAGGCGGGCGAAGGTGGAAAATTCATTCACCAGGGTGCGCAACTCTTCCACCTGGTTAATGATGACGTTGGTGCCTTCGTCCAGAATTTTTAAGTTACGCCGTTCTTGATCGGGGGGAAGAATGTGTTTCCTCCGAATGCGTTGTGCCCATAGTTGAATGGGGGTTAGAGGATTTTTAATTTCGTGGGCGATACGGCGGGCCACATCGCTCCAGGCGGTGGAACGTTGGGCATTGATCACGTCGGTGAGATCATCCATGGTGATGATAAATCCCTGCCTGGCCCCCTCGTCATCGTGGAGAAAGGTCACCCTGGCCAGCAGGATCAAGGGTTTTTCGCTGCCCTGAAAACGAATCTGCAAGGCGGCATCCCCTCCGGCAGAATACTCGGAGGCCCTGGGTCTTTGTTCCAAGGATTGGGCCAATACGGGAGCCAGTTCGTCCTGGACAGAGCTGGGAATGATCTCCGCATAATGTCTGCCGTGGGCGGAGATCACATCCAGGGAGAGGAGCCTGCCGGCAGCCGGGTTCATGAGGGTGATTTCATCCATGCGATTGACGCTGATCACCCCGGAGGAAATATTGCGCACGATGGCTTCCATAAAACGGCGACGCTCTTCCAACAAGGCATAGTTGGATTGCAGTTCGTTGCGGTTTTCCATCAATTTGAGGGTCATGGCATTGAAGGCGGCCATGAGGGTAGCCAGTTCGTCGTCTCCGGTGACCGACAGGGCCACCGAAAGGTCACCGGAGGCCACCTTGCGGGTGCCTATCACCAGTTCGATGATGGGATTGGTGATGGTATCCGCGATACGAAAGCCGGACCAGATGGCAGCCAGCACCAGCAACAGGGAGATCAAGGCGAGAAAAACGGTATGGCTGTCCTTGAGAACCCCATGGGCGGTACGCAGGTGGAGATAATCTTTGTAGGCGGCTTCCACCCCTTCCATTTGGGTAAGGGCTTGCAAATCGATGGAACGTCCTGTGGAGAGAAAGAGATCGGTGCCAATCTTGACAATGGCGCGCACCCGGTTGCCTTGATCGTTGACAAAGAGGATGGCTTTGGTACTGCCATCTTCCAGGGTGGTAAGGTCGGGGATGGGGTCCATGGGTAGTTCGCCTGCGGTGGCGATGCGGGTGCCATCTTCGTGGAAGATGGCGATTTCATCCAGACCACGGGAGAGACGTTCTTTTTCCAGGGCAGCCAGGGCTTCTTCGGGAAATTGCAGGGTAAGCGCAGAGGTAATCAGACGGTTGCGGGAGATGTCTTCCGCATCGTGACGGGTGGTGCGTTGGGTTTCCCGATAAAAGGAGCGGGCAAGCTTAAGGGATTGCTCCAACGCCTTGGTGATGCGGTCGGAAAACCAGGAGTCCACCCCCTGGTTGAGCAGTTCGAGAGAGAGGACGGCGATCACCAGAGTGGGGACCAGGGAGAGGGCAACAAAGAGAAAGACCATGCGGGAGCGCAACACCGCACCGGCCAGCCGCTGTCGCCGCTCCAACCACAAGCGGGACAATTGGCGAATCACCAGAACCGCCAGGCCAAAGGCCAATACCAAATTGACGTAGAGTAAAACCAGAAAGACCAGACTGTAATCCCCACCTGCCACAGCGGATCCATGCAACCCTTGGCCGGTGATGATGGCGATCACCACCACCAATATCAGCAAGCCTCCCAATACCCAACGATTGCTTAGCCAGCGTGCGATCATGGCAGTCGGTATCCGCTTTGAATGGTGTGGGAGTTGACCTCCCAGAAAAAGATCCAATCTCTCAATACCCGCAGCATGCGAGAGATCCCCTCTTCATCCAAACGAAAGGTGACGCTCACCAGGTAGCCTTGTTGGGGTTGCAGGCGGGAGCGTTCCAGGAGGGGGATAAAGCGTGGGTTACCCAGAAACAAGGCGGCTTCCCCCTCGTCGGCGGTGTAGGAGGTGGTCTTGTGGTTGAGATCATTCATCTCATAGCGTTCAAGAATCAGGTTGCGGCGCAGGCGGCGGCGGACCACCGCTTGGTTTTCTAGCGGGTCGGGCAGCCATTGTTTTTCCCGCAGCAACTCAAAATGGTAGGAGACCAGCAGGGATTCCCCATTGCTGAGCATGGCCATGGCTTTACCCACAAATTCCGGGGTAAGGCGAGCTTCGGCCACCAGGGTGTCTTTTTGCAGGTTGGCAGCCACCCGCTCCAGCACCAGATCATTCCGCTGCTCGCCACTACAGGAAACCAACAACCAGGGAAGAAGGAGAACCGGAAGCCAGCGACTCATTCTTGGGCATGAAGACTGCACCGTCCCACCTCTTTCCTGCGGTATGAGGGTTGACCATGGAGCGACTTGCGAAATCAAAATTGTTTATCTATGCTGCTTTCCAAGGTTTCCATCAACGAAGGCAGCTTCTTCCACATTTATAACGGTTTATCGTCCTTGGAGCAATTGATGAAAAAATCCTCAAAATGGATGTTGATTTTCTCACTGGTCAGTTTGTTCATGCTGGCTTCCTGGGGCGGTGCAGGAGAGAAAACCAGCAAGGCCAAGCTGTTGCATTTTGGCAATATGGGAGGACTGTTGCCCACCCTCAAGCAGAGTGATCTGCCGGACCATGAATCGGAGGCGGCGGAATTGATCTTTAAATTGTGTGGTCAGTGCCATAATTCCCCTGGTCCTGGCCTGCACACGGTCAAGGAGTGGGAGACAGTCTTCTGGCGCATGTATTGGCGCATGCATATGATGAACGCCCAATTTGATCACTTCATGGTGCCCACCTTTGGGGAAGGTGAGCTGATGTTTATGTATCTGAAACAGAATGCCATGCGTCCGGCGACCCTTAACAAAGTGGATATGGAACAACCAGGTGCCAAAGAATATGTCACCTATTGCAGCCAGTGCCACCAACTGCCTGATCCCCAGATGCATACCAAAGGGGAGTGGCCAAAGGTAACTGCACGGATGGCCAAGCACATGGGCAGCATGGCCAAGAATTTGGCTGACCAGGCCACTTTGACAACCATTAATGGCTATTTGCAAGCCAATGCTCGTTAAACTGGAAAACGGGGCAAGGTAACCCCATTGTCGCCATCTGGAACAGGGGTGGTGATGGGGTTATCTTAAGTCGATTGTGATGCAGGATGTTCTTTCCAATCACGGGCGTTGAAATGTTTGCCGGTTACCCCCTGGCTTTGTTGGGAGGCCAGATAGAGAAACAGGGGGGTGATGGCGTCGGCGGTGGGGAGGGTGGCAGGGTCTTCCCCTGGAAAGGCCTTGGCCCGCATGGTGGTGGCGGTGGATCCTGGATTGACCGTATTCATGCGAATGGTGGAATGGGCAAGCTCCTGCGCCCAGCTTTCCGTCAAGTTGGCCAGGGCGGCCTTGGACGCAGCATAAGCCCCCCAATAGGCCCTTCCATGAAAGGCAAGGCCGGAAACCACCTGAATCACCGAAGCCGCTTCTGCCTGCCGCAATAGGGGCATCAGTTCGCGGGTAAGGAAAAAGGGGGCGGTCAGATTGATGCGAAAAACCTTTTCCCACATCATGGGTTCAAAGGAGGCCAATGGGGTGAGGGTGCCCAGCTCTCCTGCATTGTTGACCAAAATATCCAAGCGACCAAATCGGCGATAAATGCCTTCTGCCAGCTCGGCCACTCGGTTAAGCTGGGACTCCAAATCCAGGGGGGCGATGGTGGCTTCACCACCTTCCCCATGGATTAAATCATAGGTCTCGGTGAGAGGTTTTTGTCGCCGTCCCAGCAAAATGACAAAGGCACCTTCGCGGGCATACGCACGGGCAACTGCCCGGCCAATGCCGCTTCCCGCACCGGTGACCAGGGCTACGCGGTTGGTAAGCAACATGGTCTTATCCCCTTCCTCTTCGCAAGAATCCGCCCCTTCAGGCTTGCCGGTCTTATTTCTCATGGGGCCAACGGCTGCTGGCAAGAGCGGTCTTGCTCTGCGACTGGCCGCCCGTTTCCCCCTGGAAATTGTCAATGCCGATTCGGTGCAAGTTTATCGGGGCATGGATATTGGCTCTGCCAAACCCTCCCTGTCGGAACGCCAACAGGTTCCCCACCATTTGATTGATATCACCCAGCCAGACGATCCTTTTTCAGCGGGAAGGTTTCATCAACTGGCCATGGATATTATGGCGCAAATCCATGGGCGAGGCCATGTTCCATTATTGGTTGGTGGGACCGGTCTTTATTTTCGGGTGGTGGAAAAAGGTATTGCAGCCATTCCTGAGATCGATGAATCCTGGCGGGAGGCTGTGCGTCAACGCGCCAGGGAGGTGGGATGGCCTTTTCTTCATCAGCAACTGATGGCGGTGGACCCGGTTTGGGCTGCCACCATCACGCCAATGGATGGTCAACGCATTCTCCGGGGGTTGTCGGTTTGGCAGGCGACGGGTCGAACCCTGAGTTACTGGCAAGGCATTGGCCAGACGCCTTTGGTGAATCCTTTACTCAAACTGGCGGTGAATCGTCCCCGAGAACAACTCTATCCATTGATTGATCAACGTTTTGATCACATGATGGAGGCGGGACTTTTGGCGGAAGTCAACGCTTTGTTGGCACAAGGCTACCATCGGGAGTTGCCTGCCATGAAGGCGGTTGGTTATCGGCAATTGCTTTTTCATCTTTTGGATGGTCTTCCTCTGCAACAAGCGGTGGAGTTGGCCAAACAGGAGAGTCGTCGTTATGCCAAGCGGCAATTGACTTGGTTGCGTCGGGAAGAAAACCTTCATTGGCTGACTGCTGGGGATGAGCAAACCCCTTTTGCTCTGGTCCATCATTTTTTGCAGGAATTTGGCTTTAGTTCCTGTGCAGAGTCGGTATAATGAAATTTTTGTAATAGACAGACAGAACAATAATAAAACGAGGAGAGTCTCCATGGCCCCCCATGCCGGTCACAACATTCAAGACCCGTTTCTCAACACCCTGCGCCGTGAAAAGGTGCCGGTGACGGTTTTTTTGGTCAATGGCGTTAAATTGCAGGGGGTGATCACTTCTTTTGACAGCTATTGCATGCTGTTGAAAAACAGTGTCACCCAGTTGGTGTTCAAGCATGCGGTATCCACTGTCATGCCCAGCCGCAATATTCAGTTGCATGGTTTGGAAGATCGCCATGATGACGATGAGCAGGAGTCGGGTTCTTGACCTTGCTGATCGGGTTTGTTTGTGACAAGCCGCCGTGGAGGAGCACCTCTTCTCCGGCGGCTTTTTTCGTTTTTAAACCATTAAATAAAGGAGGGGGCATCCCCCAGACCCCCTCCTTTTTTTAACAGTTTTGTCTCGAGGCTTCGACACTATGGCTGAATTGCTGGATACCCGCCCTCCCGCCGAACGAGCCTTTCTCCTGCACGTTCTTGAAGGGGAGGAAAATCGTACCCAGGGGGAGAGCCTGCTCTCCGAACTGGAACATTTGGCCACCACGGCTGGCTTGGAGGTGACAGGTCGCCACGTCTTTTCCCTCCACCGCATGATCCCAGCCACCTGTATCGGCAAGGGCCAAGTGGAAATTTTGGCAACCAAACTGGAAGAATTGGCCATCCAGGTCTTGGTGGTCAACCGCCCCCTCTCTCCAGTCCAACAACGCAACCTGGAACGCCACCTGCAAGTAAAAGTGGTGGACCGTACCGGCATCATCCTGGAAATCTTTGCCGCACGCGCAAAAACCAGGGAAGGCTCCCTGCAAGTGGAACTGGCCTCCCTCATGTACCAACAATCCCGCCTGGTGCGCTCCTGGACCCATTTGGAACGACAACGGGGCGGCGTAGGCTTGCGGGGCGGTCCCGGTGAAAAACAAATCGAACTGGACCGCCGTATGATTCGGGAAAAAATTGTCAAACTGGAAAAACTGCTGGTAGGTGTCAATCGCACCCGCTCCCTGCATCGCGCCTCCCGTGAAGCCGTCCCCTTTTTCACCGTCGCCCTGGTGGGATATACCAACACAGGCAAGTCCACCCTCTTCAACCGCCTGGCCAACGCCCAGGTAGAAGCAGAAGACAAACTGTTCGCCACCCTGGATCCCACCATGCGCGCCATTCGTCTACCAGGTGGAGGACGCGCCATCCTCTCCGATACCGTGGGCTTTATCCGTCAACTACCCCACGCCCTGGTGGCTGCCTTTCGCGCCACTCTGGAAGAGGTGCGGGAAGCGGATTTATTGCTCCATGTGGTGGATATCGCCGACCCCGAATGGGAGGTGCAGGTGGCCGCCGTGGAAGAGGTACTGCAAGAGCTTGAGGCCCACCATAAACCTACCCTCACCCTCTACAACAAGATCGATCTATTGGATCCCAACACAGCCGTTTTAGAACGGGTTTTACAGGCGGAAAATACCCTGGCCATCTCTGCCCGCAACGGCCAGGGATTGGATAAACTCCTGGAGATCATCGCCGCCAGAGAGGTGGAACGAATGGATATCTGGCACTTGCGGGTACCGGTCACCGATGGTCGCTTTCTTGCCCAATTACAACGCCAGGGGCGGGTTTTGCAGCAAGAGGAGGAGGGTGAATTTCTCCTCTTAAAAGTGGCCATGTCCACCGCCAGTCACGGCGAGTTGCGACAACTTTTGTTAGACTATGCCCTGCCATCACCCCAATAAATATCCTCTATGGCAAGCCATTCCCAACTTCGGTGAGGAATTCTCACAATTGGGAAGAAAAACACCCCATTCCCTGGCCTTGTATACGCCAGCTATTCAAATTTATACGTGATTACAAAATGATAAAATTATCTTATCGAAACCTTCTTCCTCTATCGCAGATGGCACAATTCTTGTAAACAAAGAAGTAAGGTGTCGTGCCACATTTTGATATGAGGTCCTCCCATGTCTCGCCATTTTAAATACTCTCCTGTTTTTGCTAAACTTTCTGCACTGGCCATCTCTATTATGGCCTTGAGTGGCACCGCCTGGGGGGCTGATGGGGAGACCTATCCCACCCGCTTTACCAATATTGGGGGTATCACCAACACCCGGCACAATCTGACCCAATCCCCCACGGGTATTTCCAATGCCATGATGACGGTACGCAATAACTATGGCGAAGTATGCGTCTACTGCCATACCCCCCACGGTGCCAATGAAAACATTGCCGCCCCCCTGTGGAACCGTACCTTCAAAAATAATACCTATACCACCTACGAAAATTTGAAATCTTCCACCATCACCCAGGTGATCAGTCAGCCGGGACCCAACTCCCTCACCTGTCTCTCCTGCCATGATGGTACCGTAGCCATCGACTCCATCGTCAACATGCCCGGCTCCGGTCGCTACAGCGAAGCCAACAAGACCAGCCATCAAGAAAGTTTTCTGGATGCCTGGCCCGGCGGTTCCGCCAAACATGTGGCCGTTGGCGGCGGCAGCCTGGGAGGAACCACCTGCATGTCCTGCCATACCGGTCCCGACGGATCGGAAGTGGCCACCGACTTTACCGCCTTCTATATCGGCACCGATCTGTCCAACGATCATCCAGTGGGTATCGTTCTGCCAGAAGGACGCATTGGTGTAGACTTCGCCGATCCAGGAGTGCGAGGCACCTCTTTGGCCTATTACGACCGGGATGCAGACAATAAGGCCGATTCCAACGAAATTCGCTTTTATAAAACCGGCGGAAATTATAAAGTGGAGTGTGCCTCCTGCCACGATCCCCACGGGGTTCCTTCAGGCGGCGAAGGCTCAGTCAACAATCCATCCTTCCTGCGGGTGAACAATCAAAATAGTGCGGTATGCCTGACCTGCCACGACAAATAGCACCCATGCGGAGCTTATTCAGCCAGCGTTTGCTGGGGCTGTTACTCTTCTTTTCCCTTCTGCTGTTCGGGTGTGTCACCACCCCCGAACAGTCGGAAGAGGAAGAAAAGTGGTCCATGCCCATTTGGCCCAAGCCACCCGACCAACCCCGCTATATGCACGAATTTACCCTGCGTCGTGCCACGGATATCGAACCCAGAAAAACCTCCAGTGCCTTGACCGGAGAGACCGCCAACGAACAGGTGGTCTTTGCCAAACCCATGCGGGTGGCGGCCAGCGGCGGCAGAATTTATGTCACCGACTCCCTGATCAATCGCATCCACTGTTTTGACATTCCTCGCCGTCGCTTTTTTCAATTTGGTTTTCGCTTTGAAGGGGCCATTAAAAAGCCCACGGGCATTGCCGTGGACAAGGAAGGGTTCGTCTACGTCTCTGACAGTGCCGACCATCGGGTGATCGTCTATGACAGCTTTGGCATGTTCCATCGCTCTCTGGGCAATGCAGATATCTTGGAACGTCCCGTTGCGGTGACCGTCTCCCCAGATGGCGAAGAAATTTATGTGGTGGACTCCAAGGGAGTGGGCAGCCTCATCCATCGCATCGTGGTGTTGAACAAAGATGGTGAGGTGATTCGCACCATTGGCAGACGCGGCAACCAGCCGGGCGAGTTCAACATGCCCAATGATATCTCCCTGGGACCGGATGGTAACCTCTATGTTTTGGATGCTGGCAACTTCCGGGTGCAGGTGTTGACTCGTACCGGTAAACCCTTGCGCCATTGGGGGAGCAATGGCAACGGATTGGGGCAGTTTGCCCGGCCTCGTGACATGGTGGTGGATAAAGATGGTTTGATCTATGTCGCCGATGCCATGTTTGGCAATATTCAAATTTTTGACAATGAAGGGCGGCTGCTGTTGCCCCTCATGGAACGGGATATGAGCGATCTACCCGGCAAGTTTGGCCTCATGGCTGGCATTGCCGTGGATGAAACCAAACGAATTTATGTATTGGATCAATATTTTAAAAAAATGGAAATTTTTCGTCCTCTCTCTGACAAAGAGGGCAAAGAAATTCTGGCTGGAACTTCCCCCTTGCTCAAACTGTTGGAAAAACCCGCATCCCGTCGTTGACCCGTCCCATGCAATTCTTCCGTTGACATTATGAGCCAGTCGTTTCATGGTAATGTCATGAACGTACTTTCTAAAGAACAGATTATGCGGCTCAATGCACCGCTTTTCGCAGCAAAATCAAGGGAAATTTTGCTGGAGATGGCGGCTGTCCTGCCTGCACTTGCGGATGATCCTACCGATTTACGTCATATTCGGCAGGTCTACCGGGCCATGTCTGCCTTTCGTGGGGCAGGTGCCATGTTTGGTTTTGATGATGTGGCTTCCCTTGCCCAGGCGGTGATGAACGCTCTGGAGTTGCCACGCAATGGGGATGCCCCAGTCTCTCCCACCCTGCTCTCTCTCTCCCAGGAGGCCGTTCAACAAATTGATACCATGGTGGAGATTGCCGTGCGGGAAAGCACGGACCAGACCAATGGCAATCATGGCTTGGAAAGCCCCACCAATGGTGACTTGCCCATTCATTTCGACCGGGAACGCATGGAACATTTGATCCTTACCCTCAATACCCTGTAATGGGGAGAGGCGTAAGTCCTGCCGTTTCTGGTCGTTGCAACTCTGCGGAAAATAGATTCCATGACAAAGCAGGTTTTGTTATCTGCCATGCAGGAGGCGGCCCGTTTGGCAGGGAGGGCCATCATGTCCTATTACCGGCCAGAGGGGGCCGATCCCCAGGATGTCTCCTATAAGGGGCGGGATAATCCTTTGACCCTGGCTGACTTGGAAGCCAATCGAATTTTGCGGGAGGCCTTGCTTGCGGCGGATCCGGCGGCGGGTTGGCTTTCAGAAGAGTCGGTGGATGATGCCGCACGTCTGTCCTGTCGGCGGGTTTGGGTGGTGGACCCCATGGATGGCACCAAGGAGTTTGTCAAAGGCATTCCCCAATTTGCGGTCTCCATTGGTTTGGTGGAGGATGGTTTACCGGTGGGTGCTTGTATTTACAATCCGGCCTTGGATGAAATGTTTACCGCCTGGCGTGGCGAGGGTGGTCACTGCAACGGTCAACCTTTGCGGGTGAGTCAACGTGGTGCGTTGGCAGGGGCTTCTTGCCTGGCCAGTCGATCAGAGACTGGGCGTGGTGAATGGAGCGACTTTCAGGATCGCTTGCAACTTCACATTATGGGTTCCATCGCCTATAAACTTGCCCTGTTGGCCAGTGGACGATATGATTTAACCTTCACCCTCACTCCCAAAAATCAATGGGATTTTTGTGCCGGGTTGTTGTTGGTGGAAGAGGCGGGTGGACGGGTCACCGACAAGCAGGGGGCCTCTTTTCGTTTCAACGGGGCTGAGGTGCGAATTCAGTCGTTATTGGCCACCAACGGTCATCTTCATTCATCTTTGTTGGAACTCCTGCGGGATACTCCTTTGTCGCCAGATCGCCATGTCCACTGAAACCATCGAATATTTTTTAGACCGACTGGCCCAACAGGCCATTCAGGGTACCATTCCCACCTTGGAGGAGAGTGAGCGGTTGCTGACAGACCGCTCTATCCCTTTGCTGCCCTTGTTGCAGGCGGCTTACCGGGTGCGGTATCACTTTTTTGCCAACAAGGTGCGGGTGCATATTTTGATCAATGCCCAGAACGGGTATTGTTCAGAAGACTGTAACTATTGCGCCCAGGCAGCAGGGAGTGAAGCGGAGATCACCCGTTTTCGTCTGCGCTCCGATGAGGAAATATTGCAAGGAGCGGAGGAGGCCCGTTCAAAGGGGGCCTACCGCTACTGTATCGTCCTTTCCGGGCGGGGACTAGGCCGGGAACGAGCAGAGCACATGGCTTCATTGGTGCGGGAGATCAAGTCACGTTGGCCGTTGGAGGTGTGTGTTTCTGCGGGTTTTCTGGATCAAGAGACGGCAGTTTGTCTCAAAGAGGCTGGACTGGATCGCTACAATCATAATTTAAACACAGCCGAGGAATATTACAGCTCCATTTGCACCACCCATGGCTATCGGGAGCGATTGGCCACTTTGGAGACCGCCAGGGCACAGGGATTGGAAGTTTGCAGTGGTATCATTATTGGCATGGGGGAGACGCCAGATCAGGTGGTGGAGGTGGCCCATACCTTGCGCCGTCTGAATGCCCGTTCCATTCCAGTCAATTTTTATGTGCATGTGCCTGGTTCAGCCTTGGGGGAGAAAAATTTTCTGACCCCAGAGTTGGGGTTGCGTGCCCTTTGTCTGTTTCGCTTTTGCAACCCGGATGCGGAAATCCGGGCCGCAGGAGGGCGTGAGGTCAATTTACGGGGATTGGAGTCTTTGGCTCTTTATCCTGCCAGTGGTTTGTTTAGTGAAGGATATTTAAATACCGGGGGGCTGGCCAACGACCGGACATTGAATTTGATTCGGGATGCGGGGTTTGAAGTTGAAAGTATTGAGAGTTGATTTTTTTTGATAAAAACCTTGAGGACTCCGTCCTCAAACTCCTGCCAGAGGATCGTGCCGATCCCCTGGACCCCTGCAATAGATAAAGGATGATCAGGATGAGCCGATCTGAAGAACTCTTTGCCCAAGCACGCCTCCTCATCCCTGGCGGCGTTAATAGCCCGGTTCGTGCTTTCAAGTCCGTGGGTGGTACACCGCCTTTTATCCAATCTGCTTTGGGGGCGTATATCACCGATGCAGATAATAAATCCTATATCGACTACGTCGGCTCCTGGGGACCCATGATTCTGGGCCACAGCCACCCGGAAGTCCTGGACGCCATCTGCCAGGCCGCCCACAAAGGCTGCTCCTACGGTGCTCCCACCGAAGCAGAAATCCAACTGGCCCAAACCATCACCCAACTGGTCCCCTCCATCCAGATGGTCCGCCTGGTCAACTCCGGTACCGAAGCCACCATGAGTGCCCTGCGCCTGGCCCGCGCCGCCACCAAACGGGATGCCATCCTTAAATTTACCGGCTGCTACCACGGCCACGCCGACAGCCTGCTGGTGGCGGCAGGATCAGGAGCCGCTACCTTCGGCGTCCCCTCCTCCCCCGGCGTCACCCAAAAAACCGCCCAGGATACCCTGGTCCTCCCCTTCAACAACCTGCCCGCCGTGGAAGAATTGTTTAAAGCACGCGGCACCGAAATCGCCGCCATCATCGTGGAACCCGTGGCAGGCAATATGGGCTGCGTCCCACCCGTGGCGGGCTACCTGGAAGGTCTGCGCAAAATATGCGACCAATACGGGACAATTCTCATCTTCGATGAAGTCATGACCGGCTTCCGCGTCGCCCTGGGCGGTGCCCAAGCCCACTACAACATTGTACCCGACCTCACCACCCTGGGAAAAATTATCGGCGGCGGCTTGCCGGTGGGTGCCTACGGCGGCAAAAAAGAGTTGATGGAACAAATTTCACCCGTCGGCCCCGTCTACCAGGCAGGAACCCTCTCCGGTAACCCCCTGGCCACCGCCGCCGGTCTGAAAACCCTGCAATTGATCTCCCAACCAGGATTCTACGACCGCCTGGACCAGGCCACCCTCTACCTCACCGAAGGCATCCACACCATCCTGCAACAATACAACATTCCTCATATTGGCTATCGGGTGGGATCCATGTTTGGCCTCTTTTTCAGCCCCCGTGATGTCATCACCAGCTTTGAAGAAGCCACCAGCAGCGACTTGAACCGCTTCAACCGCTGGTTCCACGGTATGCTGCAAGAAGGGGTCTACCTGGCCCCCAGCCAGTACGAAGCAGGCTTTGTCTCCGCTGCCCACTCCGCCCAAGAACTGGAAAAAACCCTGGAAGCCGCCCGCAAAGTCGCTGCTACCCTGTAATAGAATCCATGACCAGGGGAGGACCTCCCCTGGTCATGCGGTGGTGCGCCGCAATTGATTCAAAAATCCCAACAACTCTCTCCCGGATTGGGTAAGGGTATATAACTTTTCGGTCGTCTGCTGGATAATACCCGCTTCCTTCAACGTGCGCAGATGAAACATGGTCTTGGTACGATCCTCAATCACCAATTTCTGGGTGATCTCCGTCATCCGCATGGGCGGCGAAGAACCCAACATTTCAACTATTTTACGGCGAATGGGATTGGCCAACGAGTTGAGGGTTTGATCCAAATCATGGACCATCACCTGATCTTCAAACTTGGCCTCCTCCAGGGTACGCCGAATCAAGGTAACCAACTCATCGCTGCGAAAAGGCTTGGATAGATAATCGGAAGCCCCCTTCTTGATGGCATCCACCGCCGTATCCAAGGTGGCAAAGGCCGTCACCACCACATACTTGGTGCGCCCCCCCAACTTTTTCATCTCCGTCATGGTGGTAATACCATCCATGCCCGGCATGATCAAATCCAACACCACCACATCGTACCGATTGTTGGCGGCTTTTTTTAACGCCTCCACTCCAGAAGGGGCAGTATCGGTGCTAAATCCTTCGTTTTGCAGCAACTCTGCCAAATTTTCCCGTAATTCCGCCTCATCATCGACAATCAGAATGGATTTCATGGTTGCTCTTTCCAAGTGGGCAAGGTGACCACCACCGATGTTCCCTGGCCTGGCATGCTGTTGATCTGCAAATGTCCGTGATGCTGTTCCACCAAACTGGCACAAATAGGAAGCCCCAGACCGGTTCCTTTCCCCAATTGTTTGGTGGTGAAAAAGGGTTCCAAAATTTTCGACTGACTCTCCAAAGCAATACCCACCCCGGTATCCTGAATGGTGACAATCACCCAGCGAGGAAAGGGACGGGTAACCGAGACGGTTAGTGTGCCACCATCCGGCATGGCATCCAAGGCATTTTGCACCAGATTGCCAAAGATACGATCAATTTTATGCTCATCCCCACATACAAGAGGAGATGTGTGATATTGACGTTGAATTTTAATTTTACTCTCTTCCGGGGAATATTGCTCCAACACCATATCCAGGATGTCGCAAATGGCCACCGGCTGCATATTGAGTTCCCCCGACCAGGAAAACTCCAGCATCTCCCTGGCCACATGACCAGCCCGTTGAATGCTGCGTTCCACTTGCTGAAATTTTTGATGAACCTCTGGATCCTGACAAAGGGTTTTGATTCTGGTTTGTAAATTCTGCAAGCCCACCGTGGCACTGGCCAGGGGATTGTTGATCTCATGGGCCACCCCCACCGCCAGACGACCGATGGAGGACATTTTTTCCGAGATAGCCAACCTTTTGCGCAGATCATCCCGCTCTTGCAGGGTAACGGCCAAATGGTCCAGAGCTTGGAGCAACTGCCCCATTTCACCCCCTACCCGTGCATGCTCCAGCATCAGGGTGTGCTCTTTGGTCAAAGCATTGGCCGCTTCAATCGCCCGCTTGAGCGGGTTGACGATATAATGCAAAACCGTGCGGGCCAATACAAAAATGATGAGAAAAATAGAAGAAATGGCAATGGGAAGAAAAACCAGGAGTTGATCATACTGTTCTTCCATACCATGCAAGGAAGTATCGTTCATGGTTTGAATAAACATCAACAACTCTTTCATATCCAGGAGAAGAAGACTTTTTTCATCCAGGATAATCGATTTATTTTCTTCTATCTTGGCAAAGTCTTTGCGTTCAATATGCTGGAACGTTTCTTTAATCAGGAAGGCCAACCGGTGTTGCCGTTGGTCGATCATGGACAGACGGGAGGCCACCTCTTGAAAATATTGCCGGTAGGTGGGAGAAGCCACTTTATCCACTGCCTCTTCAGCCATGATGCGGCTTTTAGTCAAGTCTTGGTCAATATCGTCCAGAAATTGAAAAAATTTATCCATCGCCTTTAAATGACGTTGTTTTTCGATCCCGCTTAAAGGTTCGCTGTGATCTTTCATCAGGAGAAGGGAGTGGTCCAACTGGTGAATTTCCACGCTGGACAGGGTCTTGCTGATGGGCAAATTGGTTTCCACCAACATGCGCAACTCCATGCCCAAATGATGGAGAAAGTAAACGCTACCCGCCACCAACACGGCAGTGGATATCAGACTGATGAAAATCAACCCGAAGATGCGGGTGCGCAGAGAAAGATTGGCAATTTTATGCAGAAGAGGAAGGGTGAGATTGCCGAAGGTTGCCAAAATATACTCCACCAATTACGGGGGGTTGTTGAAGAAGAATTCCAGTGATGTGTGAAAGAAAAATTCCATAGAATGCGTGAATGGCCAAAGACTTCTATCTTGTGATGGAAGCAAAAATGGAATCCACTTCCAACAAGGGTTACAATTCGGATAGAAAATCAGTGAAATCCACGGGCAATTTGTAGAAAAGAAAGTTTTTCATATCATTTATAGAGTAAAAAAGGTTAGGGAAAAACGATTTTTTGGGGTTGCAAAACGGAGAATATTCATCTTATAGTGCCCTGTCAATTGGAACCTGTCCCGCCCTCTTGTTGCCCGCTTGGAATCCCATGGAAATTATTATTATTGGTGCTGGTCTGGTCGGAACCTCCCTTGCCAAAAGCCTTTCCGGTGAAGGGCATAACGTGGTGGTGATCGATAACGATGCCGCCGTCATCAAGCGGTTGCAGGAAAGCATGGATATTCAAGCCATGTGGGGCGACGCCGCCGATGGCACCTTGTTGCAAAGTGCCGGTCTGGCCAAGGCCGACTTGATCCTGGCCGTTACCAACTCCGACGAGAATAATATCATTATCACCCTGATGGCGAGAGCATTTAACCCATCCGCCAAAATTATTGCCAGGGTTCGCAAAAAACAGTTTATGAATAATCCGGGCCTTGCCAAGGGCATGACCCTGGGTGGAGCCATGGTCTTCAGCCCGGAACACGCGGCTGTGGACATGGTGCTGGACCTGTTGCACATCGACCAGGCCTTTGAAGTGGTCCCCTTCCAAAACGGCATGGTACGCATTGCCGGCTTCCGCCTGGGGGAGGAGAGTTCCCTGCTGGGCAAACCCCTATTGCAAAGCAAAGAGTTAAGCCAGGTTGGTGCCCTCATTGTGGCCGTAGACAAAGGGGAAGAGGTGGTGATTCCCAATGGTCATACCGTACTGGAAGCCAAGGATCGGGTTTTGATCACCACCGGGGCCAAGACCGAACTCTCCCAAATATTGCCAGTGCTGGGACGCAAACCGGTACAACATCGCAAAATTGTCATCGCCGGTGGGGGTTGGAAGGGCGAGCATGTGGCCAGGGAGATTGAAAAACGGGGTATCCCGGTGGTCATTCTGGAAAAATCCCTGCCCCGCTGCCAGGAACTGGCGGAGCAGTTGAATGACACCGCCGTCATCCACTGCGATGCCACCGATCCGGCCACCATCAAAGAGATGGCCCACGGTGCCTCCACCTTTATCGGCATGACCGGTCATCAGGAAGTCAACCTGGTGCTTTGTCTCATGGCCCGCAAATCGGGTGCCCGTCGCACCATCGCCCTGATGGATAATGAAGCCTATCTCACCATGGCCCCCTCCCTGGGTATCGATGCGGTGGTGAGTCCCAAACTGGCTGCCGTGGGTAAAATTTTGCGTTTTCTTAGCAATGGCAAAGTCATCGACGCCGCCACTGCCCTGAATGGTAAGCTGGACGCCATCTTTGTGGAAGTGCAGGAACATTCCCGCATTGTTGGTACGCCCCTTAAGTCTCTTAACCTTCCCAAAGGGTTGATTATCGCCGCCGCCGTCAAAAATGGGCAGATGACCGTACCCAATGGTAATTTTGTCTTTTCCGCCGGTGATCAGGCCCTGCTCATCATCCAGGCCGGTCACTTCCAAAAAATAGACGATTTATTGAGCAAGCCATGAACTTTCTCTTTGATATTCGTGTGCTCTGTCTGTTGATCGGGCTGATTGCCACTTTTCAAATTTTCCCCATTTTTTTGGCCCTGGGTATGGGAGAAGACCCCACCCCATTGGTCAAATCCATGGCTGTTTCAGCCATCTTTGCCGGATTGGGAATGGTATTCACCCGCAACGCCCGCACGGAAATGTCTCCTCGTGATGGCTTCCTGGTTACCAGCCTGGGTTGGTTTTTTGCCGCCTTTTTTGGTGGCCTGCCCTATGTGTTCCATGGTGGTCTGGATTGGCCCTCCGCCTTTTTTGAAACCGCTTCCGGGTTTACCACCACCGGCTCCTCCGCCATGACCGATATTGAAATTTGGCCACAAAGCATTTTATTGTGGCGCAGTACCACCCATTGGTTGGGCGGTATGGGCATGGTGTTGATGGCCATCGCCATCCTACCCTTTTTAGGCGTGGGAGGCACCCAGTTGATGAAGGCGGAAGTGCCTGGTCCCACCAAAGATCGCATGACCCCCCGTTTGATCTCCACCGCCCGCGCCTTGTGGGGTGTCTATACCTTGATCACTGCTGTGGGTGTGGTGGGCTTTGTCTTGACCGGTATGACTCTGCTGGATGCCGTCAATCACTCTTTTGCTGCCATTGCTACCGGCGGTTTTTCCACCAAAAACTTAAGCATGGCCTATTTTTCTCCCGCTGCCCAATGGTGGGCCGTTGTGGTGATGGCCCTGGGGGGCATGAACTTTCTCATCCACTATCGGGTAATCGTCCACGGGGATTGGAAAGCCCTCACCTATGAGGAGTTCATTGGCTATTTAATCATCATCCTAACTTTTACCACCTTTTGTGTGGCCTTTTTACTGCGTTCCTGCTCATGGGACATTGAAGAAACCGTTCGCCACGCCCTCTTCCAGGTCATCTCCATCATGACCACCACGGGTTTTGCCAGTACCGACTGGGAACAGTGGCCTGCCTTTTTGCAACTGCTCATGGGTCTGCTCATGGTTATCGGTGGTATGTCCGGCTCCACCGGCGGCGGCATCAAGGTGGTGCGGGTGATGGTGCTCTTGAAAACCATTCCCAGCGTCACCACCCGCTTGTTGCAGCCCTACCAGATCACGGTCTCCAAAATGGACCAGCAGCCCCTTTCCCGTGAAATGTTGGAAAATGCGGTGGCCACTTTTGTGCTGGCCATGGGCTATGTGCTGTTTGGCGGCATGTTGTTGAACGCCATGGATATGGATCTCCTCTCTGCCATGGGGGCCTCCCTCACCGCCTGGGCCAATGTGGGGCCTGGCTTCAATACCGTGGGTGCCATGGACAACTTTGCCCATGTCCCCGATTTTGGTAAAATTGTCCTGGGTTCCATGATGATTGTCGGACGTTTGGAAATTTTCACCATCCTGGTGCTCTTCTCCAGTCGCTTCTGGCGTACCTGAAAAATTATTTGGCCAACTGCTTCTTTAACTCCTGTTCCAGTTGGTCAATCTCATGGGAGAGGGTTTCCCATTGCCCCATGGCCTCGTGCAACTGGGTGGTCAACTCACCGTTGCGGACCACTGAGCGGGCCAGTTGGTTGCGTTGTCCCTCCTCATAGGCGGAGGCCGAAGCCAGGAAGGTTTCCAACTCTTTTTGTTCCGTCTCCCAGCGGTGAATTTTTTCTTCCAGTTGGCTTAACTGACTGCGTAACGGACGCAGACGACGGTTTGCCTCTTCCCGCAACTCGGCCCATTGACGGCGGGTATCCCGGCGATTGCCACCACTATTGCTGCTATTGCTTTCACTCTTTACGGAACGGCGTTGGGAGCTTTCCGTCAGATAGCTCTGTAGTTCTCCTTCCCAGGGGGTAACCTTTCCCTCTCCCACCAGCCAGAATTGTTCACACACCGACTCCAGCACATCTTGATCATGGGAGACCACCAACAGGGTGCCCCCATAGGATTCCAGGGCATCGGCCAAGGCGGCACGGGCTTCCATGTCCAAATGATTGGTGGGTTCGTCCAGCAACAGCAGATTGGCCCCACTGACGAAGAGCCGGGCCAGGGCCAGCCGCGCCCGTTCCCCTCCCGACAGCACGCTCACCGGTTTGAAGGCATCCTCGCCAGAAAAAAGAAAACCTCCCAGCAAGGAGCGCAGTTCACTCTGGGGGCGGGAGTCGGTCACCGCCGCTTCCAGGGATTCCAAGACGGTGTGTTCCGGTTGCAAAGATTCCAGGGAGTGCTGGGTAAAATAGGCCGCCTTTACCCCTTCACCCACCTGCCATTTTCCTCCTCCAGCCTGCAAACTTCCAGCAGCCAATTTTAAGAGGGTACTCTTGCCAGAGCCGTTGACACCCAATAGACCAATTTTGTCACCACGTTGAATGGAAAAGGTGGCCCCCTGAAAGACTGGTTGCTCACCATAACTGTAGACCATATTTTGCACATTCAACATTTGTCGATGACAGGGAGCGGCAGGCGGCAGACGAATAATGGGGGCCTGTTTTTTGTCCTCTGCCACCTCCACCCGTTCCAGACGATTGAGGGCCTTGATGCGGCTTTGCACCTGGCGGGCCTTGGTGGCTTTGGCACGAAAACGGCGGATAAACCGTTCCAGGGCTTCCACCCGTAATTGCTGCTGAGCGGCACTCTTTTGTTGCTGCTCCAGCCAGGCCGCCTTTTGTTCCAAATAGCGATCAAAGTTGCCCACATAACGGGTCAACTGGCCATTGGCCAATTCGACGATCACCTGCACCACCCGGTTGAGGAAAGAGCGATTGTGGGAGATCATCAACAGACCTCCCCGCCATTGGCTCAAAAATCCCTCCAGCCAGGCCACCGATTCCAGATCCAAATGGTTGGTGGGTTCGTCCAACAAGAGCAGATCGGGTTCGGCAAAGAGGGCTTGTGCCAAAGCCACCCGCATACGCCAACCGCCGGAAAAGGCGGATACCGGCTCCTCCAACATTTGGGGGGCAAATCCCAATCCTTGCAGGATGGCCCCGGCCCGCGCTTCCGCATCGTAGGTACCCAGGGTTTCCAGACGGCATTCCACCTCCCCCAGTTGATGGACCAAATCCTGCTGGGAGGCGTCCATTTCCAAGGCATGGCGCAATTCGTTACGCTGGTGCCGCAAGGAGATCAATTCATGGTGACCGGCCAGGGTGGTTTGCAGGATGGAGTGATCCGTATGGGTAAGCTCTTGTTTCAGCACGCCGATACGTATGGCCCCCACCTGGCTGATTTCCCCCCCATCCCATTCCATTTCACCGGTGATCATGCGCATCACCGTGGTCTTGCCCACCCCGTTGGCCCCGATGAGGCCCACCCGTTCACCGCTGTGGATGACCAGGTCTGCTTTTTCCACAATGACCTTGACCCCGAAAGATTTACTCACCTCATCAAATCGCAACATGCCTCATTCGCCCTTGCCGGACACCTGCTTCCCCCAGTACCAGGATGACTGGGATTGGGAAGCAAACTGGATTAGAATAGGGTTTCATTTTACACCTTTTTTGGGAACTTCTGCCATGTCTGCCATGCCGCGCCGTCTGGTGACCCCTAATCGTCCCTTGCATGCCCCGGTTCCGGCGGGGATGACCAGGGTGGAATTTTTCAACAGTCCCTGTAATTTACGCAATCTGGCAGAAGAAAATGGTCTTTTGCGCACCCCGGAAGGGTTTTTGCTCTATCGCAAACTGTTGGGCCACAGCCTGGAATTTGATACCTCCATCATTCTGGATACCTCCCAAACCATTTTGAATCCTTTGGGACGACCAGTGCGGCGGGATCAACTCAATGAGGCGCAAAAGGTGGAGTGGAGCCGCATGACTTCCACCCTTTTGCAGTGGATGGACCACCGTTATCCCGATCCTTGCGCCCATTTAATTCTATGTGGTGAAGCCAGCCTGGATGCCACCTGGCCATTGAGCAAACCGGGGGTGCCCAGTATTCGGATGATTCATAACCATTTCATGGTATTTGATAAACTGGAATTGGCGGCGGCTCCAGCGGCCAATCCCCAGGATGCCAACCTGACCGATAGCGGGCATCACAGTTTGTTTTTGCAGGATCTCTCCCAGGTCTATCTCAAATTTTTCTCCCAGTTGGATTTAAAACTCCTACGCCCCATATCCACCGAGACCACCCGCCTGGCCATCACCGGCTATCCCCAGGGGTTGCCCAGTTGGCAGGTGACGGGAGGGATGGATACCCTGATGACTCCAGCCTTTTGGCGGGAGTATGATTTGGTCTTGCAGGGATTTCTTGATTTTTACCGGGCCTTTTTCAATCGGGTATCCAGCCGGGGTGCCCCCATTCCCAAGGAAGCCTATTTCCCGGAGGCCATTCAAAACATTCTTTATTTTGACAACGATTTTTGCCATGGGGCCAAGGTGATTCGAGAGAAAGTATTGGCAGACCCGGAAGTTGCCAACCGCATTCGCTGGCAACCCGCCTATAAACAATTGCTCTATCGGGATGATGAGGGACGCTGGGTGGTGACCATCAGTCAAAATTCGGTGGGCAATGCCATTACCGAATTACTGGGTATTGTGGTGGAGCGGGTGGAAGATGGGGAGGCTTACAGTCGAGCGGAACCCGCCTTGCTGGCCAAACTGATGGAGGTGCGGGATCTTTTGGTGCGGGCGGATTTGGGAGAGGCTTTGGATACTCCCACCTGGTCATCGGCCCCTGGTGGCAAGCGTGGCAAGGAGTAATCAGAGTGTTCTTTTCCAGCCAAGGGCCATTCCAATCTTTTTTTAAGAACAATCGTTGGAGCGCACCGCTTTATCGACTGGTCTATTTTTTACGATATTCCAGTTATTTCAACAGGATTATTCGGAATCTGCACCGACCAACCTTTTTATTGCGGTTGTGGCGTTGGCACGCCTTTGATCGTCATTATGGCATCGACACCCAATTTCCTCTGGATCCCCATGATTATGATATCAGCAAGGAGGTATTAGCGGACTGCACCATGTATGGTGGTTCCAGCCCAGACTTGTTCCAACGAGCCATGGCCTGTTTGCCTGTGGATGCCCACCAGTGGGTCTTTCTGGATGTGGGGTCCGGCAAAGGTCGAGTCCTTCTGCTGGCCGGAAAACACCCCTTTAAAAGAGTTTTGGGGGTGGAATTCTCCCCTGCACTGCATGAAGTTGCAAAAAAAAATCTGCAAATCTTTCCAGCCCATGAGTTAAAATGTGCAGATATCCAGTCCATCCTTGGCAATGCCTTGTCCTTTCCTTTGCCGACTGAAAGGTTGGTGGTTTATATGTTCAATCCCTTTGGTCAGGAGTCGGTACGGGCGTTTGTGGAGCATATGTGTACATTCTTAAAAACCAGCTCCCATGAATTAATCTTTGTCTACATGGTTCCTAACCATGCCCAGGTGCTTGCCAACTGTCCGGCCTTGCGGGAAATGACAAATGTGTGGATTTCGCCAGGGGACACGACGTTGCGCCAGTATTGTCGTATATGGTGGAGTGGGGAAAGCTGAAGGGAAGCGATGATAAGCCAGGTGTTTGAGTTGGCATACAGAGGAAAGTCCAGGTGTCGGTTTGAATCAATGCCCCCTACGGATTGGACTGATTTGGGTAAAGGGCGTAGAATGGAGGTTCTTGGAACCATGGGAAGCCACGTTCTTGCTGCATAAAAATCACACGGAAGATGCCCATGAATGGAAACAAAGAGCAGGATTCGTTGAAATCAAAGAAAATTTATATTGCTGGCCATGGGGGCATGGTGGGTTCGGCCATTGTGCGGGCCTTGCTTGGTTTGGGTCATTCCTCCTCTTCAATTCTGACCCGCAGCCATGAGCAACTGGATTTGACCCATCAGGCTGCGGTACAGGAGTTTTTTGCAGCGGAGAGGCCGGAGCAGGTTTATCTGGCGGCGGCCAAGGTGGGTGGTATACATGCCAATAACAGCTATCCGGCTGAATTTATCTATAACAATCTCATGATTGCGGCCAATGTCATTCATGCCGCCCATTGTCATGGGGTGCAAAAAATATTGTTTTTAGGCTCCAACTGTATCTATCCCAAGCTGGTTTCCCAGCCCATGAAAGAGGATGCCTTATTGACAGGCCCCCTGGAACCCACCAATGAACCCTATGCCATTGCCAAAATCGCCGGTGTCAAGCTTTGTGAGTCATACAACCGGCAATATGGGCGGGATTATCGCAGCGTGTTACCCACCAATTTGTATGGGCCGGGGGATAATTATCATCCTGAAAATTCTCATGTGGTTGCTGCCTTGTTGCGTCGTTTTCATGAGGCGAAACAAAATCAGGCGTCGGAGGTGGTGATCTGGGGCAGTGGGCAAGCGCGCAGGGAATTTCTCCATGTGGACGACTTGGCACGGGCTTGTGTGCATGTGATGAATCTGGACAAGGAAACCTATGCCCGCATGACCCAACCCATGATGAGTCATCTCAATGCTGGGTGTGGTTATGATATCACCATAGGCGAATTGGCCCGGCTGATGGGTAAAATTGTGGGATATGAGGGACGTATCGTCTTTGACACCAGCAAACCCGACGGTGCTCCCCGCAAAATGATAGATACCAGCCTTCTCAATGCCTTGGGATGGCAGGCCAGGATTGGTTTGGAAGAGGGTTTGAGGATGACCTATCGGCAGTTTATGAGTGATTCTGCCTATCGTTGCTAAGTACATAGAGAAACCTGAACACCTTATATTGTGCACACTCGGGAATCGATACGGCGCACCTTTTTTACCCCACCTATCGTTTCAGAAAGATATTCGATTTTTATCATCAACGATTGATTCTTGCCGCCAAAAAAGCAAAAATTCCCATTTTTGGCGACATGTCTTCTAAAGGGGTGGGCGATGATGAGTGAGGGTGGTGCTACCCTCTGTCTGATGGGGGATCTTACGGAATCCTTGCAAGGGTTGGCATCCCAACTGGCTGCCTCCTACCAGGTCAGACTGGTGGCGTTGGACGACCCGGATGCATGGGGAAGCTGTGATCTCATCCTGCTGGATTTATCCTTCTATCAGGGCAATCCTGTTTTACTAAAGGTGCGGGAAAGATACCCCAACCTGCCCCTCCTCTGTTTAACTGCGACTTCTGCCGATGAAACCTACCTGTTGAGCCAACCTTCCATCGATGTATTGGCCAAAGATGGCTCCTCCCTGATGCTCCACCATCGGGTGGCCCAGCTTCTCTCCCTGTCCGGACTGGCGCGTCTGCGCCGAGCCATGAAAAACTTGCGGGTGACGGAAATCACCACCGGCGTCTTCTGGCTGCAAGTTCCGGAAGCCGACCTCTACCTTTTGTGCGGCTGTCCGGCAGAGGTGGTGAAACACATGTTGCGCAAAGGCTATATCGTCACCGAAACCAAGGAAGAAATTCTCTGCGAAACCGGACCCAACGCCATTTTACTGGGCGATCTGATGGTGCAAAACGGCGACTTTGCCAATCTGGCTGAATTTCCCGTTCTGCAAATGCTCTACCGGCAAGGCATGATCATTCCTGGTCATCCCAACAATACGGGGGAAAAACCCCTGCTGTTGGGGATGAAAAAACAGGTGCAAAGCCAGTTGGACTATATCCATCGTGGCAACTATGGCCTGCTTTCCCTGCAAGAATTGCTGGCGGTGGGGGTGGATGAAGCCACTGCAGATATCATGTTACGAATCAAACGCCACTTTGCCTTTGGCAACATTCGATCACCGGAAAATTTTCTCGATAGCGTCTATGTGGAAAAGGGGTGGGTGGAAGTTAAAAACGGGGTCACCGTGCGGCGAGTGGGTATCAATCGATTTGAATTTGCCTATCACAATCAATCGGTGATCGTGGATCTCAATTTACCTCCGGTCACCCGCTTTCAAGCCCCCTATACCCTGGATTATCACCTGGCCCCACGGGAATATTTTGCGGTGCTTCATTCGGGTGAAGGGGATGGTTGGGATGTCAACCGGCCCAGCATGGCCAGTGTCCTCATGTTTCATGGGCGCATCTATCTGGTGGATGCCCCGCCCAACGTCACCCATACCCTGGAAACCCTGGGGATCGATATCAGTGAAGTGGAAGGTATCTTTCACACCCATTGCCATGATGATCATTTTGCCGGGTTGATCTCCCTGATGCGCTCCGATCACCGGATTAAATATTTTGCCACCCCCATGGTAAGGGCTTCGGTCAGTCGCAAGCTTGCTGCTTTGCTGGCGGGGGAAGTGGGGTTGGAGCACTTTTTTATCATCCACGATCTGCTACCAGAAGAGTGGAACAATTGCGATGAATTGCTGGTGCGTCCCTGCTATTCACCGCATCCGGTGGAAACCACCATCCTGCTGTTTCGCGCCGATGATGGGGAAGGTCCCAAAACCTATGCCCACTGGGCCGACCTCACCTCCATGGAAGTGTTGGACGCCATGACCGGTGACGGCCCGGACAAGGTGCCTGCGGCGTTTATCGCCCAGGTCAAGGAAACCTATCTGACCCCGGCCAACTTGAAAAAATTGGATATTGGCGGCGGCATGATCCACGGACGGGCAGAAGATTTTCGCGATGATCCTTCCACCAGCATCTCTCTGGCCCATATCTCCCGCAAACTCAACGATGTGGAAAAGGAGATCGGTTCGGCTACCCCCTTTGGGGCGGTGGATGTGCTGATTCCCAGTCGCCGGGATTATTTGCGGGATCAGGCCGACCGTAATATTCGTTCCCTGTTTGCCCGTCTCCATCCCCGCAAGTTGGAATCTTTAATCCATGTTCCCATTGTGGTTATTAATCCGGGTGCCATCATTCGTCGGCGGGGGGATGAACGGGAAGAGGTGGATATGGTATTGACCGGGGTGGTGGAATATGTGCATACCGCCCAAAATATTCGCTATCGCCTGGCCAGCGGTGCATTGATTGGGGAGCAGGCCCTCTTTGACCAGGCCTTGCCACAGGGAACCTGGCGGGCGGTCTCCCATGTGCGCCTGTTAAGGTTTCCCCTGGCCTTGTTGCGTACCTTCATCCAGGATAACGCTTTGATGGAGGATATGGAAAACATTGTGGGCAAGGTCAATTTTTTGCGGGAAAACCGGCTGTTTGGTGAAAAGCTCACCTTCACCATTTTGATCCATTTGGCCCGCATGATGCGCTCTCGCCTGGTAAGAAAAGGGGAAAAATTGCTGCCTGTGACCGGTTCCGCCATGCTCCACCTGGTGCGCCGGGGTTTGCTCCGGCATGAAAGCGGCCTTACCATTCCGCCCGGCGATGTGTGGGGGGAGTCCGCCGTTTTGGGACGCCCCCAGGAAGATTTGCATTTTGTGGCTGAGGAAGAGTGTGAACTGCTCCTGTTTCCCGCCAACGTACTGCAAACCATCCCCATTATTTATTGGAAATTGCGGGAGATTGCGGAACGTCGCCGTTTGGCCATTCAAACCCTCTGCCAGGAGTTGACATCGTGAGGATGGAAACGGCCAAACACATTGCCCGCTTGATCGACCTTTCACCCTCTCCCTATCATGTGGTGAATCATCTGGCCCACCTTCTGGCCCAACAGGGTTTCCAGCGGTTGACCGAGGGGGAGGGCTGGTCTTTACAAGGGGGTGGTCGCTATTATTTATCTCGTCAGGACAGCTCCCTGGTGGCCTTTGTGATGCCGGAAAATTTGACCCGGCCAGCCCCTTTGCGACTTTGCAGCAGCCATACCGATAGCCCCACCCTGAAACTGAAGCCCAGCCTTCTCAGGAAAAAAGGGGGATATTGGCTCTTTGATGTGGCGGTTTATGGTTCGCCCATTCATTCCACCTGGTTTGACCGTGACCTTTCCCTGGCTGGATTGGTGAGTGGTCTGGATGGGGAGGGAAAGGTGCACCAGGTGGTTTTTCAGGTGGAGAATTCCATCACCCGGATTCCCAACCTGGCCATTCATCTCAATCGGGGGCTGAACGACAGTTACAAGATTAATCCCCATGATGAAATGTCCCCCATTTGGCGGGGGGTGACCAAAGAAGATGATGCGGGATTTTCGCCAGTCTCCCTGTTTCAGCACTGGTTGACCGGTCAGGGCATCCAACTGCCCGCTGGCTGGACCGCCAGCCATTGGGATGTGATGCTTTATGATTGCCAAAAGGCAGCCTTTGTGGGTGAAGCCGGTGACCTGGTGGCCTCCTCCCGTTTGGACAATCAGGTGAGCTGTTTTGCCGGTGGCCTGGCCTTATTGGACCATGTGCAAGGCCAGCCCTCCGGGGGTAATACCCTTGCCATGCTGGCCTGTTTTGATCATGAGGAGGTGGGAAGTTTGTCGGTGACCGGGGCGGAGGGTAATCTGGTGGAGAGTGTAATCTCCCGCCTTTATCGCCAGCCGGAAGATCGTTGGCGGGCCATGGCCCAGTCATGGATGTTGTCGGTGGACAATGCCCATGGTTGCCATCCCAACTATCCTGGTTTGCAGGATGACAACCATTGTCCGTTGATCAATCAGGGGGTGGTCCTGAAAAGCAATCCCAACCAACGCTATGCCACCAATGCTGCCACGGGTGGTTATTTCAAGGGCTTGTGTCGTCAGGCAGGGGTGGCAGTACAGGATTTTGCGGTGCGTTCGGATATGGCTTGTGGCAGTACGGTAGGCCCTCCCCTTTCCGCCCGCTTGGGTATTGCCACGGCGGATATTGGTATTCCCACCTGGGCCATGCACTCCATTCGGGAGGTGGCGGGGGTGAGGGATATGGGGGATTTGCGAAGGGTTTTGAGTCTTTTCTATGGTTCCAGTTGAGGGGGAATCATTGGACGAACTGGTTGCGTCCTCCCTTTTTGGCCAGATAGAGATTGGCATCCGCCCGGCTTAACAAGGTGATGGCGAGAATGTCGGCTTGGGGAATGGCGGTGGCTCCTCCCAGGCTCAAAGTAATGCGCCCATCCAGGGGTGAACGCACATGGTCGATGGCCAACTCCTCCACAGCCGCCTGAATTTTTTGCACCATGGTGGCCATGCCTGTTTCACTGGTCTCCGGTAACAGGCAGACAAACTCTTCCCCACCGTAGCGGGCCACCAGGTCGGCAGGTCGCTCCACGCAACTGGCGATGGCCTTGGCCAGTTTTTGCAGACACTCATCCCCGGCAATATGACCATAATGGTCGTTGTAGAGTTTAAAAAAATCCACATCCATGATGAGCAGGGAGAGGGGTTTGCCGGAGCGCAAGCCGCGCCGCCATTCCAATTCCAGGGATTCGTCGAAGCGGCGGCGGTTGGCAATGCCGGTGAGACCATCCAGCAGGGAGAGGCGGGCGTAAAAATCACGCAGCTTTTTCAATTCCAAAATATTATGAACCTTGAGCCGTACCGACTGGGCGTGGAAGGGTTTGGCGATGTAGTCGATGGCTCCCAGTTTCAGCCCCTTTTCTTCCCCCTCTTTGTGATCCATGGCGGTGACGAAGACCACCGGGATATCTCTGGTCACCCGTTCCTGCCGCAGGTGCACCAGGGTGGCGTAGCCATCCATGC
The DNA here is from genome assembly GCA_015233935.1 of Magnetococcales bacterium. GTDB lineage: Bacteria > Pseudomonadota > Magnetococcia > Magnetococcales > JADFXB01 > JADFXB01. The sequence goes on along the minus strand of JADFXB010000033.1, from coordinate 3,049 downwards.
CCGGCATCATCACATCCAGCAGGATGAGATCCGGCACTTGTTGGATGGCCACTTGCAGGGCTTTTTCGCCGGAGGTGGCAAAATAGATGCTGCCCAGGCTGTTCAGGGCCTTTTGCAGGAGATAAATATTTTCCATCTGATCGTCCACCACCAATATTTTGGCGGCTTCCGGCAGGATGGTTTGGGGGGGAATGTCCAGCAGGGGCGCGGTCCCTTCCGGAATGGGGCGGGGTGCTTCCGGCAGAGCCAGGGCGGGCAGTTTGACCTGGTAGAGGGTTCCCTGGGAGGGAAGATGTTGCAGGGTGACTTCACCACCGTGGAGTTGGGCAATTAACCGGGAGGTATAGCCACCGGGGTCGCAATCTTGGGCGTCGGCGGTTGGACATTTGTTGAAAAATTCGTCCCGTTCTTGGGCCGCCAGTTTGCCGGTGTGGAGAATGGAGAGGAGGATAAACCCATCTTCTTTGCTGTTGGTGATGGTCATGGTGCTGCCCAGGGGGGCGTTTTCCATGGCGTGCAGCAGCAGGTTGCCGAACAGGGTGTGGAGCAGGAGGGCTTCCGCCATCACCATATAGTTGCCGAAGGTGGCGTTTTGTCCCCGTTCGTCCAAAATGTGGATTATCAGGTGTTTGGATCGCCAGAAGGATTCCTGTTCTTCCAGGATGCGACCCAGAACCGCCAGGATATCCACTTGGGAGGGATGGAGAATATAGGTGCCGGATTCAATTTTGTGCAGGCTCAAGGAGGTATGGATCATTTCCAGGAGTTGCAGGGAGGATCCGTGGATGCTGTGCACCAGCTCTTTTTCTTCATGATTGAGGGCGGCTTTCGCCAGCAGCAGTTCGCTGGTTTCGATGATGCGGGAGATGGGCACCCGCATATCCTGGTTGGTGGTGCGTTCCATTTGATCGTGGAGCTGCACGGCTTGCCGCAGGGAGGCGTTGTGTTCTTCCAGTTTTCGGTTGGCCTCCCGCAGGGCCAGGTGGTTTTTGATGCGATATTTGACGGTTTCGGCCCGCAGGGGGCGGGTGACATAATCCACGGCCCCCACTTGGAACCCGGCGATTTCGTTGGCTTCTTCACTCAGGGAGGTGACGAAGATGACGGGGATATCTTTGGTTTGTGGGTTGGCTTTCAGTTGGCTGCATATTTCGTAGCCCCCCATGCCGGGCATGATGATATCCAGCAGGATCAGATCGGGAACCAGGGTAGCGGCCAGGGTTAAGGCGGACTGACCGTTGGTGGCAAAATGAATTTTATAGGTATCCCGTAACATTTCCCGGAGCAGATGGATGTTTTCCACCAGGTCATCCACGATGAGGAGGGAATGTACGCCGTCTTTCATGACCCACACAGCCTTGCCAGGGGTGAACTTTGCTTTCAGGTAGGGAAAATGGCTCAAGAGTGCAATCAATATGTATCTGAATTGGGTTTAGATTATCATAAGGATGGCTTTTTCAGCAAGAATCGGACACGGCAACCCTCTTTTTCTATTCAATTGGGTTAATTAAAAATAAAATATATTTATCAATCATTTCTGCTTGGCAAGTCTTTTGTTAATAAAACAACGCATGTTGATCTGGAAAAATGTTGAAAAGCTGGAATGTTTGGGGCAACATGCATGCTTTCTGGTTTATTTATCATCCAAGAGAGGTACCATGTCCCGCCCGGTGCGCTTGTTTATCTCCTATGCCAGCAAAGATAATCACTGGAAGGATAAAATTCTGACGGCCATTACCCCTTTGGTACGTGCAGGGATGGTTGAACCCTGGCATGATCGGGACATTGGTGCGGGTGAGGAATGGCATGAGGAAATCCTGGCACATATGAACAAGGCGGATGTGGTTTTGCTTTTGATCAGCCAGGATTTTATCGCATCCAAATACATCCATGAAACAGAATTACCTGTAATCTTAAAGAGAAAAGCAGAAGGCTTGAAAATTTTTCCTGTTTTGTTGGATCACTGTCACTACAAGCCTTTGCCTTACTTATTTGGATTGCAGTTACTCAATGAAAACAAGTCTCCTTTGATTGCCTACACTCCCCGAACCCGTGCTTTCACCATGATTAGTCAGCGGTTGGATGATGAATTGGAAAAAATCATTCCCACCCTGGCACCAGCAGTCCAAGGACCACAGCCCATAGTTGAAGGTTTCACTTTAGAAAAAATGCTGGAATCCTTACCCGACACCGGCACCCAGCTTTTTGGCCGTGAAAAGGAGTTGGCTTTGTTGGATGCATGGCAAGCCGGGGTGATGGTTTGGGTAGCGGGGGGTGGGACGGGGAAGTCGGCGTTGACACGGTATTGGTTGCTGAATTCCACCTGGCCGGAGGGAACCCGGTTTATCGGTCACTCGTTTTACAGCCAGGGAACCAAGGAGCAAACCACCTCGGCTGCGGGATTTTTGCAACAGGTTTTGCAGGATTTGAGAATTAAGGAGATTCCTAACGGCGATTATGAGAAGGGACGATTGCTTGCGCAAAAATTGGGAGAAGAAGCCACAGTGTTGGTGTTGGACGGGGTTGAACCGTTGCAGCATGGTCCCCAGGGTAAACTGGGGGGGTTGTTCAAAGATCAAGGATTGGCAGGGTTACTGGTGGAATTGGCCAGGGAGCCGAGGAAATGTCGCTGCCTTGTTTCCAGTCGGGTTCACTTGGCAGATACTGGTTTGCGGGCGAAGCCAGGTCGCTTTATTCAGCAACATGATCTGAACCATCTCTCACAGGAAGCCAGTATGGAACTGCTGCGCTCCCGTGGGGTGAATGGCAGGCAACCAGATTTGGAAAAAACCGCTGAATATTATGACTACCACGCCTTGGCCTTGGTATTGGTCAGTGAATATTTGCACACATTCCATGACGGGCGGGTGGAAAAGGCATTGGAAATACCGCTAATTGCCAATAAAACTAAGGCAGGCCGCCATGCCATGTCGGTCATGAAGGCTTATGATGTAGCTTTGCAAAGGGACGGGGAGGAGTTGGACCGGGAGATGGTGCGTATGCTGGGACTCTTCGACCGCCCGGCAGAACCCGCTGCCATGGCCGCCCT
>JADFXB010000339.1 GCA_015233935.1 Magnetococcales bacterium | reverse complement strand
ATGCTGCTAATGAGGCCGTGGCATTTTTTCCACCTTTACCAGAAGAATTGGTTCGGCTTCCTAAAAAAGAGGCAGTCGGTTTGCTTCAAAATGCCATACGTCGAGAAAGTATCCAGGGAAGAACTTTAGCTGTAATTTTAAGAAATGAACGAGGGGATTCAAAAGTTTGTATCTTAAAGAACCCCGACGATATTGATTCATTGCCCCTTGATAATTCCACCGTGTTTTTACCCACTCATGCAGGATGCCTTGACCCGCGTGGTTTCCCCGATCCCGATTCTGCCGAACCGGTGGAAGATATAGCAGACACCGATGACCGCAGGCGGATATTTCCAGATGACCCTGAAGCACCCATTCCCAAAGGATGGAGCCAACTACGGCTGAACATTCAGCAAGATGACGAGAACGAAGCGGAACCGCGATGGTTGCTTTACAGAGTGTCAGGGAAAAAAACTTGGCATTGGGATGCTGACTCCGATTTGACCAGTGTTGCAATGAACAATCAAACCCTGGCAGAGCACCATCGCCGTGTTGGGGAAGTGGTCCGCAAAATGGCCGAGAGATTGAATCTGGAGCCAGAAATTACAAAAGCTTTGGGAATTGCTGGCGAAAACCACGACCTTGGAAAAAGGGCCAAGGTTTGGCAGAAAGCGGCTGGTATTTCAAAAAACTCTCCCCCCATGGCCAAGAGCCAGGAAGGTAGATTTCAGCCCGAGGTATTGGGGGGGTATCGTCATGAATTTGGGTCTTTGATGGAACTGGAACGGAATCTTGATTCTAATACCCCTCTGCGTGATCTGATTCTCCACCTTGTGGCTGCGCATCATGGCAGGGGGCGTCCTGGTTTTGAAGACCCGCGCCAATGGTCCCAGGAATTTCCAGAAGAAGCCAACCTGGAAATGGCAAAGGCTGTGGCTATACGGTTTGGCCAAGTACAAGGAAGGTGGGGGCCTTGGCGTCTTGCCTGGATGGAGTCTCTATTGAAGGCGGCGGATGCTGCCGTTTCTTCCTGGCGTGATGTTGGGGGAGAAAGGTTATGAACTCCGCAAACGATTGGATTATAGAACCTACGAATCTTGGGGAAGTCTTGGCTTGTGCAGGATTGGCCCATATGGCATGGCTGATGAATCGTCAGGCCATGAGTGGTTTCACATTACGGGATGGGTGTTGCCATTTCGTGGTTATGCCCAATGACCTGGATGTTTTGTACCGTTTGCGATCAATGCCAACTGGTGATGTTGTCCAGACGGGATATGGATTGCAACTCGCAGGAATTGATCTTGATTGGTGGCAGCCATGGGGAGCGAGCCCTGATATGAAAACTTGGGCTGGCCGACAAGACGAAACAACTGTTCATAAAAATTTACTTACTGCTACAGTCAAAATCGCCCCTGCTGATTGGCTTATAGGAACAGCTCCGACAACTGGTAAGTTAAATATCGACCATATGGGTATTTGGAATTCCATTAGTTTAGGATGGAGTATTGATGAGCATGCAAAGCACAAAATGTTGTGCCGTCCTTGGTTAGAGTTGCTGGCATCTATTGGTCTCCAGACATTTCCCATGAAACGGAGCAAGGAAGTCTCTTCATTTAAGTATCATTTGTGGTGTCCGACTCCATTGTCGGCTGCCATTGCAACCTTTTCGGGGCTTGGTCCTAGTGTCTATGGGATGCTTTCTTTTAAAGCTAAAACAGACAAAAATGGTTCAAATAAAGTGCTCAAACAGGCCGTTTTGATAAAATCCGTATAAGGGGAAAATTCCATGTCAATCATTCAGGATTTGATTCGTAATACCGATAATATTGCTGTGGTATTCAGGCAAATATTGGAACCAGTAGAAGGAAAAAGTGTAGCCATTTTTCCCCCAACCTACCCTGCTAACAAAGAAACCAGTAAACACAGGATGGAGACACCTTACACGGTCAATCGCCCGTTGAGCGATGGACGGTTTGCATACTGTGATATTGATTCGGTTCAATCCCAAGCCAATCGAATGGAGATGGCCATTGCAACAACTCTTGGGGATTTGTTACCCAACCATAGGGTTGAAGCCGGTTCCCACATTGTGGGGATCAACGAGCTACCCCATCGTATTGCCGATGCCGCCATTCGTGCGACACCTTTGGAAGAAGAAATCAGGAAGGCATTCCTGGAATATTCAAAAGGCAATCCAACCCTCATTGCATCTCTTTCGCCACTTTCACTTCTCTTTGGCGCATGGGATTCACGAGATACCCAGATCAAGATTCCTCGTGTCGTTCGTTCGGAAATACGTGCCACTCAAGTGGATGTTCTGACACGATCTGCACAATTTTCCGGTATCTTCACAAAAGAAGATTTAAAATTATCGGATGAAGATTGGAAAGAAGGAGCCAATATTGGATTTGCCCCCACCCCATCTGTGGATAAACATGGGGGAGTGGTGGTGCACGGTGAAATTATCCGTACAGCTTCCATTCACCTTGGTGCTTTGCGTAAATACAGTTTAAATGCAGAAGATTTGTTGCCCTGCTATCTCTTGGGGCTTGCCATGGCGGGGGTAATGGAATCCGCCAAAGATTACAATCTGCGTTCAGGGTGCTGGTTGGTGCCAACCCCAACAAGTGAGTCTAACTGGACAAAGGTTAGAACCGATGGCCTTCGAGAATTGATCATGTTAGATGGAAAGAAGTTGGTGAAAGAAACAAGAGAAGTTGCTGAAAACTGGTCACGAAAAACGGGGATCTCCTTAGGAGGAGAAACTATAAGCCATATTGTTGATCCCGAAAGAACAAATAACATGTTGCATCCTTCAGATAAAAAGAAACAAACACGGAGTGGCAG
>JADFXB010000338.1 GCA_015233935.1 Magnetococcales bacterium | reverse complement strand
TGCCTTCGGCGAAGCCATATTTTTCAGGAATTTTCCAATCCCAGGGCAGGGCACCGATCACCCCTTCCATCACCTTGGGTCCACCCCCTTCGGCCATACCCAGGGTCAGATTGGGTACAACAATTTGGGAGTTTTGTTTAAGGCCCATGTTGGTGGCCAGGCGGATGGCCGTGGTCATATCCTTACCGAAAAGCACCAACACCAGCACATCGGGTTTTAACATCTTGGCAAACTTCAGTTTTTCCTCGAAATCTTTTTCAGTTGCCGTGGGAAAGGGTGTTTTGACCCCTTTGTGAATTTCGGTGTCGGTGGTCCCTGTCAAGGTGCGCAACGAGGCTTCGGTGGTATGGCCCCAGGTATAGTCGGCAGTAATGTACAAATATTTCTTATTGGGAAACTTTTCCTTCAGGTAGTTGGCCACCACCTTAGCCCCCATCCAGGCATCATAGCACTCCCGGAAGGTAGTCTTGAAGCCATCCTTGCCAGTGGTCTCGGTTGAATAAGTCAGGGTTCCGAAGAAGGGAATATTGTTTTCGTGGGCCACTTTGGCTACCGCAATGGCCACCGCACTGGAGGAGCCACCAAAGAGCATTTTGGCCCCCTCTGCCACCAAATCCTTGGCATTCTGGGTGGAAACATCGGGTTTGGACTGGGAGTCCCGCCACAGCAGTTCCACCTTTTTACCGAGGATACCACCACCGGCATTGATCTCTTCCAAGGCCATTTCCGTGGCCCGCCATTGATCCAGCCCTTCCACTTCATAGGGACCGGTCTTAGGATAGTTGATACCGACTTTGACCGACTCCCCGGCCAGAACCCCCTGAACAGATAGGACTGTCAAGAGCAGACCAAACAGTAACCTAGCCAGCCGCAAGCGCAACAAATGAACAAACATGACCATTTCCTCCCTATAACAACAAGCATGACAAGATCATTACCCACCGGACCTCCGGGGGATCTACAAGCCAATATAAACGGGATAGGTGCAACAGATGGACAGAGTGTGCTGATAGAGAGACAAGATGATAAGAGGCCAATATCCTTAAGAAACCTGGACACAGTGCAAGTAAAAGTTTGACAACATGTCCAGGCAATCAGCCTCTTCCATCAAGATGCTATTGATTTTGCAGATTGAGCAGGTCAGCAATGGCAGTTACCTAATTTCCAGCAATGGAGGATTCACAATTATAGCCTTTTACTTCAACTATTGCGTCCGCCATTCCGGCTCCCATACGTAATAATAGGAGACTACTTCTCTGATTTACCTAAGGAAATCAAGAGACCAACATGAATGGATCTATTGTAACAATCGTATAAATATATCCTATCAACATCGCTACATAGTTTCAATGTACAAATAGCAAAAACTTTCTTACAGAGGCTTCTTTTGCAATGAAGAAATTTCAGGCCAGAGTCTGTGGTGGCGCGCATTTAAACAATCGGCAATATAAACGGTCAGATACACACCAACCGCTCACAGCTCCTGCCAGTGCCCCCGGCAGAGCAAAGGTGGGAAGTAGCGACCAGGCAGATTCGGATGACATGGACATGCCCAAACTCAGGGTGAAGAGGCTGGAGACCAGAAAACCGATAGCCAAACCAACGATCAACCGTTTGCCCGGTGAGTAATTGACTATGGTGCGGTGTTTGAGCAAGTAGCCATACCAAAGTCCAGAGACGGTGGCGGGCACGCAGCCATAGAGCAGGGAGACCGGATAACCGAACAGACTTAACATGAGGACGGAAAGCAGGCTGCCACTCCCATTGGGTTCAAACAGAAGGGAGTAAAGCTCCACCCCGCTCCAGAAGACGAGTCCACCAACGAAAGGCCCAAATAAAATAAAAATCAATAATATAATAAACATAATCCTTCCTCATCCCTGGCAAAAACAGTCCCCTCAAACGGGGTGAATCCCCGTTCGTTCAGGTATTGTATTGAGGAATATTGGCCAGAGGCAGGGACCGGAACGGTCCCCTGCCTCCTGCCATACCAACAAACGTTCAGCAGCCCAAATCGGTGGATTGATAAGGCCCCATTTCCAGGACTCGATAACCGCCACGTACCATGCCGAAGGTGAAGGTTCGCTGATCCACACCTGCATCCCGGCGTCCCATGTGATTGCCAGGGATGGCTTTGTACTGATAACAAACGTGGGCCACCTTGCCCCCCCGGTAATCTTCGATGATCATCCTTTTGATGTTGGTCATGCGAAAGATGCCAGCCCATTCACTTTGATTATGGTAGTAGTCTTTTACCATATCAGCGGCAGTAGCAAAATCCAAATTGGCGGCTTGGACCTGGGGTATCCAGGTCAGTGCCAGTAATGCAACAAACAGAAAAAGAATCTTCTTGAATCGGTCCATGATACCTCCTTGTTGTACTGCCGTGGATGGCAAGTGTTTATTCTCCAGGCTGATGACAAAGCCTGCAATTTGGTGATAGCTTGAGTTGTTCCAAAATTCAACGAAAATCAGCGGAGGGGTTTCCTTTTGTTGCCCCACTCTTTTCCCCCATGTTTGGCTCTCCCCCCTCTTGGGCAAGAGCCAGGGCCAGAACGCCAAACTGGGCCACCCAATGGGCAAACCGGCGGTAATCCTGTCGCCATTCGGGCAGGTGGTTAAGCATGATGGCCAGGTGTTCATCCCTTGCCTTGACCAACACCTGGTCGCCGGTCACCCGGACAGCAGCAGACAGTCCCCAGGAACGGGAATAGTTGACACCCCCTTGGTGGGCAGTGGCGACGGGCCAAGAGAGGGGCCGCAGCCCATCCTGGCGCACGTCGGCCAGCAGCTTATCCCAAAACCCCTTTTGCGATCCGGTGGAGGAAAGC
>JADFXB010000337.1 GCA_015233935.1 Magnetococcales bacterium | reverse complement strand
TCACCCCTGGACAAGGCTCCTGTTTTCGCTTCAACGTTTGGCTGCTGGAACCGGTGCGTATGAAGCCGACTCCCCATCCTCATGAACACCTTCCCTTCCAATCGGTCATGGTCGTGGATGACAGTGCCACATCCCGAGAGATTCTACGCTCCACTTTGGAAAAATGGGGGCTTGCCGTCACGGAAATTTCCTCCGGCCAAGAGGCTTTACTTAGGCTGCACCAGGAAAAACTTCCCGACCTGCTCCTGGTGGATCTCCTGATGCCAGGTATGGATGGCATTACCTTGATGCGGCATATCCAGAAGGAGTTCCCGGACAATACCATGGCCATTATCCTCATGAGTGCCTCTATGGGACATGATCAATTGCTACGGGAAAGTGCCGATGTGCGAAAAAATGCCATTGTCAATAAGCCAATCACCCCTTCAGGTCTTTTCGATGCCATCATGACGGCCCAGAGTACGGGACACCGGCAGATACATATTCAAGCCTTCAACCCCCATCCATGGCAACATGCCTTGCGGGGAGCCAAAATTTTGCTGGTGGAGGATAATGTCATCAACCAACAGGTGGCCATGGAATTTCTTCAGTTAATGGGAATTGAGGTCACTTGTGCCAACAATGGTCGAGAGGCCATCATCGCCTTACAGCAAACACGCTTCGACTTGGTATTGATGGATTTACAAATGCCAGACATGGATGGTTTTGAAGCAACGCGCATCATCCGCCGGGAGAAAGCGTGGAAAAACTTGCCCATTATTGCCATGACAGCAGCCGCCATGACCCAGGATCGTAAACGCTGCCTGGATGCAGGCATGAACGAACATGTGGCCAAACCCATCGCCCCAGATCGGTTGGCAGAAGTTTTGAAACAATGGTTGCCCCAACGAGACAATGGAGCACATGTAGAAATATCACCCGCTCCCCAGCCTCCTGTTATTCTTCTGCCAGAAAACCCACCCGGTTTTGACCTTGAGCAAGCATTGAAACCGTTGGGTGGAAATCTTAAATTGTGGAGAAGTCTCGCCGGGCGTTTTGCCGCTGATTTTGCCCAAATGGAAGGGCTTCTCAGCCAATGTGTTGCCCGGCAGGATCGGAAAGAGGAAGAAAAGCTGGTGCATCGTCTGCGTGGAGCGGCAGGTAGCCTGGGGGCCATGACCCTGTTCAAATGTGCCACAGAACTGGAGCGGATCCTGCGAAATGGTGGTGATCCCGAATCCGGACGGAAATCTTTACAGCAAGCCCTGGCAGAGGCCCTGACTTCTGCCAAAGCAGCTGGAGAGGAAGATAAAACCGTGGCTGTTCCCTTTGATCCTGAAAAGGCGAGTCAGTTACTTTCCCTCATTGCAGAGCACATATCCGTCTGTAGATTTGTCCCCACCCGCATTACGGATGAAACAAAAGCACTTTTTGCCACAACCACCTTATCCGAGGAAGTGGAAATTTTGTTTAGACGACTGGACCAGTTTGATTTTGAGGCCGCCGGGAAACAGTTGGAGCGTGTGCTTGAGAAAGGAGGAAAAATCATTTCATGACCTACACGATTTTGATCATCGATGATGACGCCACCAGTGTACGCTCTCTGGCTGAAATTCTCTCCCAATCCTACCAGGTACAGGTTGCCACAAGTGGGGAGAAAGGACTGGTCATTGCCCAGGGGGCGCACAAACCGGACCTAATCCTCCTGGACGTGATGATGCCAGGAATGGATGGTTATGAGGTGTGTGGACAACTCAAGAAAGATGAGGCAACACGACATATTCCCATTATTTTTGTCACTTCCAGGGATGATACAGAGGCAGAAACCAAGGGTATCTCCTTGGGTGCAGTGGATTTCCTCTCCAAACCGGTCAAATCCCAGGTGGTCCTTGCCCGTATTCGTAATCATCTGGCCATCAAACGCGCCCAAGATCGGGTTCGGTTGCTCATGCGATCTGCCAATGATGGCATTCTGGTCATAGATGGAGATTCATGGCACATTCTGGAGGCCAATCCCATGATTGGTGCCATGCTGGGCGTTGAACCTGCACAACTGGTGGGACAACATTGGCTGGACCTCTTTCCCCTGGAGCAACGCCCACTCTATCAGCGTATGATCGCTTCACAACTGGCCCGTGACCGCACCCTTCTTCCCGACCTGCGATTGAGCACCAGCCATGGTCGCTTAGTACCGGTGGACATGAGTGTCTCCCAAACCAATCTGGAAGAAGAGCGACTGATCCATGCCATCGTCCGCGACATTTCCGAACGCAAGCAGAGCGAGGAGAAAAGTGCCAGGGTACAGGCAGCGCGCACCGCCATTGGGCAATTATTGCAGGCTGCTCTGGAACCCACAACCCTGGATGAATTTCTGGAAGAAGCCCTGGCGGCAGTCCATTCGGTTTGGTGGCTTTCCCTACAACAACGAAGTGCAATTTTCCTGTTGAACGAAGAGCGTCAGGAATTGATGCTTGTCAAACGCTATCCGGCGGCTGCCGTTATTCCTTGCGAACGTGTTCCCATGGGGGTCTGCTTGTGTGGTCAAGCTGCTGCCAAACGAAAAACCATTTTCAAAGAACGCATCGACAAAGATCATGACATAGGGGGCGACCAGGCGCATGATCACGGTCATTATTGTGTTCCCATTATCTTTCGTGACCACCTGTTGGGTGTACTCAATATCTACACGGGCGGGGGACATCCCTACAGCCATGAGGAGGAAGGCTTTCTGGTGACGGTGGCCAATACCCTGGCTATGGTGTTGGACAGACGAGAATTGAATGACAAACTGGTACGCGCCAAGGAATTCGCCGATAAGGCCAACCAGGCCAAAAGCCATTTTCTGGCTGCCATGAGCCACGATA
>JADFXB010000336.1 GCA_015233935.1 Magnetococcales bacterium | reverse complement strand
GGTTGGATAAGTGCATCATTCGCGCACCCTTTGCCGGGGTGGTGGTGGGACGCCAGGCCCAGGTGGGGGAACGGGCAACACCAGGAGCGGTGCTGTTTGAAATTTTGGATGATCAAGCTGTGGAGGTACAAGCCAAACTGGAAGGTTCAGTGGATGAAGGAATGTTGCAGGCGGGCAAACTGGAGTTTGTTCATAATGGAACGAGTCATCCGGTGGCCTTACGGGTGATCTTACCTGTGGCCGACCGCACCACCCGTACCCGTGAAGGTCGTTTTCTTTTCACTGCCGCACCTACTCTGGCGGGCAGTGCGGGTCGTTTGCGCTGGCTGGATCACCGTCCCCATATTCCTGCCTGGTTGTTGGTGCGTCGGCAGGAAAAACTGGGTATTTTTTTGGCTGAGGAGGGGGTAGCCCGTTTTTATCCCTTGCCACAGGCACAAGAGGGCAGGCCGGTAGCCTGGCCCCAATCCACTTTGTCGGGGCAGGTCATTCTTGATGGACGGGAACGATTGCAGGATGGTCAAAAAGTGACGGTTCAGGAGGAAAAAAATGGGGCATCAGCAGGTCAGTAGGTGTGGATGCTTCATGTAAAGACAACCTGATTGGAGTATTGACTTCGGACCAGGCGTTGGTGAGAGACGCTCTCCAAGGATATCTCTACAAACGGGATATCCCTGGGTGGGCGAGATGGATTGTTGACCACTCAAGAGGTAGAGCGCAGGTGTTCCACCAGGTTGACAGGTAGCCGCAAACCTAAGGCGACTTCCGGTTCACCATTGTCGTAAACTTCCACTTCCAGGGTGAAGCGTTGGCTGTTGTCAAGCAAGAGATAGTGATCCAACCCCTCCCCTCCCTGAAATTCTTCCTGCTCTTTTTCCCGCAAATCCTCGCTGAAAAAGTATCCCTTCAGGGCATCGATGGAAAGGTGGTAGTCAGTCGCGGTCCAACCGGATAAATGGGGCAGCTCCTCTTTGCGGGTCAGGGCAAACTCGCCCTCTTTTTCCTCGAACAACTGGGCCAGGTCTTCCAGGTGGAAGAGTTTTCCCACCTCCCGATGCAGCAGCGGGCGAATAAAGGTGACATACTCCCGGTCGTGTTCATTGGAAAAGGAGAGAAAATAACGTTGTCCATCCTCTCCTTGTAAAGCAAAGGTAGGGCTGGGCTGGGAAAAGAGGTAGGTACTAACCGAGGTGACCTTGAAACGTTTGCCACTTAGCCCGGCACAGTCGCAAATGGCCATGCGCAGAGTATCGTTGACCTGCAATTCACGGGCATTGGCCACCCGGCGTTGCACAGGGGGCACAGGATGGGAGACAGGAGGAGTCGCTTGGCCATGACCCGAATTTTGCACCACCCGAATGGGTGGTACAACAGGTGGTGCGGGTTTCTCTTCCTTGTGACCAAAGAGTTTTTGGATAAAGCCAACCATGCGTTCCTTCCCGGCTTCCTGACGGCAAATACAGTGACGCCTTCCCTTTCGAGATAGTCACCCAGTCTCTTAGTATAAGAAACATTGGGCATATGTCAACGGCTATAAGATAATGGCTTGAAAATTAAATAAAAAATATTTACCCACCTTTGAGGTATCCTTATTGTCCCACAGAAATCTCCCAAGGGTGGTCCAAATTCATGGAAACACCACCCCGATGATAAAGTTTACCACGCACCAAAACCCTTTGTCCCAAAAGGGAATTTTTATTCAGGCCATGGGCATGGAAGAGGGTTTGCCAGAGGTCGCCCCGAATGCCAACGGTAAAATCCGATTGGCGATGGATACCGAAATGGAGATAAACCCGTTTCCGACTTTGGGAAATGTGGACCACACGTCCGCTCACCAAGCGGTGGTGTCCCAAGCCTTTATTGGCCTCAAAGGGATTGAGCAGATATTCGCTGCCGGGAAGCCAAATTCCCATCTTTTGGCGTCGTGCTTCGGCCTCCAAGTTCAAATAAGTGGGAATATGCTGCAAATTGGGAGGAAAAATGCGCACCATGGCCAGCCCCTGTTTTAACAGGTGGTGGGCAAAATCGCTGCCATCGGGCAGGGTGACATAGGCCAGGGTACGGCCAAAGGGGTCCATGCTCTCTTCACCGGGGGTGAGGGTGACTTGCTGCTGGTAAAGGAGATCACGGGCCAATTGTTTGGCCTGTTGGGCGAAAGGTTCATCCACCCCTTTGCCGCGCCCTACTTCGGGGGTATCGATGCCAATCACCCGCACCCGTTGGCGGGTGGTGGTAATAAAGGTATCCCCGTCCAAAACCTGTTTGACCACCACCACCTCCCCGTAAAGGGGTGGACAGAGGCAAACCAGCAGAAAAAGCCACCAGCGGATGATCACCCACCCTCTCCGGCGGCAGGCAGCATGATTTGGAATTCACTCCCCCCTTCCAGCGGGCAGACGGCGGAAATTTTACCACCGTGTTCATTAAGAATGGTGGTGACAATGGACAGACCCAATCCGGTGCCCACCGTTTCCCCCTTGGTGGTGAAGAAGGGTTCAAAAATTTTCGGCAGGATGGCGGCAGGAATACCGGGGCCGTTGTCCTTCACCTTGTAGAGCAGCCGTCCCCGCTTGTCGGTGCAGGAGATGGTGATTTTTTGCTCTTTGGGGGGTTGACCATGTTCGCTCATGGCGTCCAGGGCATTGGTGATTAAATTGATGAAAACTTGGGAGAGCTGTTGGCGGTTGCCGGGCAATTGCAATCCTTCCGGGATATCCACCATCACCTCTCCACCTTTTTTCAATCGGGGTAGCAGGATGGTGAGGGCATCCTTGACCGGGGCGTTGGCGGGGAGGATGGCTTTGACACCGGGTTGGCCACCCTTGGCGTGGCTTTTCAGGGTGGCGACA
>JADFXB010000335.1 GCA_015233935.1 Magnetococcales bacterium | reverse complement strand
TGTTGCCTCTTGACGAACCGTTGATTGCAGCTTGTTGCCAGACGCTGGCCCTTTTTGATAAAGAAAAAAAGATCTGTTTCGATGATAATGGGCATGTCCTATCCTGGGAGCAAGCCGATTGGGCATGGGCGCGGAACTGTTGGTGGCGGTTGGCACTGGCATTAGCCAGGTCGGCCCGAGAAGCTTGGAATATTGGCCAGTTTGAAAAGTGGATTAAATACCTGGAATCTTTTGGGCAGGACTCTCCTGAGCACGGACAGTGGATTTATTTTGAGCGTTGCCTGTGGGCTGTTTCGCTTAATGATATTATCTCTCTTGAGCAACGACTAAGAGAATGGAGAGTTGACGATGCAGATCCCTTCTGGCGTGTACGCAAGGCGGCGTTGCTGGCAGAGATAAACAGAATTGACGAAGCAGAGCAACTTCAACTGGAAGCTTTATCTCTGATTCGGGCCAATATCCGCCAAGACATCATTGATATTCCATCCCTTTCCCGCGAAGGATGGGCGTTGTATCCCATATTGGCTCACCCGTACATGCGAGGGATTCAGTCTATACCGAAAGAACAAGATAAAACATCTTTTGAACGCTGGAGAGAGTTGGCGGTTTATGATTGCAACGCTCGAATGGAATTGGAGAACCTGCACGATGAGTTAATTAAAATTTTTTCTAAGCTTTCTGATAGTCAAAATAAAACTAAGACATTTGATCCTGGCATAATCACCAGGACAATCAGGTTTGATAATTCTTCAATTGATCTCATAATAACCGCCACGCAAATAAAACGAATGACTGAACTTGCCGGACTTCCTTCGAGAATGGGTTTATTCACCCTTTCCTATGACGGATTGAAACTTGTTGTTGAAACTATGTCACCAACGAACCATGAAATGGCAGCCGGTTTGGTACTACGTCTTGGCGATAAAGAATTAATCAACAATGTGTTTTCCAGGTTCTATGTAGCAAGGTTGAATCAACGTTTCGTTGATCAACTGGAACATGCGTGTAACACCATAATTGATGTGGCTTTGTCACGACGTAATGATATTTCTCAGCGAGTATTCTGGGATAGGCAAATAGAACACGGACTGGAATTGTTGTCCCGTCTGACCGTTCGTGCTACTCCTGATAGGATTGCACTTCTACTGCAACGAGCTTGTAAGTATTATCAGGATAAGACGTTTTTTGACTTTTTTCTGCACAAAGTCCTGAACCAACTATTCCGTCGTACCATGAAGGCTTTGCCCCCTTCTCGACTGGCCACCCTCCTACATGAATTGGCAATATTGCCATTGCCTGGTTATGAAGAGTTTCCCCCACTGGAACAGCAAAGTTGGCCGGAACCATTCTACTTTCTTCCAGACCATCTTACTGGGGTAACACGAGAGCCTGCCGACATTTGGGAAAAAGCGGTACACCGACTATTGTCCGCCATGGGAAACAGCATCTCCCGCTTCAGGGCGGCTTCACGTCTCCATCGACTGAATGAATGGGGGCTTCTCACACGGGAGGAAATGGACAAGTTTGGGGAAATATTATGGAGTCCTGAATTCAGGACCGATCAAGGAATGCCTGGTAACTTGCTGTTTCATGAATGGGCCTTTTTCTTTATGCCGGAACCGGAACCCGGTCTGGCGGAACAGGCCTTCCGATCGAAATGGCTGGTAGAGAGAACATTAGACCAGAGGGCGGACTTTCTGCCCGCTTTGGCGATGGTTGGTCGTACCCTGGACGTATGTCATTACAGAGGACGCAGTTTCCCCTTATCTGACATGGAATTGAAACACATCCGTTTATTGATGCACTCCTGGTCCCAGGTGCCCGAATCTAAATCGAAGTACACCCCCCTTAATGTCACGAGGGAGCTGTCCGATCTCATGAGTGGGTTTGGTGACCTCCTTTTACACATTTCCGTCTCCTCCCTGGGTGATATGGGTGAAATTTTGGAGAAGGTCAATCAAATGGAACAAGTGGGGGAGCACGCCTACGACCTTTATCCAGGATTATGCAGGGCATTGCCTGAACATGTGGACGCTTTGACTCAACGCTTACGGCGCGGCTTGACCAAACAGAATGATGATGTACGGGAATCAGCTTGGCGTGGGTTACACAAGTGGATGATTGGAACAGGTTTGAATGATCCATCGCTACCACAGCTTCCAAATGACTTGATGCGGGAAATTGGAACAACCATCAGTATGCGCCGCAAGGAGACACTGGATACAGCCCTGAAGCATGCCATATGGATATTCACCGAAGGTTCACTCCAGGCACGAGATCTGATTAGAGGTGGATGCCTGAACGGGCTGGGCATGCTCCTGGAAGAGTTGGATTACTCACGCTCCGATATTCCCCCAAGTATTCAGGAAGAGATTCCCGGTTTAAGACATGCTTGCATCCGGCTGGCTGTGGCTATGGACCAACATGGCTTGGGCCAGCACGTCGCCATATCCGATTGGGTCAAAGCCGCCGAAACAGATCCTTTGCCAGAGGTGCGTCATGAACTTTCGATCCACCAGATGTCCTTGAATACCGATAAGGTCTAACGTATTGCAAGCAACCATGCTCTCCCGTGTTGCCCCATGGCTCACTGGAAAATCTTCTCGCTTTTTTTAAAAAGGGAAATAACAAGGAAGTACCTTGCACACGTCGGCTTTGGTAGCAGGTTTAGTCAAACACCAAAATGGGAGAGACGCACCAGCTCTTGTACTTGGATAGGTTTGAACGGAGTAGAGGCAACAGGAACGCATTGCGGCAAACGGAGGCAGTATTCACAAAAAAACTGGCGGAGAGAGAGTCCGCCATTTTGATTTGTTTTTATTGGTTAATTTTTAAATTTTTTTCTCTACCCCA
>JADFXB010000334.1 GCA_015233935.1 Magnetococcales bacterium | reverse complement strand
CAAGCTGCTGCATGAAGAACCGACACGGTTCTATGCAGTCACCCAGATTGGTATCACCCTGGTTTCCATGGCCTTGGGCTATATTGGTATGGATGCCTTCAAGGAGTTGATGTCACCGGCTTTTCAGTCCATGTTTGGCATGTTCATGCCGGCAGAAACGGCGGTCACCTGGGGTGGAATCGTAGGTTTGGCCATGGGGTTTGTAATCGTTTCGTTTTTACATGTGGTGGGCGGTGAGCTTGCTCCCAAAGTATTGGCCTATCACAAAGCAGAGGCGTTGAGCTGTTCTTTGGGTTGGATCATCAACATGTTATACGTGATGTGGGTTCCAGTCATCTGGTTGATGAATATTGCATCCAACTGGTTGCTTGTCGTTTTCGGTCATGGGGATATCGTTGGTCATGGCGGCGGTGGGCATGGGCATGATTCTGCGGCCATGTCGTTGGATGAACTAAGCCTGGTGGTCAACGCCAGCACCAGTTCAGGCAGCATCGACCGTAACCAGGGACGCATGCTCATGGGGGTATTGGATTTGAGCGAGAATACCGTGGAAGATGCCATGATTCCCAAACCTGATGTGGATGGACTTCCGGTAACCGCCACCATTGGGGAAGCTCTGACCCTTTTTTCCAGCTCTCACCATTACAGCTACCCGGTTTTTGACGGTGAGAAGGTGGTGGGAACCATCTTTATGAAGCGTCTGGTAGACTTGTTCGAGAAAAACCGTAGTGATATGGCGAACATTCTGGCAATGCCCGTGGGCGAGATCATGCGCCCAGATCCCTTCATCTTCCCCCCCACCACCAAACTTAGCCAAGCCTGGAAAGATTTTCGGGACAATCGTCGGCAGTTTGGTGTGGTGGTCAACGAGCACGGCTCCATGACCGGTATTGTTACCCCGGCAGACATTGTGGGTCGCTTGGTGGGACAATTGCCCGCCGATGAATATTCCAGAAAAACCGAACTGGTGCATAAACTGAAGGGAAGCCAGTGGGAAATTGCCGGTGGGGTACGGGTGGGGGATCTGGAAATGCTCCTCAACTTTCCTTTCCCACGGGAGACGGGTTATGTGACCATCGGTGGCTTGGTCTTCAATCGTATTGGCAAGGTTCCCGAAGTGGGGGATGTGATCAAACTGGAAAATGCCCGCATTCAGATCCTGGAGATCAATGATTTGCGGATAGTAAAAGTTCTCTTCCAAATTCTGGCAGTGAACGAACAGGGTGACTGGTCTTTGGCTGACCAGGAGAGTCCTGCCGACCCCGCGTAATCCAGCAACCACCCCCCTTTCTTTACAGAAGGGGGGTGGTTGAATTTTTTAAAGATCGAAATCAGCCGGTTGCAGGTTCAACTCCCGACAAATTTCCCGCACCACCAGCTTTTCCTTTTCGTCGAAATTTCCGTCTGAACTGCCGATGGCGCAACAAACCCGCACCAGTAAACGGGCTTCGTCAGATTGTTTGACCTTGGAGATGGTTTTCAAGGCTTCAGCCTTGCCCATGGCCAAGTCAAACTCAAACTTGCCCACAAAGCGTTGGAAGGTATCCACCACCTGGTTGCTGTCATAGACCTTGAGGGCATCGGAGTTTTGCACAAAGCCCAGCATTTTGCGTTTTTCTTCTGCGGAGACGCTGCCATCCGCCGCTGCCACCATGGCACAACCCGCCAGGATGCCTTCCATCAACTCCTTGTTTTTATATCGGCTCATCTCCTGGGAGAGAGAGGCTTGCAACTGACTGGCGCGATTTTTGAGATCATCGAAAAAACCCATATCATCCTCCTGCCATGCCACCCCTGAAAAATCAGGGGTGGGGGATTATTAGGTTACAGATTAGCCACAATGGTGGGAATCAGGTCGTGGAAGGTTTTGCCACGCCCGGTATCACCGATGGCGTGCATTTTCCAGTCGCCCTCATGACGGTAAAGTTTGGCCATCACCATGGCAGTGTGGTTGCCGCGACAGTCGTTGAGACGGAAGGCGGCCACCTCCTGATTGTTGGATTGGTCCACCAAGCGGCAGAAGGCATTGTTGACCCCCTCGAAACTTTCGCCGCTAAAGCTGTTGACCACAAAGACCAGGGATTTAATGTGGGCAGGGACGCGGGAAAGGTCCACCATGATTTGTTCATCATCTCCATCGCCCTGACCGGTGACATTGTCGCCGGTATGTTGGATAGAGCCGTCTTTGCTGCGGAGTTGTTGGAACCAGACGGCATCCGCCAGTTGGCCCTGCTCGTCGAAGAGCAGGCAGGAGGCATCCAGGTCGATTTCACCCCCACCCCCCAGAAAGCCGAACAAGCTTTTTTTAGCCTTGGCGTCCCAGCCCAGACCCATGACCACACGGGTGAGGGTTTTACCAGATTCTTTGGCGAGACTGATTTTTTGACCTTTGGTCAATATAACGGCCATGTTGCATCCTCTCTTGAGATAAGGGGATCAACCCACATCCACGCCAAAGTTACGAGCGAGGGGACCAAGGCCGCCGGCATAGCCTTGACCAACCGCCCGGAATTTCCATTCACCGGCGTTGCGGTAGATTTCGCCAAAGATAACGGCGGTTTCAGTGCTGTAATCTTCGGACAAATCATAGCGTGCCAGTTCCGAGTTGTCGGCGGTGTTGACCACCCGGATGAAGGCGTTTTGGATTTGGCCAAAATTTTGTTTACGGCTGTCGGCATCGTGGATGGTGACACTCACCACCACTTTGGCTACGTCAGCGGCCAGGGCAATCAGCTTGATGCGCACCTGTTCGTCATCTCCTTCCCCTTCGCCGGTGCGGTTGTCACCCAAGTGTTCCACGTTGCCACAGGTGGATTTGCGATTGTTATAGAAGATAAAATCGCTGTCGGAGCGGACTTTGC
>JADFXB010000333.1 GCA_015233935.1 Magnetococcales bacterium | reverse complement strand
CGTTCGCTACCATCCTGGGGGCCATGCTGGGCAGCCGCTGAAGCATCCTGTATGGGATGTTCACCATGACCGGTGATAAAGGCGATGGATTTTTCCCCACCTTTGGCCAACCGCACCAGGGCATTGGTCAGTTTTTCCTCGGTCAGTTCAGTGACCTTTTCCCGTTTTTCCCCACTACGCAATACCACCGTGCCATAAAGGGCCACTTCATCCTTTTTGGCAGCGGAAGGATCAATGTCCGGGTCCAGATAACGGATAGTCAGTTTGGGATTTTCCACCCGATATTTATCCAATAAATCCTGGGCCTGGTTGCGTTGATCACTCTTTTCCTGCACATAGACGGTGGCGACCAATTCTTCAAATTGTTTAATCGCCTTGACCGACTGCTCCGCCAAAGTATGCCGGCTGCTGGTGGTCCAGTCCCAACGCACCTGATAGCGATGGGTGGCAAAGGCAACGCCCCCCAAAAGCACAACAATCAACAGGCCGGTGACAAAATTTTGCATGCGCAGATTCATGCGGCTGCCGGAATCCATTTTCATGGCATCGTCCTCCTTTCCTCAACCCTGAATCCGTTCCGCTGCCAGACGCTGGCGAGCGAAGAGAATGCCCAGACAAATGAGAATCAGGAAATAAGCCAGATCCTCACTGGTCACCACCCCTTTGAGAAAGTTGTCAAAGTGGTTGAGCAGGGAGATATAGGTCAATATCTGGCTCAAGGCCCCCACACTGCTCTCTCCCATCCAGGAGATAATCCACAACATGAGGAGGACACCAAAGGAGAGCAGAGCCGCCACAATGGGATTTTCCGTCGCCGAGGAGGCCGCCAAACCCACCGCGCCAAAAGAGGCTGCCACCAGGAAGAGACCAAAGACACCGGAAAAAACCTGTCCCACATCCGGCGAACCAAAGGCAAACAGGGTCAACGAAGGCAGGGTGATCAACAGGACCGTCACCAACAAAAACAGGAGAAACCCCACATATTTTCCAAGAATAATCTGCATGGAAGACAAGGGAGACGAGGCCAAAGCCGCCCAGGTTTGCCGCCGTTTTTCGTCTGCCACCAAACGCATGGTCACCAATGGCAGGATCAACAAGAGCAAAACAGCGGCATTGCCAAAGACCGGAGCGATGGTCCAGTCGGTGAGGGAAAAATCCTTCATCATGCCATAGGATTGATACTGCATCTGTTTGGTCTGGTAGTTCGCTACAGCGGAAACGCTCATAAAGCTCAACAGAGCGGAGAGAACCGCCAGCAGGGTCCAGGCCAGGGGTGACAGAAACATGGACCGCCATTCACGAAAAGCAATGGTCAAGATGGCTTTCATCCTTCTCCCTCCCGATTTCCTTCACCTTCGCTCTCACGGGTAGTGAGACGCAGGAAGACATCCTCCAGGGAGTGACTGTCGGAGGTCACCTCCCGCAAATCCCATCCCCCTTCCACCGATAGGCGCAAGACCTCTGGCAGGGGATC
Organism: Magnetococcales bacterium; assembly: GCA_015233935.1. Taxonomy (GTDB): domain Bacteria; phylum Pseudomonadota; class Magnetococcia; order Magnetococcales; family JADFXB01; genus JADFXB01. The sequence continues at coordinate 1,399 of JADFXB010000333.1, read as the reverse complement.
GGCACCTTCCGCAGGGGTAAGACGCCACACCCCACCCCCTTCATCGCTGACATTGGCAATCCCTGCAATGGCTCCGATGGTCTGGGCAGAGGGGCCATTGCGCCAACGCACCTTATACACCGGGCGTTCACCGGTTAAGTTCATCAGACCATCCAGGGAATCCTCCGCGACAATTTTACCCTCACTGATAACCGCCACCCGATTGCAGGTCATGCGCACTTCCGGCAGAATGTGGGTAGAAAGAAGCACCGAATGTTCTCCTCCCAACTCCCGAATGAGTTCACGAATTTCCCGTACTTGAATGGGATCAAGACCCACGGTAGGCTCGTCCAGAATGACCACATCGGGGGAATGGACAATCGCCTGGGCGATGCCTGCCCGTTGCCTGTACCCTTTGGAAAGATTGCGCAAGAGTCTTTCTGCCACCTGGGTCAGCCCACAACGTTCCATGGCCCTGTCCACAGCCGCAGCCAACTGACCAGAGGGAACCTTACGCAGGGTAGCCAGGTAGGAGAGGTACTCCCGCACAGTCATTTCATCGTAGATGGGTGGGGTTTCCGGTAAAAAGCCGATACGTGCCTTGGCTTCTTCGGGATTTTCCAGCATATCCAGGCCAGCCACCCGCACGGTACCTTCGGTGGGGGCCAAAAGGCCTGCCAAAATACGCATGGTGGTGGTTTTTCCCGCCCCATTGGGTCCGAGAAAGCCCATAACCTCGCCGCGTCTGACTTGCAGATTGATCCGATCCAAGGCCCGGGCTGGGCCGTAGTAGCGGGTCAGATCTTTTACTTCGATCATGATATCGGACATGAATACACTCCTTCCATGTCAACCCCTTCCGCCCTAGAATTGGTAGTCATGAAACATGGTTAACCAGAAAGCTGGCACTGTAACCGCAATTTGCGTTGGATTAAATAGAAATTCACCCCGCCGATTTCAAGTGGGTGAAAATAAATTTATGTGGGCCGCCCCTGGCGCGACATGCCAAAAAATTAAGCTATCGTGATTAATTTTTGCACACACTCAAGAAAATTGCCCAACCGATAATCACCCCCAATCATCCCATGGGCCGTAAATCCCCAGCCATGGCCATTTGGGGAGACGGCACAAAGATTGCAGAAAGCAGTATGCCCTTTGGCCAGGGAGGGAATACCAGGACCATCAAGCCTGATTCAGGGACGGGGACATGAAAAAAATAGAAGCCATCATCAAACCGTTCAAACTTACCGAGGTCAAAGAAGCCCTGCTGGAAGCCGGAGTTGTGGGCATCACCGTCTCGGAAGTACGAGGATTCGGTCGCCAGAAAGGACACACGGAAATCTATCGCGGTGCTGAGTATGTAGTTGATTTCCTTCCAAAGTTAAAGCTGGAAATGGTCATTGAAGATGAGTTGGCTGAG
>JADFXB010000332.1 GCA_015233935.1 Magnetococcales bacterium | reverse complement strand
TGACGGACTGGATATTTGTCCGGTCGATTGCCCTCCCGTAATAATTAAGAAGATGGGCATAATGGAAACACTCTCGCAAAGGTAATACATGATAATCATAAAGCCTGTGATGTATCATAGCGTGAAAAATTGTGTATAAAATATGCTGGTTTGGTGACATTAAACTATATTCAACACCATATTGCTTTTCGATTCTGCCTTGCGAGTAAATATCATTGACTGTAAATAAACATTTCGCATTCCTGTCAAATAATTTAAAATGAAGTTCTACGGTTGCAGGGGTGGACTCACGGAACAACGGGGGATAATGCTTGGCGAGAGCCGGATTGTAGGTGGATAAATATTCGGCAGGCGAAGCATAACCGATGGATTCCAGAGCAGAGATTGCAGAATCAAGTTCGTGGGGATCAACAAAAAGATCCAGATCAACCAAAAATCGTATCCCAGGATTGGGGAATTCATCCGCCAGTAACGAAGAGGCACCTTTGAGTAGCAAAGGCCGAATACCCACCCGGTTGAGAGTGCCTATCAGTTCCAGGAGTTGTTGACGTAATGAGTTGTTGCGTTCGCTATTAAGCTGATGCATTTCCTGGATAAAAGCAAGATAATCAGGCGGCATGTTTTCAGTAACGCCATGAGTCAGCAGGGCATGGCTGAGGGCTGTGGCCAGATAATGTTTGTTGGCCAATTGATAGGCTTTGGACCAACAGTCTGGCGGATAGTGCTTCAGAGGTAAAGAATCTGCAAAGGGTGACAGCAGTTGGCCCAACAGAAGCAACTCTTCGGGCATGTCAGCAGCCATTGTGTGTATCCTGATTCGAAAAAAAATTATTAATCAGGCGGATGGCGTCCGCCAGGGAATCATATTCCAGTTCCAGGCAAGGAAGGGGGCGAATCCAATCTACCATTTCAGCAACGGAGTGGCGGTTGAGATTGCCCCGAATATAGTAACCGTCCATGGCCAGATTGTGGAGTGCCAGGGAGCGGCTGATGGGTGTCATTCTGGCAGTAGCCCCGGCACGGTAGTGAGGAAACATGATGGCGGCCAATGGGGAAGAGTAAGGTTGTTCTGCGACAAGGGGCGATAAATATTTGACTTGTCGCCCGTCGGGTAATTGATAAACCCTAGCTTGGGCTAACTGTGTTTCATAGTAGGCACTCAAAATGGGCCAGCTGCCAGACTTGGCATTCATTTTCAAGGGGATCGGAATGACATGGTGTGTGGTTTCAGTAATAAGGGCGGACTCATCGGAAAGACACGGAAACCCTTGGGCGGCCAGTCCGGCGGTGAGGGTGGTTTTACCTCTACCCGATGGTCCTGCCAGCATTAAGGCTCCCTTTGAGGTATTGACTACACCTGCATGAAAGGCAAATTGAATATTCTCCGTCTGACAGAGGGTACGAATCATAGAGTCATGAAGAAGAGGGAGAAGATGGGATGGAGAATAATTTTCACCAATCAGGGTATGATTGATGCGCAGCCAGCATCTTTCCTCCTCCCCCCTACCCACCTGGATAAGCTGGCCAAGTTGCCCTCTATCCACCTCTTGAAGGTGATGGAGAACAGGAATCAACCAATGATTGAGCAGCTCTTCATCACCTTGCAGGTGAAATTGGGTTTGGGACAATCGGTAACAGAAGGAAGCATCTGCCGTTTGGTTGAATGGTAGGGGTGAACTGGCAAAAATAGGGCTTGCCCTGTCCTCCTGGCAGCCAGAGATGCTTTTGTCCGCTAAAACGTCCAGCAAAGCCATGACATCCTGGCTTGCTCTATGGATTGGAATAGCAAAATGGTCCACCAACTGCTGAACAATTTGCTCCCAAGACAAACCATCTGCCATACTCAGAAAAATCAGTGCAGCCGTGCTATTTAGGCCAAACAGCCGCCGATCATCCTCAAAAAAAACGACCACACCATCATCCAGGTAAAAATAGGTGAGGTTTTCCAACAACGCGTTACCAACCTTCATTCCTTGCGGATACTCCATAAGAACATATTCCAACATGCTTCAACGAAGAACCCGCACGAACACCTTTCAAACGGTTTCTTCAGGACAACCCCAAGAAAACAAAAAAAGCTGTTCCCTTAGCAGGTAACGAAAACCATTAGGGCGATGCGGCTACCAGGTTGGTACTTGACCACAATGCTAAAACGGCTGGCGGGGTATAAATGGCTACCTTACCAAACTTTGCCAAGAAAGAGCGACGGCTGTTTTGCGGATCCTGGGCTGCCGGTGTAGAAGCAGATTCAGGGGGGGTAATGGGAGAGGAGGCGGTACTTTGCTGGTTTTTCATGAGCCATACCTTTCTAAGGATAATGGTTGGAAAAGGTGTACATGCCACTGGGGTGGTCAAGATGCGTAGGCTTTATTTATGAAAGACCACATGACCAAAGCTACTGGGGGAGTATAAATGGCCGCCTTACCAAACTTTTCCAATAATTGGCGACGCCTGCTTTGAAATTCCCGAATTTCAGGAGTCGTAACAAATGTGGCAGTATCGCTAATAGAAGAGTCGGTAACTTGCTGATTTTTCATAAGTCAATCCTGTAAACTTTGTTAAATTGGGTGAGAGGTATTCATTTAAGACGAAAATTCTGCCGCGAAATCTTGGAAAAGGTGGAAAACTCTGTCCAAGGGGCTGACACCGTAAAAAAACCAAGCCAGTCTATAGGAATGACGTATGGAACAGCAAGAACTTTTTTCAACGAGCAGCTTGTCGGACTGCTGCGTAAGCAATGGTGTAACCAAGAGATTTTACAATAAATATTATTCTGCGCTGTGATGTGCCATGAATTAAAATGATTCTAAATATCAGTGTGTTGCACATCAAGTGGGGTGGTGATCCGACAGGCTGCCAGAGCTTACAAAAACA
>JADFXB010000331.1 GCA_015233935.1 Magnetococcales bacterium | reverse complement strand
GGCTTTGCAACAGGAGGCAAAACCATGTTGATCTTTGAACAAAGCCGGGCAGGACGTTTGAATCCAAGCCACACCCCCGTTTCCCCAGCCGTGGACGATCTGCCCGCCGGATTGTTGCGCCAACAAGAGGTTCCCTGGCCGCAAGTTTCCGAATTGCAGGTGGTGCGCCATTACACCCGCCTCTCCCAGAAAAATTTTTCGGTGGATACCCATTTTTACCCCCTGGGTTCCTGCACCATGAAATATAATCCACGCATTTGCCATCGCCTGGCCAGTCTGCAGGGATTTTTGGAACGGCATCCCCTGGCTCCAGCCAGCCATGGTCAGGGGGTTTTGGCCTGCCTGTATGAATTGCAGGAAATGTTGCAGGAGATCACCGGTCTGGCAGGTTTTGCCCTCTCCCCCATGGCCGGAGCCCAAGGAGAATATGCGGGGGTGGCCATGATTCGGGCCTATCACCAGGCACGTCAGGATCATGAACGCCAGGAATTTTTAATCCCCGACTCCGCCCATGGTACCAATCCCGCCACCGCCGCCATGTGTGGCTTCCAGGTGCGGGAGATTCCCAGCGATGAGCAGGGAGATGTGGATCTGGACGCCCTGCGTCAGGCGGTGGGACCCCGTACCGCAGGTATCATGTTGACCAATCCCTCCACTTTAGGGGTGTTTGAACGCAAGGTTTTGGACATTTCCAGCATTGTTCATCAGGCCGGGGGATTGCTTTATTATGATGGGGCCAATCTCAATGCCATTGCTGGTCGGGTGCGTCCTGGGGATATGGGCTTTGATGCGGTGCACCTGAACTTGCACAAAACCTTTGCCACCCCCCATGGTTCCGGTGGACCGGGTGCGGGGCCGGTGGGGGTGAGCCAGCGTTTGCTGCCCTTCCTGCCGGTGCCACGGGTCACCAAAACCGAAGCGGGCTATGGTTGGATCACCCAGGATCAACAGGCGGTAGGCCCCCTCTCTACCTTCATGGGCAATGTGGGTATCCTGTTGCGGGCTTATGCCTATATCCGGTTGTTGGGTAAGGAAGGCATTCATCAGGTGGGACGTTATGCCACCCTGAACGCCAATTATCTGCAATCCCGGTTGCGGGAGGCGGGTTTCCAGGTGGCCTTTCCCGACCGTCCCGCCACCCATGAATTTATCGTCACCCTGCAACGGGAAGCGCGGGAGTACAAGGTTACCGCCTTGGATTTTGCCAAACGCTTACTGGACTACGGCATCCACGCACCTACTATATACTTCCCCATGCTGGTGCCCGAATGCCTGTTGATCGAACCCACGGAAACCGAAAGCAAGGAAACCCTGGACCGTTTTGTGGAAGCCATGATCGCCATCCGTCAGGAGGCCATGGACAATCCGCAACAGGTCAAAAACGCCCCCCATACCATGCCGGTGGGGCGACTGGATGAAGCCACCGCTGCCCGCAAGCCCGATCTGGTCTGGCAGGGGTAACTTTTATGAGTCAATCTCATTGGATTGGAGACCATCTATCATGATTATCAGCAAGGTTCATGGCCGCGAAATATTGGACTCCCGTGGCAATCCCACGGTGGAAGTGGATGTGATTACCAATACCGGCATCATTGGTAGTGCCGCTGTTCCTTCGGGGGCCTCTACTGGCTCCAGGGAGGCGGTGGAGTTGCGGGATGGGGACAAATCCCGCTATCTGGGCAAAGGGGTGCTGAAAGCGGTTGCAGCGGTCAACGGGGAAATTTCCAAAGCAGTGGTGGGGCGTTCCCTGTTCGACCAGGCGGGGTTGGATGCCCTGTTGGTGGATTTGGACAGCAGCGAAAATCGCTCCCGTCTGGGGGCCAACGCCATTCTGGGGGTCTCCATGGCCACCGCCAAGGCCGCTGCTCTCTCCCTGAATCAACCCCTCTACCGCTATCTGGGTGGTGTGAATGCCCGCCTGTTGCCGGTACCCATGATGAATATTCTCAATGGCGGTGCCCATGCAGACAACAATGTGGACATCCAGGAATTCATGATCATGCCGGTGGCCGCCACTTCCATGGCCCAGGCGGTGCGCATGGGGGCGGAAGTCTTCCACAACCTGAAAAAAATTCTCCACAAAAAAGGCCTCAATACCAATGTGGGCGATGAAGGGGGATTCGCCCCCAACCTCTCCTCCAGTGATGAGGCCATTCAAGTGGTGTTACAGGCCATCGAAAGTGCTGGTTATACCCCAGGTGAACAAATTGCCATCGCTCTTGACTGCGCCTCCACCGAATTTTTTGATGAAACCACTGGTCTTTATCACCTTAAAGGGGAGGGTCGCAAACTCTCCTCCGACGAAATGGTGGCCTACTACGTGGATCTCTGCAACCGCTATCCCATTTTCTCCATTGAAGACGGTTGTTCCGAAAACGACTGGGAGGGCTGGCGCAAACTCACCGAAGCCCTGGGTTCCACCGTGCAACTGGTGGGGGATGACCTGTTCGTCACCAACTCCTTGATCCTGGCAGAAGGCATTCGCCAGGGAGTGGCCAATGCCATTCTGATTAAAGTCAACCAGATCGGTACTTTGACCGAAACTTTGGAAGCCATGGAGATGGCCCGGCGGGGTGGCTATTCCACGGTGGTCTCCCACCGTTCCGGCGAAACCGAAAACACCTTCATCTCCGACCTGGCGGTGGCCACCAATGCAGGCCAGATCAAGACCGGTTCTCTGTGTCGCTCCGATCGGGTGGCCAAGTATAATCAATTGCTGCGCATTGAAGAGGAGTTGGGAACCACTGCCCGTTTTGGTCGTTCCGAGGCCCTTCCCGCCTTCTTGCAGGGTGAGCGGGGATAAGCCATTTCTTGCTTCCCCAAAAAATCCCCCAGCACTCTGGGGGATTTTTTTTGCTGGTTTTGCAAATTTCTTATTGGG
>JADFXB010000330.1 GCA_015233935.1 Magnetococcales bacterium | reverse complement strand
CAGCACGGGCGAGGCCCTGGCAGCCATGGAGCGTTTGGCCAATCAATTGCCACCGGGCATTGGCTTTGAGTGGGCGGGAACCTCTTATGAGGAGCGCATGTCCACCAGTCAGGCCCCGGCCTTGTTTGGACTCTCTTTGTTGGTGGTCTTTCTCTGTCTGGCTGCCCTGTATGAGAGCTGGTCCATTCCCTTTGCCGCCTTGTTGATCACCCCGGTGGGCATGTTGGGTGCCATTGGGGCGGTGATGATCTTGGGCATGCCCAATGATGTCTATTTCAAGGTGGGGTTGGTGGCCATTATTGGATTGGCAGCGAAGAACGCCATCTTGATCGTTGAGTTTGCCCGCACCTTGCAGCGGGATGGGGTGCCTCTCATGGAGGCCGCTTTGCAGGCGTGTCGTCTGCGGTTTCGTCCCATTATCATGACTTCGTTGGCCTTTATTTTGGGGGTGATGCCGTTGGCCATCTCCACGGGTGCCGGGGCGGCGGGCAGGAGGGCCATTGGTACCGGGGTAATGGGAGGCATGGTGGCGGCCACGTTGCTGGGGGTCTTTTTGGTTCCTTTGTTGTTCATGATGGTTCGCAAACTCTTTCCAGAAAAAACCCCTGCGCCAACCCCTGGGGAGAAGGCTTAGACCATGAAACGACTCATCCTCCCCCTGTTGATCACTTTACTGACCGGTTGCGCCAGTGACCCTTCCTTGCCTGAGGTGAACCCCCATATTCCGGCCAATTGGAGCGAAGAATCTTTGCAACAGGATGGCCAGGCCATGGCCCAATTGCCCTCCTGGCGCACCTTTTTCCCGCACGCCCCGTTGCAAAACTTGATTGAGCAGGCATTGGCGGAAAACCGTGATTTGCGCAATGCCTTGGTACGGGTTAAAAAGGCTGCCGCCCAGACTGGGGTAGCCGAGAGCAATCGCTGGCCCTTGGTTCAAGGAGTGGTTTCCCACCAGGATGCTCGCACCCCGGCGGATTTGAACCAAAATGGCAAGACTTCTTTCACCCACCGCCAGGACCTTTTATTCAATCTGCCCTCCTATGAATTGGATGTGTGGGGACGGGTTGACCGTATGGTGGAGGGGGCAGAAGAGCGGTTATTGGCCAGTGAGGAGAGTTGGCGGGCCATGCGGGTGGTACTCATGGCCATGGTGGTGGAAGGGGCGTTGGCCTGGCGGGAGGCTGTTGAGCATGTGACCATTGCCAACAAATTGGTGGAAAATCGCCGCCAGGTATTGGAGCTTTATCAGCAACGGCATGGTGCAGGCTTGACGGGTCAACGGCAGGTCGCGGAGGCCACGGCCAATTTGGCCAGTAGTCAGGCGGAGCTGGCGGATTGGCAGAAGCAGGAAAAGAGCACCTATCACGCCTTGGCTCTGTTGGTGGCCGCCAACCAACCTTTAAATTTGGAATGGCCAACCTTGCGGGAACTGGGATTGGAGACCCCTTTGCAGGCAGGCTTGCCCTCCCAGGTTTTGTTGCAACGACCGGACATCAAGGCTGCGGAGCATCAACTATTGGCGGCCCAGGGAGATGTGGCGGCGGCGCGGGCCAATTTGTTTCCTCGCATTACCTTGACCGCCAGTGGTGGGGTGGCCAGCCGGGATTTGGCTGGATTATTCGCTGGTGGCAGTGGGGTTTGGACCTTTTTACCCATGATCACCCTGCCCATATTTGACTTACCCCGGCGGCAGTTGGATATCACGGTCATGGAAGCCGAGCAGGAAATGGCCCAAAACACCTATGAAAAGGCCATTCAACAAGGGTTCCGGGAGGTTGCCGAATCCCTGTCTGTGCAAACCCTGTTACAGGATCGTCTGCAAGCCACCACCGAAGGGGTGAAACAACGATACATCAAACTGGGTCAGGCCAGGGATCGTTTTCAGAATGGGCTGGATGGTCGCCTTGAACTACTGGAGACAGAAAAAGAGTTCCTTCAAGCCCACCACCCCTGGCTCACCGCTCAACGTCACCACTTGTCTGGTCGTGTGCAGCTCTTTAAGGTGTTGGGTGGTGGCCAGGAAGAAACCACGCGCGAAATCAAAGAGGACGACCTGTGATCTTCTTTGGATTTTTCAGTGAAGAACCGAGTTAGGGTATCCCACTGAAAAATTTCTCATAAAATTCCACCATCCCCTGCAAGGAATGGTTGGCAACCACCCACTCACGTCCGGCCAAACCGTGCTGATGAACCAAGTGGGGATTGTGGAAATAAAAGTCCATGGCCTCTGCCAGGGCGGCGGGGTCGGCGGGTGGGATGAGCAGGCCGGTTTTGCCATGGTGGACGACGGCGGGTAAACCTCCCACCTTGCTGGCAATCACCGGTACTCCACAGGACATGGCCTCCAGCACCGTCAGCGGGGTGCCTTCCGCCAGGGAGGGAAGGAGGAGGGCTTGCCAATTGGGCAGTATCTCAGCCACATCCTGTCGCCAGCCCAACCATTCCATATCCTCTGCCACGCCCCGCTCCTGGGCCAAGGCTTCCAGTTCCTGCCGCAGGGGACCATCTCCCACCACTTGCAGGCAAAAGGGTTGTTGAGGGTTTCGCAACCGCCACATGGCCACCGCTTCCACCAGGGTTGCGGGAGATTTAATGGGCCACAGGCGACCGACGAAACCCACGGTAAATTTTTCCCCCCTTTGAACGGTCTCTCCAGGTCGAAAATGGTGGATATCCACCCCATTGGTCACCTTGACCACTTTGTGGGTCGGAACCCCCACCCGCTGAATCAACCATTGGCATAAGTCATCGGAAACCCCCACCACTTGTTGGGCAAACAAAAAGGTAAAACGGCGCAGAAGAAGATATTTCAAGAGGGTTCCATCCGGGTCATAACTATCCCGCCCATGCTCCACATGCAAACGCCCCTTCACCCCGGCCAA
>JADFXB010000032.1 GCA_015233935.1 Magnetococcales bacterium | reverse complement strand
GGCGATTGAAAAATACGGATTCCTAAACGGGCTGCTAAGGGCCATGTCCTCTGCCAAATCCAGATAGGCTGTCACCAATCGTTGCAATTGAGCCATCTCATATTCGGTCAGGTAGTTCTTGGCGACCACAACATCAAACTTTTGAATTTTCCCATTGGGCGCATCTTTCCAGGATGTCAAACCCATGTGATCCTTACGGGCGTCAGCACGGTGGTAGATGACTTCAGCCGCCGTCTGGCCATGAATGGCCCAGTGCAGTTTGTTCTGCACCGTGGCAAAAAACCGTTTGGTGGCTTGGGCTGTGACATCGTAGTCGATTGCTGTGGCATAAATGTCGGTGATCTTCTGGTAAAATTTTCGCTCCGAGAGACGAATCTCACGAATGCGTTGCAACTGCTCCTCAAAATACTGCCTGGTGAGCACAGAGCCATCACTTTTGAGGCGTTCGTCGTCCATCGCAAAACCTTTGATGGTGAACGACTCAATAATGCCAATGGCCCACTTGCGAAATTGTACCGCACGCTCTGAGTTGACCTTATAGCCCACGGCGATAATGGCCGCCAAGTTATAGTGCAAAGTGTTGTAGCTTTTGCCGTCAGCGGCAGTTATCCGAAAATTTCGGATAACTGAACTTCCCTCCAACTCACTGTCTATGAAGATTTTTCTCAAATGGTAGTTGATGGTTCTGACATCAACATTATACAATTGACCCAGCATTTTCTGAGTGAGCCAGACGTTTTCATCGGCGTATACCGCCTCAACCCCACCCTGGCCAGAGGCTGCGACAAAGGTAAGATATTCCGCCGCCGATGAGCGCACCATGGATACCAGGTTCGTCTTCGGCTGTTTCGGAAGCTGTTGTTTGCTCAAGTCAGCCCCCATTTCATTTGGGGCTGCCCCATGGCACCCCCTGTCTGCGCAGAGCTGAGGTTTATGTGGCTGTGCAACAGGGTTTGAAAATAATTAAACTCGCTGCATCTTTGCTGAATAAGCGTTCTGTTTTTCAGTAATGTGGGCAGGTGTTTTTCCCGGTAAAGGGTTTCTTCTTTATAAATTTTCCCTGGTTTTTCCCGATCTTCCTTGAAACCAACCTGCAAGAGCCAAGTGTCTGTCTCCTGAAGGGTTTCATAGTCGTTATGAACGGGTGGCGTGAACTTTTGGGATGGGAGTTGATCGGCGTAGGCGGCCAGCAGCCAGTTTTCAATCCGATAGGTGGGCAGCAAGAGATGAAGGGCATGGGTTGGCAACCTGGCGGCGGCCAACCATTGTTGCATAGCGCATTCGCACCAGCGGCGGCGTGTGAGACCGCAAGAGGGCTGATAGCCTTCGCCATCTTGGTGGATGAGTTCGGCGATATCGGTGTCCATTTGGATGAAATAGCCATGGGCGGGTTTGAGGGCGAGGATGCTTCCCATATGCCGACTGTAGTTGCGACACCAATTTTTCACCTGTGACCAGCCATGTTTTTTGTCTTCGTCGCGGGTGGCATCCGGGGAGGGGGCGATGAGTTCGGCCTTGAAGGAGGTCTTCAATCGCTCTCCTGCTTCCAGAAGAATGCCTTCGATCAAGGCAAAGTCGCTGGATCCCTCACACACCACCAGAAATAATTTGGAGGTGGCCATGTTCAAAACCCTTCCGGCGGGGTGATACCTCCCAGGGCACCGGAGAGCCAGATTTCTGAAAGTCGCATGGCCCCGTGCTGGTCAGCCCACTCTTCCCTGGTCATGCCTTCTGGGGGTTGCACCCGATCAAACAGGGTGGCTCCCGTGGTTTTATCCCGTTTGACGATAAAAAGCCTTTGTTCTGGGTTAAACAGGTCCAGACCATCCAGGGTGGCGGGATTGTGGCTGGTGAGAAAAACCTGGCGTTCCGGCTGGCTGTGGATAATTTCCCCCATTTTGAAAATTAAATTGCGGATCATGCCCGGATTGAGGGCAGAATCCACATTGTCCAAGGCCAGAATGGGCGGGGTCTCCGGGTGAAGTAAAAGGGTTAAAATAAAGAGAATGTACAAGGCACCTTCGCTTACGTCGTAAGCATATAAGTGTTTCATGTCTTTAGACATGAAACGATCTTGAAAGGTCAACACAAATCGTCCGGTGTGCAGGTGGGCAGATTGAAGAATAGGGTCTGGGAGACTGATATCGATATCTTCAGCCCATTCCAATAGATTGAAAAGGGAATTAATGGATTGTTTTTGCCCCCAACTGGCTAAAGCTGGGGCCAGACTGCCGCCGTAAAGCCCCAGAGGGCCACGCTTGCTGGGATCCGGGGAAACACCCCTAAGAATGGGGGTGGAAGGTGAATAAATGGCATATTTTTTTAGGGCGGTTACACATTTATCAGCTTGGAAAGAAAATTTACCCAGAAGTACAGCAAGGGGAACCATTCCTTGATTGGCTTTGAATAGAGGGGTTTTAAGAAGTTCCTTAAGAGAGCCAGTGAGATGTTCGCGTTCTACTAATGTATGTCGGGAGTTTCCAAAGTTGAGGGATTCGTATTTAAATCTCCAGGCTTCTTCTTCCGAGGATTGATCACATGCATGAATTTCTGTCAAATAGTGTAAATTATCCCAGTGGCATGCCAGATTAAAGGTATCCACCCTCTTGCCATCCCTAAATGCACTTCTAAAAACTTCTGGAGTGGAGAGGCGCATGCCACGGTGTTCCATGCCTTGATAATCGATGGTGCCACCCATGGCCATGGAAAGCATGCCCAAGGCTTCCAGCAGGTTGCTTTTGCCGGAACCATTGGTGCCGACAAACACATTCAGCCGTCCCAAATCCAAAGTTTGATTCAGGATGGACTTAAAATTTTGAATGGTTACCAGGCGAAGGGTGGACATGTTCCTTCCTCAAAGAACCTTGTGGCGTGGCAAGAGAGCCACGCCACAGGGACAGGGCTATTTCGCCCCAGTTATCTCCCGCAACTGCTCCCATTTATCCAGGAAGAGTTGCAGGTGGGGTTTTTGCGGCAGTTCCTTCTGAATCAACTCCCGCACCAATTGCTGTTCCACCTGGTAGCGTTCCGGGGTGAAAAAGCCGCCGAAGTGGGCGATGCGCAGCCATAACAGATAGGTGGTGAGGGCGTCATATTCATTATAGGCGACAATACGGTCCAGACCACCATCCAGCCACATTTGTCCCACCTGATGGCCCGCTACCTCCATTTTGCCGGGAATGCCACACTGCACCACCATCTCATGCAGGGAGGGACTGCCCTGGCCCCAGCCGGAAAGGATCTCCTTGAGATCCACATTCCAATCGCTGCCACGGGAAAAATAGTCGGCTCCCTCCCAGGGTTTGCTGGGACGGCGGCAGAAAGAGGCGGCAGAAATGCCACGAATCACCGAACGCTGAATCAGGGCCTTCAAATCGGCGGCATGGCTGTTATACCCCACCAGCATGGGACGACGATCTCCCAGAGCGGTGAGAAAGGTTTCCAGGATATGGTCCTCCGCTGCTTGGGTGGGATCGGCAGGATTGCGGGGTAAAGAGAGCAGTTGCAAAGAGGCAGGTTTATCACCCACCGCCAACCGGGTGACCACGGCGATGGAAACGATACGGCAAAGGGCTGTTTTCAAAAAGGGATAGGGTTCCTCAGGAGTGGCTCCGCCTTTTTTCCACATTTCGCCCATGACTTGGGCATCCGGGGTGTCCCAGGGCAAGTCATGGAGAATTCTACCGGCAACCGGGTCCGGCACCCACTCCACATCAAAGGCCCATACCAGGCCAGGAACAGATTTAATCATAATGGATGAAGACTCCCTGTCAAGAAGGGGGTGGTTTGATAGACTCCAGTGGATATTGCATCAAGGTCATCATGTGGCGAAAGGCGTATTCTGTCATCAGCTCCAAAGAAATGCCCGCCTCGGCTGGTGAAGCAGGACTTACCGCACGGGCTGCTCCCACCGCAAGGGTTCCCACAACAGGGGTATAGTCCAAAGCCTTGAGTAAACCCATAGCCCCGGCAGAGGCCAGGGTGTTCTCTCTTTCATCCCGGCGGATTTCCGGTTTGGACTCCACCCGCAGCCGCAGGGTGCGATAAAGGGCACCGCTTTTGCCTTGAATGAAATAAAGGTCCAAATCCAGCAAGCCCGACGTGGCCGGACCACTGTTGCGAATCACCCGTGGTGAAATCCACAAAGCCATGGGCCATGGCTTATTGCGCACCACTCGAATGGCCTCATCCAGGTACATCACGGGCTGCCACTCCTGAACGATACCAGAACGGGTGAGATTGCCCGGTAACAATTGACGATAAATGGAACGGGTGTACACATCCAAAATTTGTGGATCACCACTGCCAGGAACCACCACCGGCAACAGATGGAGCGTCTCCTCCAAAGGGAAGGGGCGGGATTCGGCCTCACCGTTGACCTCCCAACATACCTCCACACCCGGCTGGGGTGTCTCACAGCCGTTGCGATAGAGGATGGAGGCCAGGGCTGTTTGTCCCATCAACACCACGGTCACAACAAGGGCGAAGATTGATCTCATCACAGAGCATCCTCAAGGGCGGATTCCGCTCACCTCCGTCACCTGTTGCAGCAAAAATTTGGCAAAGGGAAAGGCACAGGTGAAACCAGGCGAAACGGCGTTTAACACATGGAAAGAGTGGCGATCCCCCTGGTAACGAAAATCCATCTCCAGCTTGTTGCTCTCCAGATTAAACAATTGGGCACGCAAGCCGGGTAGTCCCCAGACAGGAAAATCCATCTTGTAAACACCCTCAAGCAAATCTTTGGCCAGTTTGATCATTTGACCGCGACTTTGTTTTGCCAATTCCTGCATCGCCAAGCGGCGAAAGTTAAAATCGTTGCGCCAAAAGAGAGCAGCTTGCAAACCTAAAATGGTGATGGCCTCTTGCAGGTTGAAATTTTCCATCCCCCGATAGTGTTGTCGCCAAAAAGCAGGGATGGCAGTGGGGCCGATTTTGACACCTCCCATCATGGTGACGGTAAAATGGACCCCCAAAAAAGGGTTGGCCAAGTCGGGGACCGGATAAATGTGTAAATTAAGGGGAGGACACCCCTCCCGCCCATAAAGATACAATCCTTTGAAAGGCAGAATGGTATATTCGTTGGCAAAACCATAGGCGCGGGCGATTTGGTCGGCATAAAGACCAGCGGCATTGATCACATACCCGGCTGTAATCTTCCCCCGGTTGGTGGTGACTTGATCTTGTTGGCGCGATAAAAAACTGGTCCGTGTCGCCAGAATGATGCCCTCCCGCGAAGCATCCCGGACCAGTCTGGTCATGGCCATTTTAGGATCCAGGCTGGCGGTGGTGGGGGAGAAGAGGGCGCGTTGACAGGTCTTTACCCGTGGTTCCAACCGTCGGGCCTCTTCGGCTGAAACCATTTCCAGGGGGACCCCGTTGGCATCTCCCCGTCGTTTCAATTCATCCAACCCGGCCAACTCCCCTTCATGACGCGCCACCACCAGTTTACCGCAGCTATTCAGGGGCAGTTTTTGCTCCTTGCAATAGTTTTGCCACCACTGATTGCCCTCCTGGCTGAAGCGTGCCTTCAGGGAGTCGGCGGTGTAATAAAATCCCGCATGCAATACCCCACTGTTGCGCCCGCTGGCATGCAGCCCACATTGGGACTCCTTTTCCAACACCACGATGGTGGATAAGGGATAGAGGCGTCGGGTCTCCAGAGCCAGAGCCAACCCCATGACACCGCCGCCAATGATGAGAAAATCTGTGGTGGAAGGAAGAGACATGGTTTCCATGCAAAAAAAGAGATCAATGATCCGCCCATCATCGATCATATGAAAAACAAGGGCAAGAGGTCAGTTCCATCTAAACAGGAGGAAGATAAGAAAAGATTGTGTGGACATTGGCATTTTGACGAATGTTGGCGTAAGATAAATAAGTGGGTGGATTGGAATCTTTCAGCTTATCATATAGGCCCTTATGGAACCCTTTACCCTGGCTTTGGCCCAGATGAATCCCCATGTGGGGGCTTTGGAAACAAACTTGCAAACCATGCTGGAGCTGGCCGCTCAGGCCAGAGAGCAGGGGTGCGACCTGCTGGTATATCCTGAATTGGTCCTGTGTGGCTATCCACCGGAAGATCTCCTGCTGAAACCGGCCTTCCTGGCCAGGCTGCGTACCTGTGAAGAAAAATTGCACCAGGGGCTGCAACAATTGGGGATGGACGCCATCTATGGCTCTCCCCGTCTGCATGAGGATAAACTGGTCAACGCCGGTGTCCTGTTTGCCCAGGGTAGGGAGGTAGGCTTTGCCATCAAACAACACCTGCCCAACTATGGGGTCTTCGACGAACGCCGCTATTTTCACCCCGGTCGGGAAAGCCATGTCCTCACCTATCGGGGATGGCCCTTTGGCATCACCATTTGCGAAGACATGTGGCATGCAGGTAACCCCTTGAGCCAACTGGTGGCAGAGGGGAGCCGTTTTACCATCAATCTCAATGCCTCCCCCTATCATGTGGGCAAACAAAACGAACGGGAGGAGATCGCCCGCCAACGGGTGAAAGAATCCGCCCTTCCCCTGCTCTACGTCAACCTGGTGGGAGGACAGGACGAACTGGTCTTCGACGGGGCCTCCTTCATCCTGGATCATCAGGGGGAGGTGGTGTTGCGGGGTAGCCAGTTTGACCAACAAATTTTGGCGGTGCAGGTGACCCCCGATGATGGTGGTGCCCGATTCACACCCCTCTCCACCTATCCGGTTTTGCCAGTTTTGGATCGGGATAAAGAAATTTATCGCGCCCTCTGTCTGGGATTGGCCGACTATGTGCGCAAAAACGGTTTTGACGGCGTGGTATTGGGGTTGTCTGGTGGTATCGATTCTGCCATCACCGCCGCCATCTGTGCCGATGCCCTGGGTCCCCATCGGGTGGAAACCGTCATGATGCCCTCTCCCTTTACCTCACGGGAGAGCCTGGAAGATGCTACCGAAGTGGCCTGCCGACTGGGGGTTAAATTGACCACCATTCCCATCGGCCCCCTTTTCGAACAGTTCAAAGAACAATTGGCACCCGTCTTTGCCGGACGGGGTGAAGATGTCACCGAAGAAAATATCCAACCCCGCATTCGGGCCACCCTGCTCATGGCCATCTCCAATAAAAATGGCTCTCTGCTGGTCACCACTGGCAATAAAAGCGAAATGAGCGTGGGTTATGCCACCCTCTATGGGGATATGGCCGGGGGATTTTCCGTCCTCAAAGATCTTCTCAAGGAAACGGTCTACAGCCTCTCTTATGCCCGTAATCTGTGGGCGGTGGAAGAAAATTTTCTGCCACCCATTCCCGAAAGTATCCTGGTAAAGGCCCCCTCCGCAGAGTTAAAACCGGATCAAAAAGACAGCGACTCTTTACCCCCCTATCCGGTGCTGGATCAAATTCTTAAACTCTACGTGGAAGAGGAAAAAGGTCTGGCAGATATTGTCGCTACCGGTATTCCCCACCAAGTGGTTCACGATGTGATTCGCCTGGTGGATCGCAATGAATATAAACGTCGTCAATCCCCCCCAGGGGTGCGCATTACCCACCGCGCCTTTGGTAAAGATCGACGCTATCCCATTACCAACGGTTTTCGCTTGCATTAAAACCCTTTCCCCCACCGGGGAATCCATGATCATGGAGTGAAGGTGTGACTCGCTTATCCCATCTATTGATTGTCACCAGTTTGGTCCTTCTGTCGGCCTGCGGGACCACCACGGGCGAACGGGACAGTGCGGACCAACTGGAACTCAATGTCTATAAAGGCAAAGCCTACATGGAGCGCAACAATCCCCAAATGGCTCTGCCCTCCCTGCGTCGGGTTCAGGAGCTGGACCCCAACAATGTGGAAAATCTGATCCTGTTGGGTTCGGCCTATTTTTTATTGGATCGTCCCATCCAGGCCATCGCCACCTATCAACGTGCCCTGGAACTAAAACCTTCCGGCGAAGTACACAACCGACTGGGCATGGTCTACCTGCGCAACGAAAAAATGGATGACGCCATCCAGGAGTTCAAGTTGGCACTGGCCGATCCCCTGTTTGCCACCCCGGAAGAACCTTGCTATTTTCTGGCCATGATTGAAAAAAAACGGAAAAATACTGATGCCATGGTTGGGTGGTTGAACAAAGCCTTGCAAATTAAACCAGATCATCCTTCCTCCCATTTGGAATTGGCAGGATATTACCATTTCAAAGGGCAATACGAGCTGGAGCAAGATCATCTCAACGCCATCTTATCCGTGGATGCGGAAAATCTTCCCCTCCTGGAAAAATTGGCGGACTCCTACAAACAAAGTGGTGATCTGGTGCGTTATCAGTCCATACGGCAGAAAATTAAACTTCTCACCGAACCTGCTAAACCTGCAGGGCGTATGTCCTCTGCTCCCGAAAAAATGGATGGGATGATCCATGAAAAACCATGAAGGTTCCAAAAGAGAGCAAACTCGTTCCCGCTTGACAGGTACGGAAGAGGGAGGCTGGACAGTGACCGAAAATCATGTGGGTGAAGTGTTACGACGTGCCAGGGAAGACAAAGGAATCTCCCTCAAAGATGTTTCCAAGGATTTGAAAATTCGCTACCCCCTGTTGGACGATCTGGAGCAGGGTCGGTTTGATCAATTGCCCGGACAAACTTCTGCAGTGGGGTTTGTCAAACTCTATATTCGTTATCTGGGCTTGAGTAATGAGCAGGAGCTGGTTGCCAAATTTCTCTCCCAAATGAAGCCGCAGGAGAGCCGTCTCTACTATGAGCCGCCAGCAGTAGACTCCCGTAATCGGCCAGGGCCTTTGTTGGTGATTGGTTCTTTGCTGGTGTTTGCCGCCTGTTTTGTTGGCTATGAAAAATATTGGGCGGAGCGTCCACTGCTAACCTTGGAAGAAATACGCCAATCTGTCTTCCAGGCTGTGGAAGGGGTGGGTATTTCCAAACCAGAGGAAGCTGAAAAGCCCGCCACCCCCAATCGTAAGGTGGTGGCAGAAAAGGTCGTGACGGCTCCTCCGCCACCAGCTTCCCAATCAGTAGAGGAAAAAAAAAACCTAACAAGGCTGGAAACCTCCTCCACCAACCCAACCAGTAGGCCACCGGAGGAGAAACCCGCTGTCAAACCACCGGAACCCCCACCACCCGCCAAGGTTGAAAAACCCCCGGTGGTTGTGGAGCGTTCGATTGAAACCATTCCAGCGGCCACCAGTAAAAAAACGGTGGAGGTGATGCCGCCTCCTCCAGAAGAAGAGGATGACAGTCATCCCAATAAACCCTCTTTTGATTCCTCTGGCTCTTCCGCTTTGGTGGCCACGGAAAAGGTGTGGATTCAGATTAAAAACAGCCAGAAGCAGATCATCAAAGAGTTGGTCCTCAAGGAAGGGGAAGTCTTTCCTTTAACTGAGGAGTATGCCTATCTCACCGTGGGCAATGCAGGAGGTTTGCAGGTGCGGCAGGGCGGCAAGGATAGCACCCTGTTGGGACCCAAAGGAAAAGTGTTGAGAAACATGGATATTTCATCGGCAGCCATCCAAAAGAAAGTGGCGGCTTCACCATGAGTGCTGTACCCCCTTTGGCAGCTCACAGGCGGGCAACCCGGCAGATTCACATTGGTTCGGTGCAGGTGGGAGGGGATGCCCCCATCACCGTGCAAAGTATGACCAATACCAATACCTGCCATCAGCAGGCCACCTTGCTGCAAATCAGACAATTGGCCGACGCTGGAGCAGACTTGGTGCGGGTATCCTGCCCGGACAGTGCTGCCGCCGCTGCCCTTTGCGCCATGCGCAGTCAGTCGCCGGTGCCCTTGATTGCCGATATCCATTTTGATCACCGTCTGGCGTTGCAGGTTCTGGCAGGGGGGATCGATGGCTTGCGTATCAATCCGGGTAATATCGGCTCCCGTCAGCGGGTGGCGGAGGTGGTGGCAGCAGCACGAGAGCGCAAGGTTCCCATTCGCATCGGGGTCAACGCCGGTTCTCTTGAAAAGGAGATTCTGGAGCGTCATGGTGAACCCACACCCCAGGCCATGGTTGAATCGGCCTTGCACCATATTCATATTCTGGAAGAGTTGGGTTATCAGGAGATCAAGGTCAGTCTCAAGGCCAGCAATGTGGCCATGACGGTGGCGGCCTATCGCCTGTTTTCCCAACAAAGTGATTATCCGGTTCATTTAGGTGTTACCGAAGCTGGCGGGTTGCTGGCAGGATCGGTAAAATCGGCCATCGGTTTGGGCATGCTGCTGGCGGAAGGAATTGGTGATACCCTGCGGGTCTCCCTCTCCGCCGATCCGGTGGAAGAGGTGCGGGTGGGATTTGAAATCCTGAAATCCTTGGGATTACGCAATCGGGGGGTGAACATTATCTCCTGTCCCACTTGTGCGCGTCAGGAGTTTCCTGTAATCCAGGTGGTGGAAGCCTTGGAACGCCGCCTTGCCCACATTCGCGAAGCGGTAACCCTCTCCGTGATCGGTTGTGTGGTCAACGGGCCGGGGGAGGCACGGGAGAGCCACGTGGGTCTGGTGGGGGGCAACGGGGGCCATCTTTTGTATCGTCACGGCTCCACCAGCGGCAAGGTGGCACCCGAAGATATTCTGAATACTTTGGTCGAGGAGGTGGAAGCGGTTGCAGCACGTCTGCGCGAAGCTTCCCGGTGAGAGGTTATGGATCATTCTAAAAATACACAAGAAAACACCACCACACTGACCACCATCCGGGGCATGCGGGATATTCTGCCCGATGAAACCCCCCTGTGGGCACGGCTGGAACAGGTGGCCAGGGATATTTTCGGGCGGTATGGCTATCGGGAATTGCGTACCCCCATTTTGGAAAAAAGCGGACTTTTTGCCCGGGCGGTGGGGGAAACCACCGATATCGTGGAAAAAGAAATGTACACCTTTGCCGACCGCAACGGCGATTCCCTCACCTTGCGTCCGGAGGGAACCGCTTCGGTGGTGCGCAGTTTTATTGAACATGGCATGGATCGGCAGTTGCCCTGGCGGGTGTTCTACATGGGTCCCATGTTTCGCTACGAACGCCCCCAGAAGGGACGCTATCGCCAGTTTCACCAGATTGGATGTGAACTCTTCGGTCCTGCCACAGCGGTGGCCGATGCAGAGGTGATGTCCATGGTGATGAGCTATCTGCGGGCGGTAGGGGTCTCCAGTCAGTTGACTCTGGAAATCAACTCTCTGGGTTGTCCCTCCTGTCGTCCAGCCTTTCGCCAGAGCCTCACCGACTATTTTTCTGCTTTGAAGAGTAACCTGTGTGAGGATTGCCAGCGCAGACTGGAGCGCAACCCTTTACGTATTCTGGATTGCAAACAGGAACAGTGCCGGGAACTCTCCCGCAATAGTCCCCACACCGGTCAGCATTTATGTGGTGGTTGTGAGGAGCATTTTACCTCTGTACGGGGTTTTCTGGACGGTCTTTCCCAGCCTTATCAGGTCAATAACCACCTGATGCGGGGCTTGGACTATTACACCCGCACCGCCTTTGAGGTGACCACCTTGCAACTGGGGGCGCAAAATACCGTGGCAGCCGGTGGTCGCTATGATCAACTGGTGGCCGACATGGGGGGACCGGCGACTCCAGCGGTGGGCTTTGCCATGGGGGTGGAACGACTGGCCTTGTTGTTGGCAGGACAGGATACGGTCAAACCGCCTTTGGTCTATGTGGCCACCCTGGGGCCAGCAGCGGTACTTTTGGGACTGCAATTGGCGGAAGCCTTGCGGGGGTGCGGAGTGGGGGTTGAACTGGCCTTGGCGGGTGGGTCGCTTAAGAGTCAAATGAAAAAAGCCGACCGTTGTGGTGCAGCCCATACGGTTATTCTGGGAGATGAAGAGGCGACCCATCGCACCTTGTTGATCCGGGAGATGGCCACTGGTGAACAGCGGCGTCTCGACTATCAGGAAGGGCTTCACTTTTTGGCCGCAGGATTTGGAATGGGGGGAATGGTCCCATGAGTCAGATGCAAGATATTTTTGAACAAATTGATGAAGAGTTGGAAGCCGAACGGGTTGAAAAATACTGGCAAGCCAACCGGGGACGCATCATTGCCGTCCTGATCCTTTTCTTCGTGGGTCTGTTCGCCTTTGTGGGCTGGCGGGAGTACCGGGAGAAACAGGATCTGGCTGCCGCTGAAGTGTTCATCTCAGCCATGGAGGCGGTGGAAGATGGCAAACATGAAGAGGGAATCCGTCGGCTGCAAGCCTTGAACAGCCAGTTTTCCTCCCACGGTTATAATACCCTGGCCCCTCTCATGGAGGCCAAGGCACAGGCCGCCATGGGCAAACCAGAAGTCGCCCTGGAAAGATTGCAGCAACTTGGCTCCAATGCCAAAGCGATCCCTGCCCTTCGTGCCCTGGCCTGGTTGCAAGCGGCCTATCTGGTGACCGATCAACCAGAGAAGGCACTGGGATTTTTGGCCAATATTCCGGCGGATTCCGCCTTCCAGGCCCCCGCTCTGGAACTGAAAGGATTGTTCGCCCTGGCCAAAGGGGATCGGGATACCGCTTTGGCACATTTTCGTGAAGCCTTGGGCAAACGTCCCCAAACGACGCTGAAAGAGCGACTCGACCTTATGATTCAAAGGCTGTCGGTAGGTGCCACGCCTGCCCCAGCCCAACCTTGATTGAGCTGCCATGAGAAACGTCATGAACACATTCCTGCGTCCTTACGCATCGACCCTGGTGATTATGGCGGCAACCTTGTTGCTGTCCGGCTGTTCCACCATCAGCCAACTGTGGGATGACGGAGCTGCCACCAGCCCGGAAGAACGTTTGAAAATGTACGTGGAGCCCAAGCCGGGTCGTTCAGTAACCCTTGAACGCAATTGGAAAAGTTCTGCCACCTCTTCCGCAGCCAAATATCATCATCATCCAGGGGTGATTGCGGTGAGCGGTGGAGATGTTTTTGTGGCCTCTCACAAAGGGGATGTGGTGCGGTTATCCCGTACCAATGGGGATACCTTGTGGAAAAAGGATGTGGACACCCCCTTAACCGGTGGGGTGGCGGTGGATGAAAAGAGCGTTTTCGTTGGTACTTTGGAGGGAGAGATTATCGCCCTTTCCCGCAGCGATGGCAGTCAACTGTGGCGGGCTAAGGTAGGAGCGACCGTGGCCTCCGCCCCAGCGGTCTCTCGCAATCGGGTGGTTTGCGTCACTTTGGACAATCGTACCGTGGCTTTGGATACGTCCAATGGCAGTCGTTTATGGCAGCATGCGGCCTTGCCGGAGACCATGGCGTTGGGCGGGGCAGCCACCCCTACCTTTGCCGGTGATTTTGTCTTGGTGGGATACTCCTCCGGTGAAGTCTTCGCCCTCAATTTGGCAGATGGTCGCAAAGTATGGAGCGATAATCTGACGGTTTTGGGTGGACGTACCGAATTGGACATGGTGCAGGATGTGGATGCACCGGTGGTGGTGGTGGGCAATCGTATTTATGCCGTCAACCATCAGGGCAACATGGTGGTCTATGCTGGGGTCAGCGGCAATCGTTTGTGGGAGCGGACCATGAGCAGTATCCGCCGTCCCCTGGTCTTAAAGGGGAGGGTCTTTATCTCCGATGTGGAAGGCTGGCTTTATGCCCTGGATGACGAAAGTGGCGCGCAAGTCTGGCGTACCCGGATAAGTGATGGGTTGCTGAGTAATCCGGTTCTGTTAAAAGGTCAAATTCTGGTGGTGGACCATGAAGGTCGTTTTGCCGCCGTGGATCCCAACTCCGGCAAAGTGGAGGGATTGGATCGTCTGAAAGAAGATGTGTTCAGCGAGTTGACCCTGGTGGATAATGAACTCTACATCTGGACCGATAGCGGTAACCTGTTTCGGTTCCAATAAGCTTCTGGGAGTAACAAGCTGGTATGATCCCCTTGATTGCCCTGGTGGGCCGTCCCAATGTGGGCAAATCCACCCTTTTTAATCGGTTGACCCGCACGCGGCGTGCCCTGGTGGATGATACCCCTGGTTTGACCCGCGACCGTCAATATGGCACCGCCAATCTGGGGGGACAACATTTTCGGGTGGTGGATACCGGCGGTTTTCTTGCCGATCCAGGGGAGACCATGGCCAGCCTGATTCGCCAACAGGCGTTGGTGGCGGTCGAAGAAGCGGATGCCATCCTGTTGGTGGCCGACGGGCGGGATGGTCCCATGCCCGATGATCATTTTATTGCGGAGTTGTTGCGACGGTCCGGCAAACCGGTGGTTTGTGCCGTCAATAAAAGTGAAGGCAATACGCGAGAAACCTTGGCATTGCAGTTTCATGAACTGGGCTTGGCAGAGGTGATTCCCATTTCCGCAGCCCATGGTCTGGGTATGGATGAATTGCTGGCAGCCTTGTCCCGGGGGTTGGAGTTGCCAGAAGAGGTGGAGGATGCCCCTGCCGATGCCACCACCATTCGGGTAGCGGTGGTGGGAAGTCCCAATGCAGGCAAGAGTTCCCTCATCAATCGTTTGCTGGGGGAGGAGCGGCTGGTCACCTCCGACATTCCAGGAACCACCCGTGATGCGGTGATGTTGCCCTATACCGATAAAAAAGGGCGACCTTTTGAACTGGTGGATACGGCGGGTATTCGTCGCAAGGCCCGCATTGCCTTGCGGGTGGAAAAATATTCGGTCATCGCCGCATTAAAGGCCATGGATCAAGCCCATGTGGCCATTCTGGTTCTGGACGCCTTGCGGGGCATTACCGTGCAAGATTTACGCATCGCCTCCCATGCCTTGGAAGCCGGGTGTGGATTGATTCTGGCCATCAACAAGTGGGATCTGGTGGTAGCGGAACATGATTTGGCCATGCGCAACTATCGGCAAGCCATCCACGAATCCTTTCCCCGCTTCACCCATGCTCCGGTGGTCTTTTGTTCGGCAGTGAAAGGATTGCGTATTCATAAACTCACCGAGCTGGCCTCCCAGGTTTGGGAAAACCATCAACGAAGGGTGGCTACCTCTCCTTTGAATCGCTGGTTGGAGGAGGCTCTCAACAAGCAGCCTCCGCCCCGCATTTCTGGCGGACGGGTGATCAAATTTCGTTATGCCACCCAGGTGGCGGTGGGACCGCCCACCCTCACTGTTTTTACCAACTTTCCGGAAGATGTGCCAGACAGCTATCAACGCTATCTGGAAAACCAGTTGCGTCAGAGTTTCCCGTTGAGTGGAACTCCGGTACGCCTTTTCTTCCGCCGCAGCCATGACAATCGTTACGATGGCAAATGATACTGCACTTCCCTTGTTGACCCAGGTTGGTTTGGTCATCATTGGGGATGAAATTCTCTCCGGTCGCCGTCAGGACAGCCATATGTCCCATACCATCACCACCTTGGGTGGTCTGGGGGTGGAGGTGGTGAAGATACGGGTGGTGGGGGATCATCGGCAGCGGTTGACCGACTGTTTGCAGGAGAGTCGGAGAGATGGCATTCCCACCTTTTGTTTTGGTGGTATTGGGGCCACACCGGATGATCATACCCGGCAGGCGGCGGGCTTGGCCTGGGGAGTGCCGCTGGTTCCCCATGAGGGGGCGGTAGCCCTGTTGGTGGAGCGTTTTGGGCGAGAAAACCTCTATCCCCACCGTATTCATTTGACGGAATTTCCGGTGGGAAGTGGTTTGATTCCCAACCCCTACAACAATATTGCGGGATTTTATCTGGATCACCACTGGTTTATGCCAGGATTTCCAGAGATGGCGCGTCCCATGTTGGAGTGGATCTGTCGCACCCAATATCGTCTTCCTGGTCAGGGAATGCACGTGCGTTCGTTGGTATTGCCCCACGCCAAGGAGGGGATGGTGGCAGGGATTTTGGAAGAGTTGGAAGCCGCTTTTTCTGGAATTAAGACCTTCAGTCTTCCCAAGTTGGGGGAGAATCCTTCTTTGGAGTTGGGGGTGAAGGGGGGCGATGAGGCGGAAGTGGACGCCGCCTTTGCCGGTTTGCAGGAGAAGATAACCATCGTCAGCTAGCCTTTTCGGTGAACAATATGGAAGACCATTTGAACGAGTCGGCACTTCGTTATCACCGGGCCAAACCGGCGGGCAAGATTGCGGTGGTGGCTACCAAGCCCATGACCAATCAGCGGGATTTGGCCATGGCCTATTCCCCAGGGGTGGCAGCGGCCTGTGAGGCCATTGTGCGCAATCCGGCCACCGCCTCTGAACTCACCGCAAGGGGCAACCTGGTGGCGGTGATCACCAATGGCACGGCTGTCTTGGGGTTGGGCAATATTGGACCCCTGGCAGGCAAGCCGGTGATGGAAGGCAAGGCTGCTCTGTTTAAAAAATTTGCCGGGATCGATGTCTTCGACCTGGAGATCAACGAAGAGGATCCCAAACGGTTTGTTGAAATCGTCGCCAGCCTGGAACCCACCTTTGGCGGTATCAATCTGGAAGATATTCGTGCCCCCGCCTGTTTTGAAATTGAAGCCCAACTTCGCCAGCGGTTGAAGATTCCCGTCTTTCATGATGATCAACATGGTACGGCCATCGTGGTGGCGGCAGCGGTGCTCAATGGTCTTGAACTGGTCAATAAATCCCTCTCCACCATCCGGGTGACTGCCTCGGGGGCAGGGGCTGCGGCCATCGCCTGTTTAAACCTGTTGGTGGAATTAGGGGTGCCACGGGAAAATGTGGTGGTATCCGATTTGAGTGGCATCCTGCACCCTGAGAGGCAGGATTTGTCACCGGAACAACGTTTCTTTGTCACCTCCCGTCCAGTGACCACCATGGCAGAGGCCATGGCAGGTGCAGACCTTTTTTTGGGACTCTCCGGTCCCCGTGCCATTACCCCGGAGATGGTCCAGTCCATGGCCGAAAATCCTTTGGTTTTTGCCCTGGCCAATCCCACCCCGGAAATTTTTCCGGTGGAGATTAAAAAAGTGCGCCCGGATGCCATCATTGCCACCGGTCGTTCCGATTATCCCAATCAAGTCAATAATGTGCTTTGTTTTCCCTACCTATTTCGCGGGGCGTTGGATGTGGGGGCCTCCTGCATCAACATGGCCATGAAACGGGCCTGTGTCACGGCCATCGCCGATTTGGCCAAAATATTGCCGCCGGAGACCGTGTCTATCGCCTATGCGGGGGAAAATCTCCAGTTTGGTGCCGACTATCTGATTCCTAAACCGTTTGATCCCCGCCTGATTGTGGAAGTGGCCTCCGCAACGGCCCAGGCTGCCATGGACAGTGGGGTGGCCAGTCATCCTATCGCCCACATGGAAGGCTATCGGCAGCATTTGACTGAATTTGTCTTTCGCTCCGGCCAAATTATGCGGCCCATTTTTGAGCGGGCCAAACGCCAACCCCGGCAACGGGTTGCCCTGGCCCAGGCCGAAGAAAAACGGGTATTGCGGGCTGCTCAGCAAATGGTGGCGGAAAATATTTGTACCCCGGTATTGGTAGGAAGGGGTGAGGTCATCTTTAAGCAAATGGAAAAATTGGGACTGGAAATGCGGTTGGGTGAGGATTTTGAGTTGGTGGACCCTTCCCAGGACAGTCGCTTTGAAACCTTGCGCCAGGAATATCATTTGATCATGGAGCGCAAGGGGGTGACCCCGGAAACCGCCCGGCGCGAATTGTTGAATTCCACCACCACTGTGGCCGCCTTGCTCACCCGGCGGGGGGATGCGGATGCCATGTTGTGTGGTGCGGTGGGACGTATTCGCGACCATTTGCGCATTATTCGGGATGTGATCGGGCGTGCACCTGGAGTGAAATATTTCAGTGCCTTGAGTGGGGTGATCATTGACCAGGGCACCTTTTTCATCTCGGATACCAACGTCATTGCCGATCCCACGGCCCATCAACTGGCGGAAATGACCATTCGGGCTGCCCGGCAGATCCGTCGCTTTGGTCTGGAACCCAAGGCGGCCTTACTCTCTTCCAGCAGTTTCGGCTCCTACCGTGCCCCCCACACCACCAAGATGCGGGAGGCTCTCGCCTTGATACATGAACAGGCACCGGAGCTGGAAGCGGAAGGGGAGATGCGGGCTGATGCGGCTCTTTCGGAAGAGATCCGTCAGTCCATTTTTCCCAACTCGCGACTGAAAGGGCGGGCCAATCTGCTTATCATGCCCAATCTGGATGCGGCCAACATTTCTTGTGACATGCTGTTAATGTTGGGCAATGGGGTGCGCATTGGGCCTATTTTGCTGGGACCTGCCTTGCCTGCCCATGTGTTACCCCCAACCGTCACCACCCATGGTTTGGTCAATATGGCGGCCTTTGCGGCAGTACAGGCTCAGGAGATGGCAAAAGAGCGGGGGGAGGTTCACCCGTAGCTCGTATACCTTTGTGTGGTCTTTGGTCATAGCTGACAGGGCTATTGGAAAATTTGTTCAATCTTTTCCGCACCAAAGATTTTTTTGCTCCATCCCTTCAGGGTGTCCAGATCGGCCTCGACCAGTTTAGAACGTACCCAGTCGGGAACCGCACCAAAACGTTCCTGGAGCAGCTCCAACAGCGTTTCCGCTCTACCCCTTTTTTCACCTCTAAGCTCACCTCTAAGCTCACCTCTAAGCTCACCTCTAAGCTCACCTCTAAGTTCACCTCTAAGTTCACCAATTTCCTCGCCAATGCGCTGCACACTCGTGATGTAAGGCATTTTTTGGGTCTCCTCAAAAGTGGATAGTTCTTCCCAGAATCTAAGATCGGCTTCTTTGGACAGGTTGAGTATCCAGTCGATGAACCGGAACAGGTCAAGAATTTGCTGCCGGGTAAAGCCGCGCTTGTAAAGGTTGCGGATGATTTGAATTTTTACCTGCAAGCGTTCTTCAGGATTGTTCCTGGTCTGTTTGGCACGAAGGTGGGCCAGGGTCACCACGGCAAACGGGTTGTCCGACTGTGCCAAATCTGATAAATGATCTTGATAATCCAACAACTTGACCATATTAAATTTATAGACAACCTCTGAACCGAACAGTTCCTGTCGATACTCGGAAACCCGCCAGCTTGCATCCTCATCCGCCAAAATGGCCAAACCGATGACCGGCCTGCGGTGCAGGTCGTAGGCACGGTACTGACAGGTGTACATGCGTTCGGGAAAGTCCGGTTCCCGGTCACCCTGAATTTCGATATGAATCAAGATCCAAAGCTCATGGCCATTTTTTAACCATACCTTGACCAGCAAGTCAACACGGCGATTTTTGGCTTGGGCTTCTTTGGTAATTCGGTCCAGCTCTTTGTCCAAAAATTCAGGAGAATGCTGCCAGTTGATGGCATCATGGGCTGCCGGAAGGAAAAACCCCATAAAGTCTTTGAAACAGGCCTTGATCACCTCTTTCCATGGTGAGTCGTACTCGTCTGGCTGGCCTTGACCATCTTCCTGGGGCATCTTAAACCTTTAATGGTGGGAGTAAAAAGCCTTATTCCAATCTGTCAAGTGTAATCAGAAAAATGGGTGTTTTCAATGTGGAGCAGCAGGGAGTGGGTAAATTGAAAACGTGTCCTAACGTTGACCGCGGATGGTGTATTTCATGCCACCGGGTGTGTTGGGATTAAGGCCAGGGCGTGTTGCCTGATTGGCGGGAATTTTGGTGGGGGCGGCAGCCGGGTTGGTGGCGGCGCAATTTTGTTGGGTACGGGGATCTTTGGGGATGGATTTGACCCTGGCACCAATTTGCAGAGGGGGACCGCAGGGATCGTTGGTTGCGCCAGCAGCTTTGTGGGCAGCGGCAGGTGGGGCGGCCGAGGATAGTTGGAGCGTCAGAGCCAGAGATAGGGTACAAAAAAGCAACCTTGTTGATTTCATTCCCGTCTCCTTCAAGAAAAAAAGGCACCCTTGCGGGTGCCTTTTTCTGTTACAGCAACATCCCCATCTTACTTGGCAACCAGGTCGATGTGGGCGCGTTTGAAGGCAACCCATTCACCGGTTTTCGGATCGATGCGGGAGTTGACGAAGCATTTCCAGTTCACTTCGTCCACAAAGTCGTAGTCCATGTTGTAGTAGAAACCGGGATAACGGGTTTCTTTGCGGAACAACATGTGACGCAGGTGGGCTTCACCGGCCAGGATGCGGTGATAGTTTTCCCAAGCACGCATCAGCTCATGCAGGTCTTTGGCACGCATTTTCTTGGAGTCGATCTTCAGCTCCTGCAATTTGGCCAGACCCATGGTCATGAGGGTTTCGTTGGTGGTGTAGAAGCTGCCCACACCGGCAACATACTCGTCCATGATTTTCTGCAAACGGGATTGCAGCATCTTGGGAGTGATGTAGTTGGGGTTGACATCTTCAGCGGTGGTGTAGTTGCAATGCTCCAGATAGTTGCGGACGGGGGCATAGATTTCTTCGGCCAACTCGCTGGCGGTACGGGGCAGAGTGGGGACGAAATCTTTGTTGTCCATGGCGTACTGGATCAAAGCTTTGGCCGCGATACGACCTTCGGCATGGGAGCCGGAGGAGAATTTGTGGCCGGAAGCACCCACGCCGTCACCAGCGGTGAAGAGACCGCGAACGGTGGTCATGCGGGTGTAGGTGGCGGTTTGAGGACCGGGATCCGCACCAGGAGCGGGGGGATTGCTGCCCCAGCACCATTCGGTGGGAGAGATATCGGTCTGACCAGACACCCAGATGCCGCAGCAGCCGGAATGGGAACCCAGGAAGTAGGGTTCGGTGGGCATCAGTTCGGAAGGACGCACTTCCGGTTCGATGTTTTCACCAGCCCACACACCAGCCTGGCCGATACACATATCGAGAAAGTCTTCCCAAGCTTCGGCTTCCAGATGCTTGATCTTCTTCTTGGCATCTTTTTCGCCGAATTCTTCTTCGTACTGCTTGGCCAGGGTCTGCAATGCGATGTCGGTACGCATCATGATGGGACCACGGCCTTCACGCATTTCCTTCATCATCAGGTGGTTGCGCAGGCAGGTGGCGGGAACTTTGGACTGGCCATAGGGAGGATATTGATCCAACATGGCCTTGTTTTTGACCAGGTAGTCTTCGCCTTTGCCATTGGTGGCTTTGGCTTTGAAGAGCAGGAACCAGGCACCCACCGGTCCGTAACCGTCCTTGAAGCGGGCGGGGACGAAACGGTTTTCCATCATGGTGAGTTCGGCACCCACTTCGGCGGCCATGGCATAGGTGGAACCGGCATTCCAAACGGGATACCAGGTACGACCCATACCTTCAGCCACGCTACGGGGACGGAAGACGTTCACCGCACCGCCAGCCACCAGCAGGATGGATTTGGCGCGGTAGACGTAGATTTTGTCTTCACGGTTGCTGAAGCCAACGGCACCAGCGATCTGGTTTTCTTTGTTGGAGTCCAGCATCAGCTTGACGATGAAGATACGCTCTTGGATGCGATCCATGCCCAGGGCTTTTTTGGCGGCTTCGGCGACGATCACTTTGTAGCTTTCGCCGTTGATCATGATCTGCCATTTGCCGGAACGGACGGGCATGCCACCCTCTTTGAGGGATTTGTCTTCGTCACCGGGCTGTTTCCAAATGGGGAGGCCCCATTCTTCAAACAGGTTGACGGAGTCGTCCACATGACGGCCCACGTCGAAGATCAGGTCATCGCGGACGATACCCATGAGGTCGTTGGCCACCATGCGCACATAGTCCTTGGGATCCTGTTCGCCCAGGTAGGTATTGATGGCGGACAGACCCATGGCGACGGCACCAGAACGCTCCATGGCGGCTTTGTCCACCAAGCGGATACGCATGCCTTCAGGAGCCCAACGCATCAGTTCAACGGCGGCACCACAAGCGGCCATACCGCCACCGATGATGAGAATGTCTGTTTCGATTTCAACGAGATCGGGATTTCCAAAGCTTCCCATGGTCAAAATTCTCCTCTAATTCAGCCAAATGCCAAGGTTCTGGTTGCTCAGCCATTGATGGTGGGCAGGGGGCCGGTATGGGTGTAGAAACCAGGTTTGCCAATGTTGGCAATATCCGTGGTTGGCTTGCCAGCGTAAGGATCCACCGATCCCTCGGCAGTGGTACGAATGGGGAATTTGAACCGTTTCACGTTGCCGTTACGGAACTTGATGGTCCACATGATGGAGTCGGAACCACGCAAGGGAACCACGGCACCGCCCATGGGGACGATATCGGCATAGGCACGCACTTCAATGGCCTGCTGGGGGCAGATTTTCACACAGGAGTAGCACTCCCAGCACTGTTCGGGTTCCTGGTTGTAAGCGCGGCTGCGCTCTTTGTCCAGTTTCATCAGGTTGTTGGGGCAGATGTACATGCAAGCGGTCTTGTCTTGACCTTTGCAACCATCGCACTTTTCGTTGATTACACAACTCGGCATTCTGTTCTCTCCTTCGTTTTTTACAACCCTGGTCTGTGGAGACGCTTACTATGACTCCCATGGTCTTGCCGGGGGGCCTCTTTGTGGGAGGACCCCCCATAAGACCCGGAATCAGCCTGTTGCTGCCTTATGCAGCTTGATATCAACCTTCTCGCCTTCTTTGAGGGAGGCGTAATACGCTTTGAGGATTTCCAGCACTTCGGGACGGCTGAACTCGCGGGGTACATCGTCGCCGTCGGACAGCATTTTGCGCAACTTGGTCCCGGAGAGCAACAGGCGATCATCTTTGCCGTGGGGGCAGGTCTTCATGGAGGCCATGCCTTCGCACTTGTAGCAATAGAAGGTCCAGTCAATCTTCAGGGGACGGGTTTGCAGTTCGCTTTCGGAAACCTGATCGAAAATGTATTGGGCATCGAAGGGACCGTAGTAGTCACCCACGCCCGCATGGTCGCGACCCACAATCAGGTGGGAGCAGCCATAGTTTTGCCGGAAGACGGCGTGCAGCAGGGCTTCCTTGGGGCCGGCATAACGCATTTCCATGGGATAACCGGCCTGCACGGCGGTATCGGGCACAAAATATTTATCCACCAGGGTGTTGATGGCCTCGGCACGCACTTCGGCGGGAATGTCACCGGCTTTCAGTTTGCCAAGAATTTGGTGGATCAGCACGCCATCCAGGGTTTCGATGGCAATTTTGGCCAGAAACTCGTGAGAGCGATGCATGGGATTGCGGGTTTGGAAGGCGGCCACCTTGTGCCATTTTTTCTGCTCGAACAGGGCACGGGTTTCGGCGGGGCGCATGTAGATATCCCCATACTTGCTGGGAAATTCCCCTTCCGACAACACCTGCACCGGACCGCCCAGGTTGACATCGGGCTGACCCATGACCTTTTGCACACCGGGGTGTTCCATGTCTT
Organism: Magnetococcales bacterium; assembly: GCA_015233935.1. GTDB lineage: Bacteria > Pseudomonadota > Magnetococcia > Magnetococcales > JADFXB01 > JADFXB01. The sequence goes on along the minus strand of JADFXB010000032.1, from coordinate 11,136 downwards.
CGGTCATGAAGACGCTGCGGCATTCCAGGAGTTTGTCGATGGAATATTTTTCGTCAATCCGCATGATGCCACGGATTTCGCTGGTTTCATCATCCACCAGGGCGACTTCCTGGCCAATGGCCAGACCATCAGCCACCTCGGGGGTGGTGGAGAGGGTGATGGGAATGGGCCAGAAGACACCATTGGCCAAATGGGTGGTTTTGCACACACCTTCCCAGTCGGCTTTGCCCATGAAGCCATCCAACGGGGTGAAGGCCCCGATCCCCAGCATGATCAGGTCGCAGGATTCACGAGTGGTCATGCGAACCTGGGGGAGGGTTGCTGCTTTGGCGAGACCATTTTGCAGGGCATCACCTTCCAGCAACAGCGGTTTGAGGGGACCGCCACCGTGCGGGGGCACCAGTCTGGACATAGTCGGCTTCTCCTTGGCTTCTTTTCACTTGTATTTTTGTGGGTAAAAGACTACGTATCCAACTCTCGAAACTCGGTTATCCTAACCTATTGTCCCGGAGTCATGTTTTTATACCACGCTGCAAAGGCACGTAAGGCTTCTCCCCGATGACTCAAACGGTCTTTTTCATCGGCGGTCATTTCAGCAAAGGTGCGGTCAAACCCCGTTGGCTGAAAGACTGGATCATAGCCAAATCCGTTGTTGCCTTTGGCATGGTGTGTGATTTCTCCAGACACAGTGCCAAAAAAACTCCGACTACCTCCCGCACCGTCCGCCCACACCAGCACACAGACAAACCGGGCGGCACGATGAGAATTTTCTCCCAAACGATCCATCAGCAGTTGCAGGTTGGCGGCATCGTCGGCACCCTCACCCGCATAACGGGCCGAGCGCACCCCCGGTTCCCCTGCCAAAGCCATCACTTCGAGACCCGAATCATCCGCCAGGGCGGGCAGGCCGGTATGGGCCGCCACGGTTAACGCCTTTTTGCGGGCATTGTCCTCGAAGGTCTCCCCATCTTCTTCCACTTCCGGGCAATCGGGAAAGGCGTCCAGTGTCAGAACTTCAACTTGTGCATCTCCTAACACACGGACAATTTCTGTCGCTTTTTTGCGATTGCGGGTGGCCAGAACGAGTCTCAACGCTTAAGCGTCCTCTCCATAGGGGTGACTTGGTTAATTGTTTTTCTGCTTGTGGAACAATATCCTGCTCTTCATTTTGTTCGCTGTCAAGCAATGGTATCAGCAAAAAAATTTTTTATCCCAAAACCCTCTTTATGGCCTTTGGAAGGTCAAATATAAGGATTTGATAATATTCTGAAAAACCCGGTTGTGAACCATTATTCCCACTCGATGGTGCCTGGCGGTTTGGAGGTGACATCGAAAACCACCCGGTTGACCCCCTTTACTTCGTTAACAATTCGGTTCGCCACCCGTCCCAACAGGGCATGGGGAAGGGGGTAGCAGGAGGCGGTCATAAAGTCGCGGGTTTCCACGGCTCTCAGGGCGATGACATAATCATAGGTGCGTCCGTCCCCCATAACCCCCACGCTTTTCACCGGCAGAAAGACGGCGAAGGCCTGGCCAATGTGGTCATAGAGTTCGGCCTTGTACAATTCTTCGATGAAAATGGCATCGGCCAGGCGCAGAATATCCGCTTTTTCCCGGCTGACTTCTCCCAGAATGCGCACTCCCAGGCCGGGGCCGGGGAAGGGATGGCGGAAGATCATGGAGCGGGGAAGACCCACTTCCAGACCCACCAGCCGTACTTCATCCTTGAAGAGTTCCCGCAAGGGTTCCAGCAGTTTGAGGCCCATGCGTTCCGGCAGACCCCCCACATTGTGGTGGGATTTAATGTTGGCGGCTACTTTGGTGCGGGAGCCAGCCGATTCGATCACGTCGGGATAGATGGTCCCTTGTGCCAGCCAGCGGGCATTGGGCAGGCGACTGGCTTCTTCTTCAAAGACTTCGATGAAGGTGTGACCGATGATGCGGCGTTTTTGTTCGGGATCGCTGACGCCTGCCAGTTTGCCCAGAAAGCGTTGGGAGGCATCCACCCGAATGACCTTCACCCCCATGTGCTGGGCGAAGGTGGCCATTACCTGGTCCCCTTCGTTTAATCGGAGCAGGCCATTATCCACAAAGACGCAGGTTAAGCGGGGGCCGATGGCCTGGTGGATCAGGGCGGCCACCACCGAGGAGTCCACCCCGCCGGAGAGGCCGAGAATGACTTCATCTTCGCCGGTCATTTGCCGGATGCGTTCTACGGCGTGGACCACCACGTTGGCGGAGGTCCAACTGCCGGAGCACCCACAAATGTGGCGGGCAAAATTTTGAATGAGCAATTCACCCCGTGGGGTATGGCTTACCTCCGGGTGGAACTGCACCCCGTAGAGGTGGCGGGATTCGTGGACCATGGCGGCCACCAGACCGTTTTCACTGCGGGCGGCCACTTGGAAGCCGCTGGGCAGGCGATCCACATGGTCGCCGTGGCTCATCCAAACGTCGGCGTGTCCTGCCAGGAAAAAGCCCTGGAAAAAGGAAGAGGTGACCTGATCCTGATGAATGCGGGCTGGGCCATATTCACGGGTTTGTGAGGGGGCCACGCCGCCATCCAGGTGGTGGGAGAGCCATTGCATGCCGTAGCAGATACCCAGAATGGGCACCTCCATGGCCAGGATGCCAGGATCCACGGCGGGGGCTTCATGGTCATAGACCGACTGGTGGCCGCCGGAGAGGATGATTCCTTTGGGGGCGAAGGCTTGAATGGCGGCAAGGGACATGTCCCACGGATGGATTTCGCAATAGACCTGACACTCCCGCACCCGGCGGGCGATAAGTTGGGTATACTGGGAGCCGAAGTCCAGAATCAGTATTTTTTCCGCGTGCAAATCTTGGGACATGGTCGATTTTTTTTCCCTGTTTTGTTACCCTGTGGGGTATGGCTTGCTTTGATATCAATATTAGCAAATGCTGCTGAAAAACACCATGGCCGGGAACGGCCATTTTAGAAAAAAAAGGATCCGGTCATGGCGCGAGTGGTGGTTCTGGATACCGAGACCACGGGTTTTTCCCCGGCGGAGGGGCACCGCATTGTTGAGGTGGGGTGTGTGGAATTGTTGGGAATGCGCAAAGGGGAGCAGCGGCAGTGGTATATCAACCCGGAGCGGGAGATTCCCCAGGATGCCATCCGGGTGCATGGCATCACCAATGAAAAGGTGGCGGACGCACCCAAATTTCATGAGATCGTCAAGGAGTTTTTGGCCTTTATCGGTGGTGATCCTTTGGTGATCCATAATGCGGCCTTTGACATGGGATTTCTCAATGCGGAACTGGCCCGTTTAAAGATGGTCCCCTTGGCCATGAGTCGGGCCATCGACACCATTCCCATGGCCCGCCGCAAGTTTCCCGGTGCCCAGGCCAATCTGGACGCCTTATGCAAAAGATTGGGGGTGGACAACTCCCGCCGCTCTTTTCATGGTGCCCTGTTGGACGCCCATTTGCTGGCGGAAGTCTATGTAGCCCTCAACGATGGTGGCCAGTATAAACTGGATTTGGTGACCGAAACCCCCGCTGCTGTGGCATCGTCTTCCCAGGTGGTGGAACGCAAGGTGGTGGCGGCCCGTGCGTGGAATCTTTCACCCCAGGAGGAGGAGAGCCATCGGGCCTATCTGGAATTTTTGCAAAAGGAGTCGGGGGGCAATTGTTTGTGGTTGAAGGAGGAGGGCGCGTCTGCTTGAGGGAGACACTTTTTCTTCATGGTCCATGAAGAAGGAGTGGATTATGCTTTAGATTGGTTTTTTTCAACATATGTGCACATCGGGAGGTGGTATGTCCGTTTTTCAATGTGTGCCGACAGGCACTTGGCGGGGTTCTTTGTGGGTGGGTCTGCTCTCTCTTTCCCTGTTGGCGGCCAGTGGTGATGCGGCCCCCAAGGGCAAGTCCGGCAAATCCGGCAAGGATCAGGCGGTGGCGGAGATGGGGGATGTGCGTTTGACGGGAGACGCCCTCAATAAATTGCTGGCCAATCTGGCCCCGGAAGATTTGCAAAAATTGAAGGCCAATCCCCGCGCCATGCGTAAGCTGGTGACCGAGGAGTTGGTGCGCCTTTATCTCATTCGTCAGGCCCGCCAGGATGGGTGGGATAATAAGCCGGACATTAAATATTTGATGAATCGGGCCTCCGAGGAGATTCTTTTTAATCAATACCTCCTCTCCCGCATCACCCCGGACAGTGGTTTTCCTGCCGAGAGCATGGTGCAGGAGGTGTATGACAAGAATAAATCCCGTCTGGTTAACCCGGACCGGGTGCATTTGGGGCAAATTTTCCTGGCCTTGGGCAATGAGGAGGGAGCCGCCGCCAATTTGGAGAACAAGTTGGCAGAGGTGCGCAATCGTCTGAGCAGTGACGATTTTGCCGAGGTGGCCAAGCAGGTTTCCGACCACAAGGAGAGTGCCGCCAATGGGGGTGACATGGGTTGGCAGGAGATGGGATCCATCGGTCCTGAGCTGCGTCCGGTGATTGCCGGTTTGAAGGTGGGGGAGGTGAGTCAACCCCTGAAGTCGGAGCGGGGCTGGCACATTCTTAAATTGAAGGAGCGGGAGAGCGGCAAGGCCATGTCCCTGGAGGAGGCCCGCCCCGCCATCGTCAACTCCTTGCGCACCAGCATGGCCAAAAACAAGGAGGGCATCTTCCTGGAAGAGACCCTCACCCGCACCCCACCCACCATTCATGATGAAGTGTTGTCCACGGTGGTGGGTAAATAAAAAGCAGGGAGCGGTGGCAGCAGGCAAGGGAGATTCAGCCATGAAATTAAAACAGGTTACGGTGGAAAATTTCCGCTGTTTTGAAAAACTGGATATTCCTTTGCACCCTGATATCAATGTGTTTGTCGGGGTGAATGGTTCGGGTAAGACGGCCATTCTTGATGCCATCGCGCGCTCTTTAGGGCCTTTAACCCATACTTGTTTGTATCCGTCTGAGAATTTTCATTATTCAGAAAAGTTTTCAGTCAATGATTTTATGGTAGATGGAACTTACAATAAGTTGCCTCGTCTTGAATCTGAAATAAAATCTGAAGCAGCTTTTCTGATAAATCTTTGTAATGATGATGATCTTAATGTCGATAATTCTTTAAATAATTATATATATAATTGGAAAATGCTTGGAAAGGTGAATATTTTTAAGGAAGTTAGTGGTGAGTATGAAGTGGATTTTTTAGTAAGATATCCTGAAAAAATAAAAAAAATGGTAGATGCTGATAAAATAATTGATGTTTCCTATCCGGTCTTTGCATACTATAGGGCAAATCGTCTCTTTATTAATATGCCAGATCTTCTTGCGGATGTGTTCAGCTATAGAATAGAAAGAAGCCAGGCATACAAAGATGCTTTGGATGCGGGTGTAGATTATAAGCCCATGTGTCAATGGTTTTACGCGCTTGAAAACCATGAATTGCGAAAGGGTAAAGAAAAAGGTCAGATCGACTTGGAATATCCAGAATTGAGAAGCGTTCGCCAAGCCGCCATTATGGCTTTTGAAGATGTTCAAAAGGTGATTTATTGGGGGGTCATACCTGCATTGCATGCTGTTATCAAACAGGCAGATGGCACCACCAAGCTTCTTTCCATAGAGCAATTAAGCGATGGTTACCGCAACATGCTGGCACTGGTCATGGATTTTGCGCATCGCATGATTTTGGCCAATCCCCACCTGGAAAAACCCCTGGAAGCACCAGGCATTTTGATCATCGACGAATTGGACTTGCACATGCATCCCACCTGGCAGCAAAAGGTGATCTCCAATCTGCGAAAAATTTTCCCCAATACCCAACTCATCGTTGCCACCCACAGCCCGTTGATCCTGACTACGGTGAAGCCCGAATGCATCCGAATTCTCAAAGATTATAAGCTCTATTCCCCTCCCATCAGTACTTATGGTGCAGATTGTGGACGGACTCTCAACCTGATTATGGAGACTGAAAGCCGTCCACCAAACAATGAAATTGTAGATGAGATTAGGATTCTATATGAATTAATCAATCAAAAACAATATGAAATAGCCAAGGTTAATTTGCAGGAGCTTTCCAAGAAGATTGGTCAGGATGACCCAGCTTTGATTCATGCAGATGTGGTTATAAATAACAGATTGCTAGAAAAAGAAATCGGTTTGTGAAACGACATATTACACTTGTCGATGAATCCTAGTTAGAAGACGTTGGCCACAAAGGCGGGAGAAGGGTATGGCCAAGGGGGCGAGAAGATGTAAGGTGGCGGGGGTGGGGCCGTCGTCTACGCTGGTGGCCTGCCATGATTGCGACCTGTTGCATACGGTGGTTCCCCTGGTGGCGGGACGGGTGGCCCGTTGTCGTCGCTGTGGCGGTACCCTCTATACCCACCACCCGGCCAAAGGGTTGGATCACTCCCTGGCCTGGGTGGTGACCGCTCTGATACTGGCCGTGCTCTCCTACGCCTATCCCTTGTTGACCTTCTCCTGGCAGGGGCAAATTCGTCAGGAAAGTTTGCTCACCGCCATCGGGGTGCTGATGGAGCAAGGGTTTTGGTGGTTGGCTTTGGTGGTGGTCATCACCATTCTGTTGGTGCCCATGCTGGAATTGTTGGGATTGCTGGTGCTCCTGGTTCCGTTGCGCTTGGGACGGCGACCCTGGCGGCCCATGTTGCTGTTGACCATGCTGCAAACCGTCTCCCCCTGGGGAATGATGGATGTTTACCTTCTGGGGGTGCTCATCGCCTACGCCAAGCTCTCCGCCAGTGCCCTGCTCATACCAGGGTTGGGACTCTTTGCCTTTGGTGGGCAAATGGTGGCGGTGATTGCCGCCTTGCACCATCTGGATTGCCACCTACTCTGGCAGTGTTTGGAGGAAGAGGAAGATGGCTGAACATGCCGCCACGGCCATGCAGGCCGGTTGGATGTTGTGCCATCGTTGTGGCATGCTCCATCGTCCCACGGTGGAAGAGGTTAAGCCCCACTGTCCCCGCTGCCGGGCTGCCCTTTATTGGCGTAAGCCGGATAGTTTGGCCCGTGCCTGGGCCTATCTGGTAACGGCAGTCATCCTCTACATTCCCGCCAATACCTTGCCGGTGATGAAGGTGGTGCGCTTTGGTTATGAAAAGTCCGATACCATCCTGAGTGGCATTCGGGTGTTGCTGGATGGGGGAATGTGGATGTTGGCCATCATCGTCCTGGTGGCCAGTATCGTCATTCCCTTGGCCAAGATGGTGATTATGGCCATACTGTTGGTGACGGTACAAACCGGCTCCCGTTGGCGACCCCAGGGGCGCACCAGTCTCTACCGGTTGATCGATGGCACCGGCTATTGGTCCATGGTGGATATCTATGTGCTGGCCACCCTGGCGGCGTTGGTGCAAATGGAAGTCATCTCTGCCATTGAGGTGGAAGCGGGTGCCTCTTACTTTGGAGCCATTGTGGTGTTGACCATGCTCTCTTCTAAAAGTTTTGATCCCCGGTTGATCTGGGATGCCATGGAGCCAAACAATGGACCCTCTGCCAACCCATGAATCTTCCTCCCTGCCGACGGCCATGGTGACCAAAGAGCGTCCCCTGCCCCTGGTCTGGCTGCTGCCTCTGGTGGTGGCCCTGGTGGCCTTGTGGCTGGTGGTCTCCACCTATTGGAACCATGGCACTACTGTGACTATCACCTTTGAATCGGCCAATGGGGTGGTGGCGGGCAAGACCAAGGTGAAATACAAAGGGGTGGTGATCGGCGATGTGGAAGAGGTGCGCTTGAGTCCCACCCTCTCCCATGTGGTGGTGGAAACCCTGCTGGATAAAAGCATCACCCCCTATCTCAAGGGCAATACCCGCTTCTGGGTGGTGCAACCCCAACTCTCCATGAGTGGGGTGTCGGGTCTCAATACCCTGGTCTCCGGGGTCTATCTGGAGATGGAACCGGGTAACGAAGGGCCGCCCACCTTTGCTTTTAGAGGTCTCAATGTTCCTCCCCTGTTGCGGGTGGAAGCGGCGGGGCAGGAGTTTGTCCTCACCACCAGTGGGTTGGGTTCCCTCACCTCCGGCTCCCCTGTCTCCTACCATGGCATCAAGGTGGGGGAGGTGTTGGGGTACCGGCTGGCAGAAGATCAACAATCCTTAAGGATCCATCTGTTTGTTCGGGATCCCTACCATCGGTTGGTGACCGCCAGCAGCCGCTTTTGGAATGCCAGCGGATTTTCGGTCAATGTGACCCCGGCTGGGGTGAATGTGAAGAGTGAATCGGTGCAATCTTTGCTCATGGGTGGGGTGGCCTTTGATACCCCGGATGTGGGCAAAGGAGAAAGCACGTTGGCCATGGATACCACCTTTCCACTGTTGGCGGCGGATCCCAATCATGCGGAAGGGGGTGGGGATTTGGCAGGGTTGGGTAGTCGTCTGGCCAGTATTCTCCAAAAGGTGGATCAACTGCCCATTCAGGAAATGGGTAAGGATATGCAGGAGACCCTGCACACCCTCAACCAGACGGTCAACGCCCCGGAGGTGATGGAGGCTTTGCGGGGGATGAATCGAGCCTTGCGGCAGAGCGAGCGGTTGCTGCAAGATTTGGATCAACAGGTGATCCCGGTGGCCAGTGGTATCAAAAGTTTGGGACAATCCACCACCGTGGCCATGGAGCAGGCCAACAAGTCTTTGACGGCCATGGAACGTTTACTGGTGGCCGACTCTCCCCTGCACCGACAAACCTTGGAAACCTTGCGGGAGTTGGCAGCCACCGCCTATGCCCTGCGCACCCTCACCAATACCTTGCAGCGCAACCCTGAATCCCTGCTGTTTGGTAAGGAAAAAGGGAAAAAACCATGAAAAATTTCTCCCGTTGGCGGATGGCCTGTCTGGTGGCAGCCCTTTTCTTGGGGGGGTGTTCCACCTTGCCGGGTGAGCCATCCCCACCCACCCGATTTTATCTCCTGGCCTCCCAGCCGGATGGAAATCAAACCCCCCGTTCCCTCTCCTACCTCTTGGAACTGGCTGGGGTGGAGGTGGCTCCCTATTTGCACCGTCCCCAGTTGGTCCATCGCCAGCCCAACCACCGCCTGCATTTGGCCGAATTTGATCAATGGGCGGAAGAGTTGAATGATGGGGTGGCGCGGGTGTTGGAAGAAAATTTATCCCTCTTGTTGAAGGGGGAGGGGGTGCGCCGTAATTCTGGTTATCCTGCGGCGGGTGAAAATCGCAAGCTCACCTTGCGGATACATCGTTTTGAGCGGGATGGTTCCGGCAAAGTGGTATTGGCCCTGGTTTGGAGTTTGCATGCTGGTGAAAAGGAAATTCTCTCCCGTCGCTTTAGCCGCAGCAGTCAGGAAGGGGTGGCAGAAGAGGATTTCAATGGTATGGTGGAGGCCATGAACCGTCTTTTGTGGGCCTTCAGTTTGGAGGTAGTGGCCTCCCTGCCCGATTAGACCCAGGTGATTTCAGGTGTTGGCTTGAAGGATTGCCCATGTATCTCAACCATTTTGCTCTGCGCCACTGGCCTTTTGACAACATAGCGGACAGTGCATTGTTTTTTGAGGGAGGAGGGCGCAATACTCTGTTGGATGCCCTGCTTTTTTCTCTGATGCGGGGGGAGGGGCTTCTCTTGTTGGTAGGAGAGGCGGGCAGTGGCAAGACCCTGCTGGCTCGCAAGGTGGCCACCGCATTACCGGAAGGTTTTGGGGTGGTTTTTCTCCTGGCCCCCTCTTTATGCCCGGATAACCTTTCCGGTCTGTTGCTTCGTGAATTGGGGTTGGCGGTCCCGGAAGAAAAAGGTGCCGCCTTTCAGGAGTTGACCCGCCAGTTGATGCAGTTGCATGAGGAGGGACGCCGTCTGGTGGTCTTTATGGAAGAGGCCCACCGCTTCTCCCCCGCCCTGTTGGAAGAAGTTCGTCTGCTGAATCATTTGGAAAGCCAGAGCCACAAACTGTTGCAAATGGTCTTGGTAAGCCACACCCCCTTGTCAATGTCAGGATTGGCCGACAGGGTGGATCGTACCCTGCACATACCCCCTTTCAATCAGGAGGAGGTGGGGGACTATCTGGACTATCGCATGGGGCGGGCGGGCTGGCAGGGGGAAGGGGTTTTTCACAAGCAGGCCATCCGTACCATGACCACCCTGTGTCAGGGCAGACCCCGGCTTCTCAACACCCTGGCCCATTATGCCCTGTTGGCTGCTTGTGCGGGAGACAAGCGGATTGTTGGCCATAAAGAGTTGCAACTGGCCTTACCCCATTGTCCGCTGGTTGAGAGAGGGCGAAAGCATGGGTGGAGACGAAGTGGGTCCATCCTTGTATGGACCGCCCTGTTGGCCTTGGGGGTTGCCGGGGTGGTTTTTCAGCAAAGGCAGGAGCCGCCACCCGTGGTTGTGAAGCCGGTGGAAAAAATCGCACCGGTAGTGGTTGCACCAGAGCCACCCCCTCCCCAGGTCGTGGTGGAACCACCACCTCCGCCACCCCCGGTGGTGGAAGAAAGTCCGCCAGAAGTCACCCCACCACCTCCCGTGGAACCACCTGCTGCCAGCGCGTTGACTTCACGATCCACCGTAGATACTGTAGTTGTTTTGGGCGGGGTACCCTTATCGGAACGGATACGCCGTTCGCAAGAGTGGCTCCTCAACACCCCCGACGAGCGGGTGAGTGTGCAACTGTTGTTGATCGCTCCAGGTGGACCCGATCCGGTACGCTCCCTTGTCAAGCTTTTCCAGGATACTGAAAAGGCCATCCAGCAGGATCAATTGCGTATTTTTCCCTTAAAAAATGGGGGATTTTTAGTCTACTACGGGGAGTACGCCGGAATCACCGAGGCCAAAAAGGACATAGCTCTCCTGCCCAACTATTTGCAGCGTACCAAACCTTTTGGACAAAGCCTGAATCTCATAAAACGGGAGTTGGCGCGTATTGCGGTTGTTCCCAAATCCCCTTGATGCTGGAGATATTTTATGAGTCTGTTGATGAACAGTTTTCAGGCGGTGGAAAAGGCCAGGGGGGCGCGTCAGAACAACCTGGTGGAACAACTCACCCCGATGGGTGAAGAGCAAGAAACCCCCGCCACTGCCCCGCCTGCCCCGGAAGCCAAATCCTCTGCCAATTTGTTGGGGACGGCTCGCTGTCTCACCCTTTCCCCCCTTCCACCCGTGGCCATCACCAGCCATGGAATGTTGGCCCAGCGCATTCTGAAGGCCGGTC
>JADFXB010000329.1 GCA_015233935.1 Magnetococcales bacterium | reverse complement strand
TTGTGGTTTGGCCCAGGGCATGGACCTGCCGGGCACGGTGGCCCCGTTCATTCTGTGCAATGTAACCCTGGCGAAAAAGGCGCACATCATAATGGATGGAAGCGGAGAAGGCTTCCACAAAGGCGTTGGTGGGTTGGGAAAAACGACCACCCCATAATTTGGAGGCGTCTTGGCTGTTTTGGCTCATGGGATGATCTCCACTGAAAATGCAAAAAGCGGCATTCATCCGCCGCTTTTTGCACAAAACCGATGACGATACCCTTATCCCCGCAACTTGGCGGCGATGCGCATGCGCAGGGCGTTCAACTTGATAAAGCCGGTGGCATCACCCTGATTATAGGCCCCTTGATCTTCTTCAAAGGTGGCGATGGCCTGGCTGAAGAGGCTGTGATCCGACTTGCGCCCCACCACCATCACGTTGCCTTTGTAGAGTTTCAAACGCACCACCCCGTTGACAAAGTTTTGGGTGGAGTCGATCAAGGCTTGCAGGGCCACACGTTCCGGGCTGAACCAATAGCCGTTGTAAACCAAGGAGGCATAACGGGGGGCCAGTTCATCTTTCAGGTGGGTCACCTCCCGATCCAGGGTGAGGGACTCCATGGCCCGATGGGCCACCCCCAGAATGGTCCCGCCGGGAGTTTCGTAAACGCCACGGGATTTCATGCCCACGTAGCGGTTTTCCACCATATCCACCCGTCCCACACCATTTTTGGCTCCCAGGGTGTTCAGGCGGGCCAGCAGATTGGCGGCGGAGAGGGGTTCACCATCCACAGCCACCGGATCCCCGTTGGCAAAGGTGATCTCCACATAGGTGGGTTGATCGGGGGCTTTTTCCGGGGAGGTGGTGATCAGGTACATCTCCTCTTCCGGCTCCTGCCAAGGATCTTCCAAAATTTTTCCTTCATAGGAAATGTGCAGCAGGTTGCGGTCCATGGAGTAGGGAATGCCACCCCGCTTGTCCTTGGGAACCGGAATGCCGTTTTTCTCTGCATAGTCGAACAATTTTTCCCGGGAGGTCAGATCCCATTCCCGCCAGGGGGCAATCACCCGAATATCGGGACGCAAGGCGTAATAACCCAGTTCAAAGCGGACTTGATCGTTCCCCTTGCCGGTGGCCCCGTGGGAGACGGCATCCGCTCCGGTCTGGTTGGCAATTTCAATCTGCTTTTTGGCGATGAGGGGACGGGCGATGGAGGTGCCCAGATGATAAACTCCCTCATAGATGGCGTTGGCCCGGTACATGGGGAAGACAAAGTCGCGAACGAACTCCTCCTTCAAATCTTCCACGAAGACATCACAGGCACCGAAGCGCACGGCCTTGGCTTTGGCTTCGTCCAGCTCCTCGCCCTGTCCCAGATCGGCAGCGAAGGCCACCACCTGACAATGGTAGTTATCCTGCAACCATTTCAAGATGATGGAGGTATCCAGGCCACCCGAATAGGCGAGAACCACTTTTTCAATTTTTTGCGACATTCCAAGCTCCCGACGGATCACATTCAGACATCATTCTGATTACCAAGCAAAAGCCAAACCAGCAGAGCCTTTTGAAAGTGCATGCGGTTTTCGGCTTCATCCCAAACCACCGACTGGGGGCTGTCCATCACCCCGGCAGTCACTTCTTCGCCTCTGTGGGCAGGCAGGCAGTGCATGAAGAGGGCCTGGGGATTGGCCAGGGCCATAAGGGCTTCATCCACCATATAGCCACTGAAGGCTTTAATACGGGCCTGTTGTTCAGCCTCTTGGCCCATGGAGGTCCACACATCGGTGGTGACCAGATCTGCCCCGGCAGCCGCCACACGGGGATCCCGCACCACTTCCACCTTACCCTTGCCTGTTTCCAGCAACCGGCCTACCCGCAAGAGGGCCATGGCTTCCGGTTCATACCCTTCCGGGCAGGCCAGGACCAGATTGAAATCCAGCAGGGCGGCGGCTTCGATCCAGGTATTGGCCATATTATTGCCATCGCCAATCCAGGCCACCCGTTTCCCGGCAATGGAACCCCGATTTTCTTCATAGGTGAAGATATCGGTCAAAATTTGGCAGGGGTGGAAGGAGTCGGAAAGACCGTTGATCACCGGCACGGTGGAATGTTTGGCCAATTCTTCCACCTTGTCGTGCCCATAGGTACGCACCAGGAGAATATCCAGATAACGGGAGAGGACGATGGCACTGTCCGACAGGGGTTCGCCCCGTCCCAGTTGGATATCCCGTGCGGAGAGGAAAAAGGCTTGCCCTCCCAATTGGTACATGCCTGCCTCAAAGGAGACCCTGGTGCGGGTGGATGCTTTCTCAAAAATCATCCCCAGCGTGCGTCCTTGCAGGGGCTGATGGAGCACACCCCGCCGACGCATCTCCTTCTGGAACCCGGTTTGCTCCAGAAGGGTGTGGATCTCCTCCTTGGACAAATCCAGGAGGGTGAGAAAATCCCGCTTTTTTTTGCCCTGTTGTGGCATTTTTCAACACCAATATGGTAAAGATGGTTAATAAACTCAATCAATTCAGAGTACGTCGTTGAATACCCCTTTGAGGATCTCCAGTCCCTCATCCATTTCTGTACGACTGACCACCAACGGTGGCAGCAGACGGATGGTGGTGCCTTTCTGGCAACTGACCAGCAAGCCACGGGAAAGACAGACGGCTGCCACATCCTGTGCCGAATCGTTCAGTTCCACAGCCAGCATGAGACCCTTACCACGTACGGCCTTGACCAACTTGTGACGGCTGGCTATTTCCGTCAGTTTTTCCAACAAATACTGCCCCTTTTCCGTCACCTGTTCCAAAACGCCGCTGTTTTCCAACAAATCCAGATGGGCCAGGGCAGCGGCAGAGACCAGGGGGGAGCCACCAAAAGTGGAGCCATGGGCACCGGGGGTAAAGGCAGCGGCC
>JADFXB010000328.1 GCA_015233935.1 Magnetococcales bacterium | reverse complement strand
AGAATGCGGCTTGTTTACTCACGATCGAAGGACAAGATGGATTACCTGACTGGTGTTAATGCTATTTGCAATGAATGCTCTAACGGTCTAACAGACATCATAGATCCGACATTCTTCATTTCAGCCATAGTCAAAATCCCAGCTCCAAATAACAATGTCATACTGGCAGGCAAGATCAAGCAGCTATATGGATGCAAGGAATCATTCGGACTGGATGCAAGCTCTTCGGTTGCATTTTTTAACTCACCAGAAAACTTTGATTAGCATAGGAGCGTAAACATGAAGATCGCTAGATACCAAAAGGCGCTATCCCTTCACATCTCCGCAGATGTGTTCAAAACGATTAAAAGAATGGCTGATGCGGAACAGGTTAGCATTGCTGAAAAGGTTAGAGAGATTGTCAATGAATGGCTGAGGAGCAGACAAGCGGAGACTCAAGGAGATGGGTGTGGTCAAGGTTGTCCAACTGCGCTTCAAAACTCGGTAGTGACATAAAGCGCATATTGTGGCATTGTTCTAAGCGGCATCCGGTTTTCGGATGTCGCTTATTTAGTTCATGATCGCATAAGATTTTGCTTGATTGATTATTCGCTTGATACCCGTATTCCCATGAAAGGCTTTGCGATAACCACCAAAACCATTAAACTGAATAACTGCAAGACATTTCGCGCAGAACCAGCAAGACCAGATTCCTTATTTTTCATCTAGCTGGATGGGCCTTTTTCCATGCGTAAGCTTCACCATAAAGACCCCGTTTATCACGACGGTCAACGCATGATGCTTCAACGCCTGTTTTTACTGTTGATCCCTGACGATGCTGGCCAGTTTCTCACCCCAAGCATCTAAAGCCGCTTTTTTCTCATTGTCGTAGGTGTGAAGGTCGTATATGCGTGTTGTTGTCCTTACAATATGGTTCATAATCTTGGAGAGAACTAGTCGAGGGACCCCTATACTCGTCATGTGAGTGCCAGCAGTGCGACGCAGATCGTGAGGTGTGAAGTGTGCAACCCCAAGATTTTCAATAATGTCCATCAAAGCGTGGTTGGGAGTTTCATCATCGATTGGTCCATCATTGCCTCGTCCAGGAAATAGCCACGGATCGTCACCTGATAATTGTTTTACTTCAGCAAGCAGATCCAACGCTAGGCGGGATAGCGGGATGCGGTTGGAATAGCGGTTTTTGGTCTTCGTGCCAGGAAGCGACCACCATCCACTATTCAGGTCCATATCCTTCCACTCAGCATGAACCAATTCCCCCTTCCTTTGGGCGGTAACAAGCATGAGTTTCAACAGAAGAGACACCTCTTTAGATATTTCTAAATTGGACAACCCATGCCAAACACGCCTTATTTCATCTTCGGTTAAATATCGTTCTCTTGGCCGTTCCTTGACTGGTGCTCGGATACTAAAGCATGGGTTATCATCTAACAATTCAATTTCTATCGCCCAGTTGAACATTTTGCGAATCATGGCCAAGGTCCTATTGACTATGATGGGTTTTCCACGCTGTTGGATC
Source organism: Magnetococcales bacterium (assembly GCA_015233935.1). Taxonomy (GTDB): domain Bacteria; phylum Pseudomonadota; class Magnetococcia; order Magnetococcales; family JADFXB01; genus JADFXB01. The sequence continues at coordinate 1,385 of JADFXB010000328.1, read as the reverse complement.
TCATGAAGCATGGCTCGGACATCAGCTCTCTTGATATCCCTGGCCTTGCGATGTTGCCAGCGAGGGAGCACATCGTAGTTCAAAATGCGCTGATCTTCTTTCCATGACGCCTTTTTGGGTTTGGAGTGCTCCTCAATGAAGCGTTCTGCGAGTTGACCTATGGTTGGCGCCGTGATGATCTCCTGCCTGACCGTTTGTCGCTCCAAACACGGGTCGATCCCTAGAGCGACTTTCCGCCGTGCTTCTTGGTGCAGCTCTCTGGCCTTGGCCAAAGTGATTTCGGGGTACTGCCCGAAGGTCATCTTTTTGTACTTTCCGTCATATCGATATCGAAATACCCAGGTCTTGGTTCCGCTGGGACTCACGATCACCCCGAACCCATTGCCAGTCCCCTCCCAAATCTCAACCCGCTTTTCCCCGGGCTGAAAACTGCGAATCTTCCGGTCTGTGAAGGCCATATGCCCCCCCCCAATCACGTGGTTCTATTGTGGTTCTATGGTGCATGGGGTTTAGTGAAACATATTGGGGCCGTTTGGGACAAGAGGATAGTGAAAGTGGCTCTTGCAAAGCGTTGCAACACGTTGATATAAATCTATAATGATGTTCCTAAATCGTTCCACCTTGTCCCATAATGAACCATTCGAGTCACGCGAATTTTCACAATAAAGCTGATTTGTAATCAGCAGGTTACGGGTTCGATTCCTGCCGCCAGCTCCAGGAAAATCAAAGGGTTCCATCTCATGGGTGGAGCCCTTTTTTATTTCGTGTAGACGCAGTGTGGACGCTTGGAGAAACCCCCACCCCTCCAAACCCCTTCCCCACCCTCTCCAGGAGATGGGAGTGATCTTTCGCAATCTTCTCTCTGGAACAAGAAGGCAATAATATAAATATTAATAATAATTATTCGCATTTACTTATTATTCTCTTATTTTTGCGATGCGAAAGTTGAGTTCCGGCGGGTTGCGAATGCGAAACCTGCGAAAGTTGCGAAAGTTCGTAGTCCATGCTTTCTCCATGCTGGTTGATCTCCTCCACCTCCTCCACTGCCCGCCCCCCGGCGCTGGCGCTCATTGATGGCGCGGTCCTGCGTTTGGGGATGACTGCGGATCGACCAGTGGAGTGTGTCCCCGGACTGACACCACATCCAGGACGATCCGGCGGCCAACTCCTCACCCTGGACAAGGTGGCGGCCCACCCCTCGCGCACAGTGACCGCGCACCCCATGCATTCGCACGCGCGAACCGTGCGCGAACCTGTCGCGAACCTTGTTTCCCCACGGCCATGGTGGACGCCTCCACCTGATTCCCGCCACCAGGGAGATGCGCACGCATGACCCTCCCCCTGCTGGAAGATGGTGGCGCTCACCTGGGGGAAACTGGACGCCT
>JADFXB010000327.1 GCA_015233935.1 Magnetococcales bacterium | reverse complement strand
TGGCCAAATCACCAATGGTCTGTTGTAATTCACTGTTGCGTTGGGCAATTTGCGCCTCCACCATGGCACGATTGCTTTGAAAAGTGGCCATTTGATCGGCATAGATGCGTTTTTGAATCTCGACCAACTCTTTGAAACATTGGGAAATTCTCTGATAATCCGGTTCAGTGTCATCCACGATGGCCTGTAAGCGGGCACTGCGGGCCTGCAAGCCGGCCAATCGCACCTCTGCCTGTTCCCGTTCCGGCATGGCCTGACGACTATCCAGGCGCAAGAGCACCTGGCCTTTATCCACCAATTGGCTTTCATGGACCAGAACTTCGGCGACGATTCCCCCCTCCATATGCTGGACCGCCTGCATGGCCCCGGAGGGCATCACCTGACCGGTGACATGGGCCACATCTTTGATGGTGGCAACGCTGGTCCAAATAAACAGGGGCAGACAAAACAGGAGGATGACCTGCCAGGTTTGGCGAATAAGAAAGCGGGAGCCGGAACCCCGCACTTCTCCCACTTCGTCCAGGGGATCCAGACGATAGACGGGGTGTTTGTTTGCTTTCAGCCATTCCAGAAAAGCTACCACTCGGATAGCCTCCAGACCCCCAGTTGCCGGTTAATGTTGGCTTCGCCATCTTGAATAAACTGCTGTGGTTGGGGGAGAGAAAAGGGTGGTGCACACAGATCCATGGCTCGCCACTGACCGGCTTCAATATCGGTATTGGCGGCACCTGGAAAGGTGGTGGCCATCAGGAAGCGGGATTCGCTGCGTTTGAACAACCGTAAGGCATTCACCACCTGTTCATTGCTCAAATGGGTCAGGGTATTGCGACACAGGATGGCATCTCCTCTTGGCAGAATATCCCGGCTGATATCGGCGGTATTGAAAAAATGGTTTTTGCGATGGGCAAATACCGCCCGATTGTTGAGAACCATCTCCTCCACAATGTCGAATCCCAGAAAAAGATCCAAATGTTCGGTTTCCGGGGCCTGCCAATTCATATCGCCGCAACCGGCATCCACCAGTATGGCAATTTTAAGCTTTTCCAACAACCAGCGAAACTCTTCCCGCAAATCCGCAGTAAGGCGGAAGGAGGAGCCGGGACCGCTGCGGGTATCAAAGGATTTCCAACCATTATTGAGATAGATATCGGTAAAGCGTCGAGTGAGTTGCAACCGTTCCGGTTGAATTTCTGATGCGGAGGGAAACAGTCCATCGGCGGCCCGCACCCCTATTTTACGTCGTTTGAAATCCACATCGGCGTAGTGCTGGTATTCTCGCAGGGTGCGTACACTCCCCAAGCCGTATTTATCCAACTCCTGGATCACCTGGGGATCGCTGGAGGTGGCAACACCCAGCAAATGTTTTACCCGGGCGAAGGAAAACTGGTTGAGGGTGGTTTGGTAGTCGGAGTGATCGTTCCAATGGCGACGTCTGCCCCGATTGTTGGCATAATCATGGTAGACGATGGCATCGTTGGGGGCAAAAAGGTCGTAGCCATGGGTCCACAGTCGCACGGCCATGGTGATCTCTTCCCCTTGAAAATAGAGAAAGGGATCATAGGGGACTTCTCGCACCATACTTGCGGGGGCAAAGACAAACCCGGCACCCAGAAAGGCCCCTGGCAGGGGTGGGCGGGGGGGTTGGGTAAAGCCCAACATTTTTCCCTTGGGCATCAGGATGCCTTCGTCACTAAACTTATTGGCAAACAGAATGGGGGTACCACCACGGACAATGTCATTGGGGGGATGATAGGTATTGGGATGGGTGGTGAGGACCGGTTTTTGCGATGGGCACTCGTCCAGCATGCGGATTAATTTAACGTCCCAATCTTGATCGAAACGGCTGTGACTGTCGATTTGGAAAAAATACTCTTCTTCTCGCCAAAATTTTTGTTGAATAAGATGGCGTGCCCAACACACCCCTTTGCACTCGGACACATCCACCTTTTCCCCGCGCACCTGTTGGGGCCAACTGGGGACTTCCAGCAAGGCCGGATCATCTTCTTTATCCACCTGCCACAGCACGCCGGCATGGACACGTTCTGGATATTTTGCTTTGGCAAACAAATCCTTTAATGTCCACGGGCATTCACTGTCCCGATAGCTTGCAATGGATACAAAGATGCGTTCCATGGGGGGCATCCGCCTTTGGTAAACATGAGTGGGGTTGGGATTGATGATTAAATTTGGATATCAAAAATGAATAGAGAGAGATGGCAGATTCCCTCTTATAAACTCCAAAAAAAATCGCCCAACTCTCAAAATTGATAAAATAAATATTAAAGGATGCGTTCATTCTACCCCACGGGGGTGAAGATAGTTGACATTTTTTTGATCATTTTGTAAAGATTTTTTCGGGGAGAGTAAGCCGTCGGTTGCAATGACCGACCCGACAAAGGTTCTGTTTGACCGCTATGAAAGGATGTCATTCTTAGGAAAACAGCCACCATTTGATTTCAATGGGAGCCATCGGCTTTTGGCCCATGGTCGATCTATTTGTCCCTGGTTTGTCATTTTTTTGACAAACCCAAGCATGCCTTATCCCTTCCTCCCACCGATAGACTTACCCTTGCTGCGTGTTTTGCGTAAGGTATTTCTAACTTTTCATTTTTACAATTGATTTTTCAGGACCCATCGATTTCAAAGCGGGGTTCAAATTAGTTCTACTTCGTCATATTGGAATCCAGTGCAATCAGTTGGAATATGTGGCAAAATGACAAAGATGGAAAGGTATCGTGTCAACGCTGTCAGGAGGGTTTGGAAATGATCGAAAAGTCGATTTAGGTCATTACATGATACTATAAATTCAATGGAGCGGATGTCCGATCGCTTCACAAGCGCGGGATACACTGCCCAGCATCTCTGCCAAATTCAGCAGCCCAAGTTTGTTTTTAATGATCTTAGCTAC
>JADFXB010000326.1 GCA_015233935.1 Magnetococcales bacterium | reverse complement strand
TTCATCGGTACTATTCAGCCATCCGACTCCCGTTGCCGCTCTTGCTTCCCTCCCCTTGTCAAGGTTGTTCGGCATCCTCTCTTCCTTGAGAGACAGCCCATCCGGGTCTCCCAGGTTGCCACGTAACCCCAATCTGTCTACGACATGCCATGCTCTCAGACCCCGGGGAAGCAGATGGTCACTTGCCATGCGCCACCATCTGTATTGACTTCCGTTTGGTAAACAACGTCGTCCTTCCCGTTTATTTTCTATCGAGGCTCAATCACTTCAGCCTTTCGGCTTACGGCCTATCGTGTCGCTGTCCTACGCTTAAAGTCGGAGTTGCCTCCTCCCCTCCAAGGACACGCTTCCCGGTGACTGACCAGTCTTCTGGGGCGGAATACCCTTCCGCATGGTTACGCGACCTTGCTTGGCCGCACTTACCAATAAAATTGGTATCCTTCATTACCCTATCGACACGGATCTTTTGGAATCTGTTGGGGTAACGATGGCATGGTACAGCGCGAGTCCGACAGACACAGCTTGTTGAACGATACCAATTCTCAATGATCTTATATCACCTTCTGGTATCGGTGCAGTGATTCATATCGCATCCACCACCCGACGCTTTGCATCCTCGGATCCCTGGATATAGCGTTGGGTCATGGCAAGGGATGCATGCCCCATCAGTTCCTGAACATCCTTGAGTGAACCACCCACCCCGACAATGGTGCGGGCAGCCCGTGTTGCAAAGGTGCGGCGACCGGAGTGAGAAGAGCACCCGTCAAGCCCCATTGTACGGTAGAGTTTGAAAAACCAGTTCGTGATCGTTGTGGCCGACATGGGAGAGTTCCCACGCTCTGATGTTATGACAACTCGGTCTGGTGTCGCCAGGTTGCCAAGTTCGGACCTCCATGCCATGATTGCCGTGCGCAGCTCTTTGTTCATGGGGATGACCCGACCACCCTGCCTACCCTTTGACGCAGAGTTGCACACGTTCAGCGCCTCGCTCAAGTTCCCTTCTGCATCGGTCAGCATCCCCCACCGAAGATGCGCGATCTCTTTGGCGCGCAAACCGGCCTTGACGCTGAGAAGAAAGATAACCCGATTCCTGATAGGATATCGGGTTTCTGTCAGGTGCTTGAGTACCAATCTTTCGATGGTCGGGGTGAAGGTCTTGGCCTGTTTGGTGAGAGACATAGCGCCTCCAAACTGGTTAGGATGTTGGCAGGTAACAAAATTATATCATCAATAACCCGTTATTGTCAATGCGCAACCCCATGAAACCCGCATGTTCATTGGACAGGTTAGGAAAGAGATCTTATCAAACAAGTTCCAAATCGAGCATACCTGACTAACCAGATACGGCTCACCCCCCTCTGTCTCAGATCGCGAACCCACCCTCGTATCGGCTTGTCTTTGGCACAAGCCTCGGCTACACTCGGATAAAAGATGGATCCCTTCGCAGGCAGCGATAGGTATTAAGATCGGGCTTACCTGATTGGTTCCATCTCGGTCCACGTTACCCCACCCTACGCCCGTAACATGATTTTGAATTATCCTGTGGCGGGTGGACCCGATAAACATCCCTACATCACAACATACCAGGAGACCAAAGTGAGCAAAGCAACTAATCCCACACCGTTTGTGCAACTGAGCGATACCGAAAAAGAAGAGATCATACGGTTTGTGGGTCGATTCCAGTCCAAGGCCACCATGGACTTTTTGGTGAATGCGGCGACGGAGCGTCAGCAGATGATAACCAAACAAGAAGAGAAGCGGACATTCGAGGATGTACAGGCACTACTCAAGGAGCGTGGGCTTACCCTGGACGATTTTTTAAGAAAACATCAATCTGCAAAGTCAGGCCGCACTCTCCGGAAGGGGACCGAAAGCGGTAGTGCTGTCAGCTTTGATCCGAACCTGATCAAGAAATTGAAAGAAATGGCCGGACCTCAAGGGCTCTACAACCCCAATGCAGAGGGCGATAAGCTATGGGGTGGACCTGGTAAGCAACGATGGAAGATGGTGTCATGGCTGTCGGATGAGCTGCACACGTTGCGGAGCACCCACAAGAGGATTATGAACTCTGATCTCAAACAGCTGGCAGACAAATATGCTGTACCGGTGGTAACGGAGTAACGGTAATTGGACTGGCGTTAGGTTGGAATATGTGTTAAAATACTTGTTGGTTCTAGAAACAGGTTTCCTTATTCCAGCCTCACGACAGGAGACACCATGTACCACTATTTCGCCTATGGCCGGAACATGGGACTCTCCATCATGAGAACCCACGTTGGTGCGTTTTCCCCTCCGTTTCGGGGCAAACTAATAAATTATCGTCTGTGCTTCAACAAGCTGTCACATTTGGACCCTCGGTTTGGAGTCGCCAACGTCGAGCCGAATCCAGGAACCGTTGTAGAAGGTGTGGTCTATCGCTTACGCGCAGAGCAGATTTTTGAATTGGATTCTGTGGAGGGCTACCCATACCATTATGACCGGATTCTATTGCAAGCATCGTCTAACCGTGGTGACATCAGGGTCTTGGCCTATGTGGCACAGCCACATATGATCCGAAAAAGTCTGCTACCTTCCAAAGCCTACCTTGAACATTTGCTGATGGGGAAGAATTTTCTCTCCCACGACTACTTCTCCATGCTGGAGCACTGGCCTACCGGACTAAAGTCTGGTGGCACCACCAGTGCAAGAGTATAGCGCGTTGCATCCTGCAACCCACACATGAATGACTTTCTATCATGTGTGGGTTGCTCCAGACAAAGCTACCTTGTGGCCTGTTATTCGATAAATCGCTTAGGACAAAATTCTGTATTGCACAAAAATTGACTCAGTTCCTGTTACAACGAGGTGCGATCATGGAGACTAAAACCTTTAAAGCCTATCGAACTTTTGTTGATACCTACGACCCTATGGGT
>JADFXB010000325.1 GCA_015233935.1 Magnetococcales bacterium | reverse complement strand
ATCAGGCGGGAGAGAAGAACGTGTAATTTTTCGATCAAGTGGACCAGCACCACCTCCTGGGTGAAGGCCATGCTGATGACCTGTTCGCCAGTAGGAATGGGGTTGATCATTTTTATTTTTTGTACACCAAAGGCATCCTTGATGGAACCTGCGGCATTTTCAAATTTGACAGCATCCATTTTGGCAAAGGACAGGAGCAGAATAAAAAAGACCAACAGCAAGGACATCATATCGCCGAAGGTCAACAGCCAGAGGGGAGCACCTTTTTTGCAGGGAGGACAACCCATGAGCAACTCTCCAAACCGGTGAGTTATAAATCAGGACCGAATGGTATCCCGCAGACGGGGTGGCAGGGCAGTCTTCAAGGATTCCTGCAACATGCGGGGGTTGACCCCTTTTTGGATGCCGATCATGCCATCGATAACAATACGGCGTACCAGTTGCTCTTCCCGGTTGTAGATGCCCAGTTTATTGGCTAGGGGCAGGGCGATCACGTTGGCCACAAAGGCACCGTACAGGGTGGTGAGGATGGCAACCGCCATGGCAGGACCAATGGCTGCCGGGTCATCCATACTGGCCAACATTTGCACCAGACCGATCAAGGTTCCCAGCATGCCATAGGCGGGGGCGGAGTCACCAATGCTTTCCAGAATGGCGATACCGGCGGAATGACGTTCACTTAGGTATTCCAGTTCCTTATTGAGGACACTTTCCAGAAATTCCGGGTCGGCCCCGTCCACGCAATGGTTGATGGCGGATTGCAGGAAGGTATCGTTGGATTTCACCTTTTCCAGGGCCAGAATGCCATCCTTGCGGGCGATATTGGCCATATCGATGATTTGGCCGATCATATCCTGGGGATTGGGTATTTTGACCACGAATGCATTGGAGACCACACCAACGGTGCTGAACACCTCTTTCATGGGATGTTTGGTAAAAAGGGAACCAATGGTTCCACCGAAAACGATGGCCACACTGGGAGCATCCACAAAGAGGAGGAAGGATCCCCCCATAAGAATGGCCCAGACATTCAGCGAAATGGAGATGGTCAATCCAATGACGGTGGCAAAATCCATGGCTGCATACCTTGACAGAGTGAATGATTTTTCATAATCACAGGTTGAACAGGGCTTTTACTTTTTCCTGATCGGGATTGGCGATGGCCCCTTTTTCCGTCACCAGGGTACTGACCAATTGGGCCGGGGTGACATCAAAAGCGGGATTGCGCACTGTAACACCCGTGGCAGCAACCCGCTGTCCCATGAAGTGGGTGACTTCATCGGCTGAGCGTTCTTCAATGGGAATGGCATCGCCATGGGGTGTTGCCAGATCGATGGTGGATAGCGGACAGGCCACCAAAAAGGGAATGCCATGACGCTTAGCCAGAACAGCGTGACTGTAGGTACCAATTTTATTGGCCACATCACCATTGGCAGCCACCCGGTCGGCCCCCACCACTACCGCGTGGATCTCCCCCCGACTCATTAAATAACCAGCCATACTGTCGGTGATCAGGGTAACCGGAATATTATCTTCCAGCAACTCCCAGGAGGTCAACCGTGCACCTTGCAAATAAGGGCGGGTTTCGGTGGAAAACACATGGACAGGGCGTCCGGCTTCCACGGCGGCGCGGATCACGCCAAGGGCGGTGCCATAGCCCGCTGTGGCCAGAGCACCCGCATTACAATGGGTCATGATCACCAACTTGCCATTTTTATCTGCAGGCAGGTGGTCCAGACCGTGGCGACCCATGGCTTTGCAGGAGGCGATATCCTCATGGAAGATGGCATCCGCTTCTTGCAACAGGCGTTGAGTAACCTGAGAGGGGTCCCCCATAAGTAAGGGTCGCATCCGTTCCACTGCCCAAGCCAGATTGACGGCAGTTGGGCGGGAGTTCAAAAGAATTTCCAGGCCAGGAGCCATGGCAACAGGCCAGGAATCGGGAATACCATCTTTGGCAAGACGCATGGCTTCCGCCACCACCCCATAAGCCGCTGTGCAACCAATCGCCGGAGCACCCCGCACCACCATGTCGCGAATGGCATCCGCCACCTGTTGGGCAGAGGAGAGTTGCAGGTAAACCTGTTCTTTGGGCAACAATCGTTGATCCAGGAGAATGACCTTGTCTTGTTGCCAGGCGACGGCTTGAGCACTCATCAGGGCTGATCCTTTTCCCATTGCATAATCGTCCACTCCCCTGACTGCCATTTTTTGCAGAGGGTGAGACCGGCTTGTTGATAGCAGGAAGAGACATCTTCTTCCTGGTTATTGAGTAAACCTGCCAGGATGGCACACCCACCAGGCAACAGGTTACGGGCCACGTCAATTGCCATATCACACAATACGGGAGCCAAAATATTGGCCAGGATGGTGTCGAAGCTCCCTTGGGGAACCTGTTGGGTTTCCAGCAAGGTCACCTTCTCCTGCCAGGAAATGTCCCCTTCCATATTGCTGGCCATATTGCGCCTTGTGGTTTCCACGGCAATGGGGTCCATGTCGGTGGCTACCACCTGGCTGGCCCCCAGCAGCATGGCCGCGATGGAGAGTATGCCGGAACCGGTCCCCAAGTCCAGGACCCTCCCAAGGGGATGCTCTTTGGATCGCTCATCCAGGGCGGCAAGGCAGCCTTGGGTGGTTTCGTGTTGTCCGCTGCCGAAGGCCATTTCCGGGTCCAGCCGGATGATCAGGCGGGATTCCATGCCAGCAGGGGGGGATAACCAGGAGGGGAGGATCAACAATTTTTCCCCTACTGGAATGGGAAAAAAGTGTTCTTTCCAGGATTCCTGCCAATCTTGATCGGCCAGCATGCGCCAGACGGGCATGTTGTGATCTTGCCCCTGATCGATGGCCAGCACCTCCCGCAGGCGGGAATCCACCTCTTGAATCACCTCTGACTGTTGAAAATAGCCCCGCACCCGACATTTTTGAAA
>JADFXB010000324.1 GCA_015233935.1 Magnetococcales bacterium | reverse complement strand
TTCCCCGTTGAAAGTCAATGTCGTTGCGCTTGAACTGAATTTCCACCAAATGGCGCAACAAGGCGCGTTGATCCAGTTCAGTTCCCTGTTTGACAGTGAGGGACATATCCTGATAGGAGTCTGGCGAACCCAAACCATAGATGCAAGAGACAGAAGCGACAATCACCACATCCCGCCTTGTCAACAGGGCGCGGGTGGCGGCGTGGCGCATGCGGTCGATTTGTTCATTGATGGAGGAGTCTTTTTCGATGAAGGTATCGGTGCGGGGCACATAGGCTTCCGGCTGATAATAATCATAGTAGGAGACGAAATATTCCACCGCATTATTGGGAAAAAAGGATTTCATCTCCCCATACAGTTGTCCTGCCAGGGTTTTGTTGTGGGCCAGGATCAAGGCGGGCCGTTCCATGCGGGCGATCACCTGCGCCATGGTATAGGTCTTCCCCGACCCCGTCACCCCCAACAAAACCTGATCCCGCAATCCCGCCTGCAACCCCTGCTGCAACTCTGCAATGGCCTGGGGCTGATCCCCACAGGGGGAAAAATCAGCCGTTATTTGGAATGGGGTACCCATGTTTATTCAATCCAGGCAAACAGGTTCATGAGAATCATTCTCTTCTCTATCCCCTAATAAGGCGTCAGGCCCACTTCCATAGCAGGGGTGATAGAAAGACTGGCAGGATACAAACAACCATGTTGATGCACTTGGAAGTTGTGAAAGCAACCCACAGACTCCTACTCAGGGTGCGCACAAGAGGGCATGTACCGTTCTTGATTGGTACAGTGCGGCACAGGGTAATTTTGCAGAGCCTGCCGCCATTCGTCAAAGGTTGGCAGAGTCACTGCCACAAATGCAGAAAAATCACCTCGTTTTGGGGCATAGTGATACCAAACCAGGTCAAGATGGTAAACTTCCTGCCAAAACCCAATCCCCACAGTTTGATTCTGTGACTTCCAGGTTCACAGATTTCTATATGGATAGGCTGGCCCTACTCTTGATGACGGGGCTTAGTTACCAACCGACAGCGGTATATGATGTTATTGACATTTTAATTAATTCAGTATATACTTTAATTATAAATTTTATCTTGAGAGCGATTCTAATATCAACTTTTTTCCCTATTTTTTGCGCATAACTTTATCAATGAATCATCATATATTATTACTATGCTTACGGTGTTACCTATGGTTTGGCATTCCACATGCGTATCCATTGCAAAAGGTGAAACCAGCACACTGGCCCTGGTTGAAACCATGCTGGCGGTGGTGTTCTTCTGGGGAATCGCCTGGTATTGGGATACTTATATCCATCTTCTGGCCAGTATCATCATCGCGCCCCTATTATTGTTAAACCTGGAAGAAACCCAAGAATATCTGGCACTTCTTGAGGAGGATGCCAAACTACCTGCGATTTCTCCAGATGGTTCCCCCTATCTATGGCAAGTGATCCAGGTGGGTGTGTTCATTCTTGTTTTTATTGGAACTTATTTCCTAACCATTGAATTCCTACCAAAAAATAAAATTTATTTAATGTTGATGGTGTTTATCTTGATTGGTATGACAGGGATCATGGTAGCTTTAACGATAGCAGGTTTCGTACCAGTAACGGGAACGGCAGCTATAGAGAGCGCAGGAATTATCGCGGGCGTTATTGCGACAACGTTAGCCTTGGCAGACATGAAAAAATCATTTATGGCAGCTTTAATCATGACAGCAGGTCTTGTCATTCTTATATTAGTGAAAGTGGGGGCAAAAAAACTCATAACTATCATGGCGATAGCGATAGAAGAAAAGGGAGAGGAAGATCGAATATTAAAAAAATCAGAACTAATAATGCAAATATCCATAGTGATATTTGCAATGATGTTACTGAGTCCCCTCGCGGCATCAGGGGGAGGGAATGGTGTGAGTAGAGGAGAGGAAGAAAAACAGAGTCGATTTCCAATAGTAACATCGGAGGCAGTACTTATCTGGTTAATTGGCCTACCTTATAAGTTTGGCTTCTGGTTACGCCAGCAGGGAATACGTTTGTGTGCAACCATTTTTTATCCCCGCCAAGGTTTCCACAGACTGCCCGTCAACTGGTGGCATTTTCTTTTTATCATCGACAGCTTCCCTGCCCCAAAACTTCTTCCAGACACCCTACCGGATCCTTCCGAACCCTATCAATCCACACCTAAAAAACGAAGTTGGTTTTCCAAATTTTTCTCTACTATTTTTTCAATTTTGACATATGTTGCCCTCTTTATCTACCGTGGCTCCCTCAAGTCCACCTTCTGGTTCTACTGGCCCCTGATTTTCCTTCTTCGCCCACCCCTGGGGAAAGATTTAGTGAAAAATTGTGATCCTGCAACGTTTGCTTCCCTTGTGCGTCATAGTAGCAAGGAAAAGACCATAAGAATGGTCGCTATTTTGCTACCATTCTGCACCTATTTCATCACTTTGCTGATTCAATGGCATACCCAACTTGATTTTTCTATTCCAGCCAGAGTGATTTTTTATTGGCTGCCTTTCGATTGGCCTGATCTTCAACCATGGAGCTGGTGTACCCTGGCCATCTTGCTACTCACTGTTCTCCTTTGGGTGCAAAGCGCGGCCCTTTACCGACATCAGCAAGCCATTCTCCGTTGTTCCTCCCCTGCCTGCCCAAACCAACGGCAAATCGGTTTCCTCTTTATCATAGCCAATCTTCGCAATATTTTAATCTATATCCTGCTGTTGCTTGCTGGGAGTTATGTTGTTCCCATGCTTCAATCTGAAGATATCAAACCTCAACATTACCAGGAGGAACAGGAGGAACAGAAGGAACAGGAGGAACAGGAGGAACAGGAGGAGGTCATTTCTTCCCCTCCTCCTGGTTATTACTTCAGGAGATACTAGCAGCCCGTCGGATTCCAGCCACCAATCATCTTAATCAGAAATTGGCGTAAG
>JADFXB010000323.1 GCA_015233935.1 Magnetococcales bacterium | reverse complement strand
AGTGGGCGAACTCCCGCTGTTCCAGGATGCGAATTTCGTTGGTTTTTTCATCTTTGTGGCGCACATGGTGGACGAAGGGAATGGTCAGGACCGGCCCTTGCACCACCTGCTCTCCCCCCCAGGAACCTTCCAATGCTCTAGCCGCCATCTCCTTACGGGATTCCCGTTCACCGATCAACTCAAATACCAGGGATTGGGGAATGAGCAACAAAAAGGTCAACAGGCCGATGGCCAATAAACGGTGCAGGGTGCGATCCATGGATGGGCGAAGCATGAGAAACCCCTTGGTAGAGTCGGGAAGAAAGGTGGGTTGCCTGCATGCTAGCCAATAAGGCCATAATTATCAACCATGGGATAATTAACTGGACTTTGTATTTGCAATAAAAGTGAAGGTAACTAAAAATAATCTATAAAATATATGAGCAACTTTGACCGTCGCCATGAACAACCAAGGAATCGGTGCTATCCCCAGTATCATGTTTCTTTAAAATATTTTGCGCGTCCAATCGCTACTTCATCGATCCATCCCAACATGGATTGAACGTCTGATTGGAGCCATGATCTCCCATTCAGGGTTTGTGTTTTAAACCGGCCTGGCACTTGACTTGGAACGGAACGAGGCTTCCTCTTTCAAGTGGATTCAGTATGGTCCATGGTCGTGGTTAGTCCTTGCCAGACAAATGTCCTTCCTCATGGCGCGATGTTTATCTGCGCCTTCTGGGTGAGGTCGATGCTGGGGTTCTCCATAAAAATGTCCAAATCATCGGATTCGCAAGATTCTGGTGACATCCCCGTGACTCTTAAACCCAGTTATATTAAATTTCCTTTGTCAAATAACACATCAAATAGGGGAGGCAACAATGAACAATGGTTTTCTGCATGTGGGGTGGATGGGTCCATTGGTTCTGGCGTTAACCATTCTGCCATCCTGCACAACCATGCCGGTATCTGGGCCTCAGGAGCCAAATTTATACAGTTCAGCCATTATGGATGCTGCCGTTGCTTCACCGGAAAAGGAGCGGGTATTGCAACCCCTGCCCAACACCACAACTGTTAAAGTGGTCACCTGGACCAATGGGTTGCCTTGTGGCACGGGTGTGACCCATTGCAACACCTGGGACAAGGGCAGACTTTGGGTGACTTTGGCGGGGGAAGTGCAAGCTCTCTGTAAATCCTGGGGTTTGCAGGGGGATGGGTTGCGCAACCGTCTGGAACAATTGTTGGGTTTACCCCTGAACCCGCCCAAGCCCAAGACCCTGTTTGTGGAACTTGAAGTACCCCGCAAAAATTTAAATCGCCCTTGTCTGGAGGCGGATGAAGGGGATGGCAGCAAGCCCAAGTGCAAATATATCTCCACCGGCAGTAGTTGGACCACCCTGCAAAATTTTGTCATGCAGCAAATGGCCACCAGCTATACAGATGGCGGCACCTCCCCCGGCTATCCCTTTACCCGTTTGGGGTATACCTATGATTGGAACCCAAAGGCGGAGGAGAAGGGCCACTATGGAGCCTCGGAATTTGTCATCGACCCCAGCACCCCAGTGCAAACCTTGGGTTCCTATGCGACGGATGAGTATTGCAAAAATCCATGAGCCATCGGCCAATCCAACTATCCACCTCACTGGCTGAGGTGGATAATAGGGAGTAACTGGCGGGGGGAAAGCTTCAAGTCGTGTCTTCCCAGCCTGGCTTCTTTGATTGGGGGAAAGGGGGGAATGAGAGGCCATGGGGGATAGATGAATCAGTAGTAAAATCTAAATAATAAAAAAAATTATGTGGTGTTTGCCGATTCTACTACCACATTTCCCGGCAACCATACTGGGAACCCTTGGCACCCAAAAATTCAACATAATCCTGACAATCCATTTTCTCTTTCATAATGCCAATCCTGGCCATTGGATGAGCCTCCAGGTCGGTGCCATCCTTGAGGATGACACAACCGGCGAGTAGCCAGGAAAACATAATAATAGCAACAACCAAGCCCTCCTGCTTCATAATCAACCTTCACTTTCCAACCCCAAGGATCCCATAGGGCTTTTCTTTAGCCACCAGAATAAAGGGTATAGCGTTCATCCATTCTCGATAGCGACGCATGGCTGATTTTTTGGTAACAGGGTCACCAGCACCTGAACAGGACGGGTGCCCTATGCAAAAATTCAAATATTAATTTACAATTTGGGGAAGCGGGATGGGTGTTTCTACTGTAAGCAGCTTGCCATAAAGTTCTTTTGCTTTTTCAAGCCTTCCCTTTTCGGCCTTTTCCGGTTTACGGCGTTCTGTTTCTTCCCAAGGATCCTGGGTTCCCTCATTGGCTAACAGTGCGGCTGTTGCAGCCAGCTCAAGCTGAATAGGATCCGCCGTTGTCATAATCTCCAGCAGCATTTTTCTTGGTGGGGCAATGGAAGAGCTTGAGTCTTTTGGGCTGGAATATTCAGAATAAATCCCCCCCCATGAAGATTTATGAAATTTTTCTTTAATAAGGCCCAAGGAATTGGCCAAGTCTGCCCCGTCTGCCAGCTCTTCGCTAAATGGCCCATAGTAACGGTATGAAAAGGTGAAGCCTTCACCAAGGCCAGTGATTTCCAGGAAAAAGGCGATTTTTTGCAGACGGGTACGACCCATGATCTTCCCACCCGCATCACGAATGATATTTTGCACCTTTTGGCTATCACTCGGTTCCTCTCTAACTGACATGGCCCACCTCCTGGTTGATCACCTTTTCGATGAATTCTTTTGCCTCGGAATCACCGCTATCATGGTAGACTCGGAAGAGATGAAAAGGCTTGCTAGCGTTTATTATGGGTGAACATTCGCTGATGTCAACCTGTCGCCCATCGGATGTTTGTATCAAGACCTGGTTCAGTGGACCATCATCTTCGGTCTGTCGTTTATAGGGTTTCCTGCTAGTCTGGTCTATCAGAAGGCGCGGACAGGAATCCTCTTTTGGTGGTGACCAGTGTTT
>JADFXB010000322.1 GCA_015233935.1 Magnetococcales bacterium | reverse complement strand
AAGTGGTTGGGAGATTGGGGGAGAGAAATGAGGCCGCAGCGGGTGGCTGCGGATAACGGCGTGGTGATGTTGGAGATGAATATGGGGCACGTACCATCGCTTCAATGAGGCCGCAGCGGTTAGCTGCGGATAACGGTCACCCCACCAACCACAATTGAGGTGTTGTGCTCCGTGCTTCAATGAGGCCGCAGCGGTTAGCTGCGGATAACAAAGTATAAACTCGGTTTTATTGGTGCACCAAAACATCGCTTCAATGAGGCCGCAGCGGTTAGCTGCGGATAACGTGCGTCCCAGTTTAAAGAGGCCCTGCATGCGGGCGTTGCTTCAATGAGGCCGCAGCGGTTAGCTGCGGATAACGTTACATCTTTTTGGATTTCAGCATTACTCAATATGTCGCTTCAATGAGGCCGCAGCGGTTAGCTGCGGATAACTCACCCTTGAGGTTGGTTTCCATGTACCGCTTCAACTCGCTTCAATGAGGCCGCAGCGGTTAGCTGCGGATAACTATTTGCCCATATGCAGCTAGAGTTTATTCTAGAAGGCTTCAATGAGGCCGCAGCGGTTAGCTGCGGATAACCACGATCAGCGAAGCTGGTTACCAAGCTATTGGGATGGGCTTCAATGAGGCCGCAGCGGTTAGCTGCGGATAACTGCCCAAGCATCCGCCCCATCGCCACCATCTGGCCGAAGCTTCAATGAGGCCGCAGCGGTTAGCTGCGGATAACCAAAGCCACGACCGAATCCTGGCCCCGCCAGCCCCGCGCTTCAATGAGGCCGCAGCGGTTAGCTGCGGATAACAGTCCTAGCCGCGAAAATAAAAGCGGAGTCAGAAGCCGCTTCAATGAGGCCGCAGCGGTTAGCTGCGGATAACTGATCTGTACCTGTTCAAATCATTCGTCTACCACGCCGCTTCAATGAGGCCGCAGCGGTTAGCTGCGGATAACTATGCCCTACTCTGTTCACATCAGCCTGACTGGACAATGCTTCAATGAGGCCGCAGCGGTTAGCTGCGGATAACCCGCCAATCGAAGGAGATGGCATAGCCCTTGGCCCGGCTTCAATGAGGCCGCAGCGGTTAGCTGCGGATAACAAAAGCCCTTAACGCAGCCAGGGAGTCATTAATAGACGCTTCAATGAGGCCGCAGCGGTTAGCTGCGGATAACAATGCGCATGCGTTATATGTGTACGTCCCAAAAGTGTGCTTCAATGTGGCCGCAGCGGTTAGCTGCGGATAACACAGGCTGTACTTTGTAAAAACTGGCATTGCCGAAGATGCTTCAATGAGGCCGCAGCGGTTAGCTGCGGATAACGGGAGATGGCGGAAAGAGCAAAACACGCAAATTCAGTCGCTTCAATGAGGCCGCAGCGGTTAGCTGCGGATAACCGTGATGGTGATGGAACCTGGATTTGTAACCAATGTGGCTTCAATGAGGCCGCAGCGGTTAGCTGCGGATAACCGAGTTGACAGTAGCGGAAATATGGGGCTAGGTACACGCTTCAATGAGGCCGCAGCGGTTAGCTGCGGATAACCCCACCACCTGGTTCAGGGCGGCTTGAGTTCCGCGCCCAGCCAGGCTTCAATGAGGCCGCAGCGGTTAGCTGCGGATAACAAAGAGGAAAAACAATCACTTGCGAATGAAGGTCTAGCTTCAATGAGGCCGCAGCGGTTAGCTGCGGATAACCTGCATCCGACCGGCTTTTCCTCATCGCAAAGACCGCTTCAATGAGGCCGCAGCGGTTAGCTGCGGATAACACAGTGCAATTTAATTATAAGGCTCTTGGATTATTTAGGCTTCAATGAGGCCGCAGCGGTTAGCTGCGGATAACAAGTTTTACTTGGACTTTTTACGAGTTCGCCACCATGCTTCAATGAGGCCGCAGCGGTTAGCTGCGGATAACATGAACCAGAATGATGCAACAAAGTGCTAAGTAGAAGCTTCAATGAGGCCGCAGCGGTTAGCTGCGGATAACCGCATGCTGGTCCATGCCCCCTTCAAAATGACCGTTGGGATTCAATGAGGCAGCAGCGGTTAGCTGCGGATAACAGGTATTGGAAGAGGTGGTACAATACCATAAAAGGGGCTGGCTTCAATGAGGCCGCAGCGGTTAGCTGCGGATAACGTAGTTGATTTTTGATCCATGGCCAAATCCTATCATTTCGCTTCAATGAGGCCGCAGCGGTTAGCTGCGGATAACTGGGGACTGCCATTCAAGAGTCCCAACTGAAGTACATCGCTTCAATGAGGCCGCAGCGGTTAGCTGCGGATAACCCACAGAATGAAGGCCGCTCCGATCTCTTCAGGGGAGGGCTTCAATGAGGCCGCAGCGGTTAGCTGCGGATAACCGAGCCGCAGGATAATGACTGGCATTCCCTGGTGTCGCTTCAATGAGGCCGCAGCGGTTAGCTGCGGATAACCACCTCGTGGTCGTACTCGTAGCCTGCTGTTATGGAGCTTCAATGAGGCCGCAGCGGTTAGCTGCGGATAACTTTGGTTGGCGGGACGAAGCGGAGATTGCCAAACTGGCTTCAATGAGGCCGCAGCGGTTAGCTGCGGATAACTGTCGCGCCATTTTTTTCTTTTTTTCCAAATTTCCAGCTTCAATGAGGCCGCAGCGGTTAGCTGCGGATAACACGCGCTGGCATTACTGTGAATGCTAATGTTATCCACGCTTCAATGAGGCCGCAGCGGTTAGCTGCGGATAACCTGCCCGCTATTGCAAGCCCTTTTGCAAGGCTGGTCCCGCTTCAATGAGGCCGCAGCGGTTAGCTGCGGATAACAATGGCATGGAAAGGTTAAAGGACGTGCCAAGGTTGAGCTTCAATGAGGCCGCAGCGGTTAGCTGCGGATAACCCCCACAGCCACGCAACTTATAAGCGCGTTTGCACAGGCTTCAATGAGGCCGCAGCGGTTAGCTGCGGATAACAGCCATCTCATACTCGGTCGTCGTATTTTCGTCTGCAGCTTCA
>JADFXB010000321.1 GCA_015233935.1 Magnetococcales bacterium | reverse complement strand
AAAGTAGTGCGCAATCAGGATCCGGCAGCCGTCATCAGTGCCGACTTTGCCAAGACCTCCCGGGAATGCCCCCCCTTCTGCGCCCAACCCATGGAAGCCGCTCCAGGGGTGAAAACCTATGGTGAAGTGGAAGTGGTCAAGTTCATGGCCAACGAAATGGCCAAAGGCACGGGCCTGATCATCGATGCCCGTACCCCCGACTGGTACGCCAAAGGCACCATCCCCGGCTCCATCAATGTCCCCTATACCGATGTGAACCCCTCCCTGGGGGCCGATGACGTAGCCATTGCCGATGCCATGGAAAAATTTGGGGCCGCCAAAAAAGGCGACAAATGGGACTTCTCCAAGGCCAAATCCCTGCTCTTGTGGTGCAACGGTCCCTGGTGCGGTCAATCACCCACGGCCATCAAAGGCTTGATGCAACTGGGCTACCCGGCTGACAAACTGCTCTATTACCGGGGTGGCATGCAGGAGTGGCAAATTTTTGGTCTGCCGGTGGCTCCGCCTGCCAAATAATACGAAAGAGGGTCTTGTTTCAGCCAGCCATCCGCTTGGGGAAGCGGATGGCTGGTGGTGTAAAGTCATGGGGGATGCGCCATAATCCGGCGTATATAAATATGAAATTTTCAATTGGTGCCAAAATTTCCTTGGGCTTCCTGCTCATGGTAGTGTTAACGATTGTGCAGGGCATTCTCAGTCTGGATCGTTTTCAACAAGCCAGCACCCTGGGTCAGCAAGTCAAGGGCGTGCGGGTTCCCACCGCCCTGACGGCGGCAGATCTGGAACGCTCCATCCACCAATCCCTTTCCGCCTTGCGGGGATGGATGCTGATTGACAACCCCGAACTCAAAGAGGCCCGCGCCAAAGCCTTCGCCGATATCCATAAGGATATGGCGGACCTGGAAAAATCTTTGACCGAAGCCAACGAACGGGAGTCTCTGACCAACTTGTTGGAAGCCAAGGTCATTCTTAAAGAGTTTGGCCAAGTTGTTGAACAGATTGAAAATTTGGCCCATACCATTGAAAACACCCCCGCCCTGGAAGTCTTTTTTGCCAATTTGGCCCCTGAAGCCGACAAGGTCAACCAGGCCATTACCGAAATGATCTATCGGGAGAGCAAACGCTCTCTCGCCTCCCAAGACCCGGTGGAGATCAAACAGAGCAAACAGTTGTTGAAGGCCATGTCCGACTTCAACAACTCTTTCAGCCTGTCGGTAAACGATATCCGCTCCTACCTGATGAATGGTGATCAGGCCTTCCAAAAAAGCTACACAGTACAATGGCAGAAAAATAACGGAGCCTTCGCCAATCTGGATCGCTCGGCGGGCGAAGGAATGTTGGAAGAAAAGCAAAAGGATGCCTTCAATCGGCTGAAAGAAGCGCGTTTTTTGGTTGAAAAATTAGCCCTTACCATTTTTGATTTCAAAAAGGGGGATCAATTTTGGAACCTGGGGGTATTCTTGTTGCGGGAAGAGGCCATTCCGCTGGCAGACAAGCTGGTGACCGCCATCGAAAACCTGGCCCATCAGCAAGAAAAGGCCATGGTTCTGGAAATGGCCGAACTGGATCATACCATCCAGAAAGGCGAACAAGGCACTTGGCTGGCCTTGATCATTCTCACCGCCCTGGGGGTGATCACTGCTTTCTTTATCACCCGGTTGATAACCCAGCCTCTGAAGAGAGTGGAAAAAACCATTGTGGACATTTCAGCCGGGCACCTGACCCAACGAATGACCCTGCCCACCGTCCAGGATGAAATCCACGCCATCGCCCATCAGGTCAATCAAATGACCGAAAGTCTGGAACGCTCCATCCGGGGACAAATGCTGCAGGCACACACGGTGGATGCCTGCGTGCGCCAATTACAGCAAGTGCGCAGCACCCTGATGGAAGATTCCAATCGCTCCCTGGAAGTCACCCGCGACTTGGCTGCGGAAAATGCCAAGTTGGGGCAGGGTTTGGCACAGATGAAAGATTCAGTGGCTCAGGCATCGGAAAACATGAATGTGATTGCGGAAGAGGGGGAGGGACTCTCCCACGATATTCACACCATCGCCTCTGCTTCTGAACAGGCCAATACCAATGTCACCTCCATGGCTGCCGCCGCTGAAGAGATGACCGCCAACGTCTCCGAGGTGAAACAAAATTTGGAACAGGTCAACCAATCGGTGAGCACGGTGGCCAGCGCGGTGGAAGAGATGAACGCCACCCTGGCAGAGGTGCGCAAACGTTGCCTCGCCGCCACGGAACAATCCAAGGATGCCAACACCCAGGCCCAGGCAGCCCAAACCGCCATGTCCCGACTGGGCCAATCGGCACGGGAGATCAATAAAGTAGTTGGGATGATCAACAATATTGCTGAACAAACCAAAATGCTGGCCCTCAACGCCGCCATTGAAGCCGCCGGGGCAGGAGAAGCGGGTAAAGGGTTTGCCGTGGTTGCCAACGAGGTGAAAGAACTGGCTCGCCAGACCGCCGACGCCACCCGCATGATTTCCGCCAAGGTGGAAGAAATTCGTACCAATACCCAGGATGCAGGACGCACCATCGGCAATATTGTGGATTCCATCACCCGCATCCACGCCTCTAACGATGAAATTACCCATGCAGTGGACGAACAAAGCAACACCACCCATGAAATCGCCCGCTCCATGGCGGAAGTGGCCCGTGCCGCCGAGGCGGTGACCCACAATACCCGTGAGTTGCAAGAAGCCGCCGATGAAGTGGCCCGTTCTGCTGGTGACGCTGCCACGGGTACCCGTGAAATCGCCAAATCATGCAGCGATGCCGCTGAAGCTGCCCGCCAGGTGGCCCACAAGGCTGCCGAAACCAAGGATTATATCCGCTCCATTCTCTCCTTTGCCGAACGTACCGAACAGGCGACCGGCTCTGACAAGATGATGCTGGCCTTTCATCTTTCTTCCTGGTTGCGTGGATCGGTGGCCTATTTTGGGCTGATTACAAGGGTGTTGGAAGATA
>JADFXB010000320.1 GCA_015233935.1 Magnetococcales bacterium | reverse complement strand
ATCGGGCAGGATGGCGGAGGAATAGTGAAATTCGTGGCAGCGCACCTTTTGTTGATTGTGGGGCCAGGGTAAGTGGCCGGTTGTGACCATCTCCATGTAGCCGTAACCCACGGGTCGTTTTTGCATCTCCACCGCCAGGGGGAGAACGCCTGCCATGATGGCTTGATGTTGGTTCCAGTGGATAGACTGGGACAGGTACATCAGGCCACCGCATTCAGCATAAATGGGCAGTCCTTCCAGGGCTGTTTGGCGGACCCAATCCAGCATGGTTTTATTGGCCGAAAGTTTTTCCAGAAAGACTTCTGGGAAGCCACCGCCGATAAAGAGGCCATCCACTTCTGGCAAGTGGTGATCTTCCAGCAGGTTGCAGGGGATGAATTGGACCCCGCGCTCTTGCAGGGCTTCCATATTTTCCGGGTAGTAAAAATGGAAGGCCTGGTCGGAAGCAATGGCCACTTTCAGAGAGGCGCGTGCTCCGGGAAGCGGTTTGCCAACTCGTCCCACCACCTGCGCCAGTTCCTGGGTACGGGTATCCTGTATGGGGACGGACACCGTGCTGGCGGGTTCTGCCATGTGTTTGGGAAACGGCAGAATAATATCCTCTTTTGCCTCCTCCGACAACGAAAAATTCCCTGTTGGCGGTGCAAGATCACATGCTTTGTTGGCCAACTGCAAAATATTATCCAGGTCCAGGTAGCGTCCCACCCAATGGCCGATGGTTTGGACGGCTTCTTCCACTTTATGAGCTTCAGAGGGGGGAATCAATCCCAGGTGGCGTTCATGGACGGAGAGTTCATCACCACGGGGCAGTACACCCACCACTTGGGCTTGCGGGCAGCACTGTTCCAGAGATTCCCTGATTTTTTTCTCCTGCCGGGGTGAGGAGATATTATTTAATACGATTCCGGCCAGTTGGATGATATGACCGGGAAAGTTGAGGTGGCCCCAGACCAGGGGAGCAGCGGAGCGAGCAATGCCGTGGCAGTTGACCACCAATATAACTGGCAAATGGAGTAGTTGAGCTAGGGCGGCCCCGGAATCGCTGCCATCGGAGTTAAGGCCGTCGTAAAGACCCATATTACCTTCCACCAGATTAAGATCCATGCCAATACCGTGGCGGAAGAATTGGGCTTCGATGCCTTGTTCTCCCATCATGTAAAAATCCAGGTTGCGGCAACGACGATGGCAGGCGGCGGAGAGCCACATGGGATCAATAAAATCCGGTCCTTTTTTA
Source organism: Magnetococcales bacterium (assembly GCA_015233935.1). Classification (GTDB taxonomy): domain Bacteria; phylum Pseudomonadota; class Magnetococcia; order Magnetococcales; family JADFXB01; genus JADFXB01. Next base: position 1,768 of record JADFXB010000320.1, on the reverse strand, counting down.
AAGGGTTGCACCTGAAGCCCCCGTTCATGGAGGGCCGCTCCCAGACCAATGGAAACCATGGTTTTACCGGAGCTTTTGCGAGGAGCAGCCACCATCAGGCGTGGCATGGAAAAAAGTGTCATGGGCTTGCTACCGGTAGTGGTTCCTGGTTATTCTACTCTTGTTTGAATGGCCCTTTTTCAGGAGATACTTTGACCATGATCAACCTGAAACGTACCGTTCAGGTGCAGCAGCGGGACCACAGCCAATATTGTCAGCACCACTGTGCTTTGTGCAAAAATCCTTGTGAGAAGCAAGGGCGGTATCCTTCGTTACCAGGTTCCCACCCCCCTATTCCCATTGCGGTGGTTCCCCTTGCTCCAGGGAAGAAACCGCCTAGCGGCGACGACTGATACCAGGGGTTACGCCCAAGGCATCTTTCACTCGCGTGGCTACTTCCACATAGCGTGCAGTATGTTCTGAATCGGGTTCGGCCAGGACTATGGGTAATCCTTTATCACCGCAAGCACGGATGGCGGGAGCGAGGGGAATTTTACCCAGGAGGGGAACATTGAATTCGGTGGCAATGCGTTGTGCTCCACCGCTATCAAAAATGTCGGTGCACTCGCCACAGTGGGGACATTTGAAGAAGCTCATATTTTCCACTACGCCGATGATGGGGACGTTGGCGGTTTGGAATAGACTGACACCCCGTCGCACATCGGAAAGGGCCACATCCTGGGGGGTGGTGACAATCACGGCCCCTGAGACATGTATTTGTTGGGCCATGGAAAGTTGTACATCCCCGGTTCCTGGAGGCAGGTCGATGACCAGGAAGTCCAGAAATTCACCATAGGGAACCCATTTGACTTCGTGGAAGAACTGTTGCAGGACTTGGAAAAGTACCGGTCCACGCCAGGCCAGGGCTTGGCTGGGGTTAACCATAAAGCCAATGGACATGAGGGGTATATTGTGGGCCATGACGGCGCGAATTCGGCCCATGACATCAGGATGGGGTTCCTGGTTGACGCCCAGCATGGTGGGAATGCTGGGGCCGTAAATATCGGCATCCAGCAGGCCCACTTTAAAGCCAATGCGTTGAAAGGCGAAGGCCAAGTTGACAGCCAGGGTTGACTTGCCCACGCCTCCTTTGGCACTGGAGACGGCGATGACATGTTTGACGCCTTCCACCATTTGGCGGGCGGGCAAAGGAGCCGAAGTATTCATTAAGTTTCCCCAAAAAAAGCTATTGCAGGGGTCCACGGGACCATCATGGTCCCCTGGTGGGGTATGGGGCCAAGCCCCATATTAGGAATGTGGGGCTTGGCCCCACGCCCCACCAAGGGGAATGATTCCCCCTGGACCCCCCATTAAGTTAGAACCAACCCGGCTGTCTTATTTGTCCCCGCAACCAGCCAAACGCGGTACTGGTCATCCCCTTGGACAACGTTTCCCACCACTCCGGTTTGATGGTAAAGTCCACCACATCCTCCACCTTCACCACCTCTCTCGCTACCCATTCCACACTGCCTAGCCCATCGATCAAACCAAGACGACGCGCCTCCTCACCGGTCCATATCAAACCGTTGAACAAGGCTTCGTCATCCCCTTTCAGGCGTGAACCACGTCCGGATTTCACGGATTGGACAAACTGCGCGTGGATTTCGTTCAAAATAGATTTGGCGTGGAGTTTTTCTTTTTCCTTGACAGGTTCAAAGGGATCTAGAAACGCCTTGTTTTCCCCCGCTGTCAACAATCGGCTTTCCATCCCGATCTTGCGCATGGTCTC
>JADFXB010000031.1 GCA_015233935.1 Magnetococcales bacterium | reverse complement strand
GGGGGAGGGAGGGGCGAAGCTTGGTGCATGGGCACTGTCTGGGGTCGGCTCCCCCTTTCTCAGTATTCCCTCAAACACCCGAACCAAATCGCTACGTTTTATGGGGCGAAACAGGATGAATGGCTGGTTCCGATCCTGAACACCCTGAGCAAATTGGCTCATTTGACGGGGAGAAGAGATAAGCATCGCGGCCGTGTCCATCCCTCTCTCAGGTACCATGGGAACATGCTGCTGCAACTCCTGACGTTCAGAGAAACGAATGTCCAATATGAGAAAATCAAACGGCGCGTTGTTTGCCGCTGCCAGGCGGATTTTGTCCCGAGTATTCTGGATATCGCTGGCATTAACAACATCTGCTCCCCAATGAATGAGAGTTTCCGTCAAAATTTCCCGACTGATGGGGAGGGCGTCGGAAATGATAACACGGCGACCAGAAAGGTCCATGCGATTTTTGGAAAGATCGTTGCTGGCCGACTTTCCCACTACAGTCTTGAATAAGATGGTAAAATGGAATTGGCTACCTTTTCCCTCCTGGCTCTCCACCCAGAGATGTCCTTTCATCAGGTTGATCAGTCGCTGGCAGATGGTCAATCCCAACCCCGTACCGCCAAAACGCCGGGTATGAAAATCTTCTATCTGCTGGAAAGGGGCAAAGATGTTTTCCAGTTGGTCTTTTGGAATGCCCATGCCACTGTCAGAAACCGTGAAATGTAATAAAATAGAGTGGTCTTCATTGGCGATATCGGTTTGTTTGAGATCCTGCGCCAACGTCACCCTGACAACAACCCTGCCAGAATGGGTGAACTTAATGGCATTGCCCACCAGATTGATCAATACTTGTTGCAGACGGGTGTCATCTCCCAGCAGTTGATCGGGAACCCCCCACCCCACATGGCAGGCAAGTTCCAGTCCTTTTTGGAAAGCAGAATTGGCCAGGGTAGCGCAAACATCCTCCACCAGATTGCCCGGATCAAATGGCGATTGGGCCAATGTCATTTTACCCGCTTCAATTTTTGAAAAATCCAGCACAGCATTGATGACAGATAGCAGCAAACTTGAACCCTTTAAAATCCTGTCCAAGTAGTTCCGTTGCCGTTCATCAAGTTTGGTATCCGCCAGTAAATCAGCCATGCCAACAATAGCATTCATGGGCGTGCGGATTTCATGGTTTATGGTGGCGAGGAAGGCTGTTTTTGCCCGGTTGGCAGCCTGGGCATGGTGCATGGCAGATTCAATCTCTTCCCGGTCCTGCGCACCGACAATAACCTGCGAAGCCAGGATGGCAAGTTGGGTCAACGCCGTCACAGTCTCCTCGTCCAAATGATGGCGAGAGTAACTGGCCAGTGCTCCTACCATCGCAGCCTTGCGATTGCGCAACTGGAAACCGGCAAAAGAGACCAATCCCATGTTCCTGGCCCAGAAATGGCTACGAAACCTGTCATCATTGGCCAAATCGTTGCTAACAATCCGACCTGTCTTTGATGCGATAATGGGTTGGATCTGATCATGCCCCAAAGGGATGCCTTCTTGATTGGCGTCAAAAGGTATTTCCTGAGAATGAGATGTGGTCAGATGGATACAGCATCCCTTTTGACGACATTCGTCGCGAATATTGTTCTCCAAGGCAAAAGAACACCCCTCCTTGCCAACTTCCTCTGGTCTGAACATCCAGATACGGCAGCCATCCATGCCATAGTTCTCGACTACAAATTGGGCAATGGCCTTGAACTTTTCACTGACTGGCGCAAGATCCAGCATGGAGGAAGTCAAAGTTTCGGTCTTCCTGGCCAATTGCAAACGACGCTCTTTTTGATCAAGCAACAGCAGTTTAAGATGGGCTTCGCTCAACTCAATATGGGTCTTGACCCTTGCCCTTACCACAGCAGGGGTTACCGGTTTGGTGATAAAATCCACCGCACCCATACTAAACCCACGGACAACATCATCGGGCAAATCTTTTGAAGTAACGAAAATTATTGGTATGTTTCTTGTTTTTATATCCTTTTTAAGTTCCTGGCAAACCTCATAGCCATCCATTTCCGGCATCCTGACATCCAGAAGAATCAGGGACGGTGGATTTTCTGCCACCATTTTCAGGGCAAGCGGCCCACTGGTCACGGCAATAACTTCGTAACTTTCCCGCAGGATTGTTGCCAAGACTTTAATGTTGCCGGGAGCATCATCAATAATCATAACTTTTAATTTATCGGCCATTTTAAAATTTCACCCATCCCATGGAAGGCTCAGAAGTTGGGCCAAGTCCGACAATGCCGTTTTTGCCTCCTCAAAGTTATAACAATCAAGGCTCTCATCTAAGCGGTTGAGGTGGGCAGCAGCCTTTACCTGACCGGCAAGCAGTACCTTGATGGATTCGAGTTGCTGGGCAGAATCGACGTTGCAATCCCGAACAAGACGACCAAGTTTCACTATTGCTGGTAGAAGCTCCTTCTCTTCCGAAAGAGCGACAGACACTACCTTATTATTTTGTGAGGGAAAATCCTTCGCAATCCACGTTTCAATTCCCACCAGAACCCGATTTATGGCGTTTTCAAAAAGCTCTACCAAGGTTGCCCACCCTTCCTGAAGATGGGTGCAAGTGCCCATCTCCAGTGCCTGGGCAGCATAATAAAGCTCCATTGCTGAGATATTGCCCGCCATACCTTTTACATTATGGGCCAGTCTGTTGGCCGTTTCCCAATTCTTTGGATCATGACTCGCCAATGCTCCACGAATTTGCTCCCCCACTTGGCTGAAACCCCGATAAAATTCCAGCAACAAGGAACAAAATACCTGCTGATTACCATCAATCCGCTCCAATGCTGCTGACACATCAATGCCCGGCAGACTATCCGGGATGTCCAAACTTTCCCGCATTTGAACCGGCACGGATGAAATCATTGGCTTTTCCCGGGGAGGAATCCATTGTAGAAGTGCAGACAACAAAGCTTCCCTGTCAATAGGTTTCCCTACGTGGCCATTCATCCCTGCCGCCAGACATCTTTCCAAATCCTCTGCCATGACATTGGCTGTCATGGCAAGAATGGGCAAGTTTGCAAACCGTTGTTGCAGCCGTATATGACGGGTGGCCTCATAACCATCCATCTCCGGCATTTGAATATCCATCAGGATTAAATCATATACAAACACATCCATCATTCGTATGGCTTCCTGCCCATTTTCTGCCAAATCCACCACAAGACCTACCCTGCTGAGTAGCTCCTGAGCTACCAGGCGATTGACAGGATTATCTTCAACCAGAAGCACACGTGCTCCACCAATTTGGCCGACGATGTCACTGGAATCCCTAACCATGTTTTTCTGATGGCATGCCTTGGTAACCTCCTTGCCAAAAACTGCCATTATCGTATCAAACAGCAAGGTGTAGGATACTGGTTTGAAAATCAGGGCACTCACACTGCCAAAGTTCCCTCCGGACAACAATTCCTTTTCACTCCCACGACCTGATAATAAAAATATTTTTGGAAAATGCCCCTCTCCAATTTGTTCGGTGATTTTCTGAATGGTGGTCATGCCATCCATTTCTGGCATGGCTCTGTCAATAAATACCATTTGAAAAGGCTCGCCCTGGACAACAGCCTCTTTAACCAACTGAACCGCCTCGTGACCGGAACCGACGCCAGTGGTCACAAAGTTGAAGTTTTCTAGCATATTCAGCAATACCTGGCGGGCGTTCTGATTCTTCTCTGCCACCAAAACCTTGAACCCGGCCATTCCATCCGGTGTCATCAACTTACCATGGGATTCAGTCCTTATGGACGAAAAGGTGGCTGTAAAGAAAAATGTGCTGCCAACCCCGCGATGGGTATCCACCCAAATACGCCCCCCCATCATTGTCACAAGTCGTTGGCAGATGGACAGGCCCAACCCGGTTCCACCATACTTGCGGGAAATGGAGCTATCTCCCTGGATAAATGGCTGAAAGAGTTTGGCCGCCTGATTATCGTTTATGCCGATACCAGTATCCCGGACCGAAAATTCAAGGGTCACCTGATCGTTTAACCATTGATTCGTCTTGACACAAAGCTCGACTTCACCAGTATGGGTAAACTTTATGGCATTACCAAGCAGATTGGACAAAACCTGCTCCAGACGTATTGCATCGCCCACCAAATGGTAGTAACACTCTTCTGAAAAGGAAAAGATTAACTCAATGTCCTTCCCGACAATCTTCACGGCTAACATAGCGGATAATCTATCGAAGATATCTTGCAACAGGAAAGGTGATTTTTCCATTTCCAGTTTGCCAGCCTCAATTTTTGAAAAATCAAGAATATCGTTAATAATACGCAATAAAAAATGAGCTGAATCGGCAATGATGGTTAAATATTCGTGTGCTTTTGGTGGCAGGTGCTGGGTCTGGAGTGCCAGGTCGGTCAGGCCAATGATCGCGGTCATGGGAGTGCGAATTTCGTGGCTCATATTGGCTAAAAATGTACTCTTGGCTTGGTCCGCCATCTTTGCTGCCAACAACAGGGTATCCTTGTTCTGCAATTGTTGTTGGGCAACCTTGAATGATCCGATATCCTTGGCAATAAGAATTACTCCGGTAACCTCTTGCTTGGCACCAAGCATGGCGTTTCCAGAGACCATGACCAAAATTTGATGCCCATCCTTTCCCAGCATGATAGCTTCGCTGTTTTGATTGCTGCGATGTAGGAAATTATTATTTGGGAAAAATTTATTTATGTATTGGCCAATGACCTCATCTTCCGTATAACCAAGCTTCTCTGGATGGTTGATTCGTTCAACAATGCCTTGATTGGAAATAATAATTAATATATCTGGCATGGATTGAATGATATTGTTAACATACGTCCTGGATACAAAAATGCTGTCCAAGGTCAATATCATTTGATAGAACGTATGCTGGAGAATATCAACTTCATCCCTGTCTTGGGCGATAAAAGGATGATCCAGGGTTTGGAGAGCTTTCCGGGCGACCAAAGATAAATTTCCGTCGGCGACACCTCTGGCCAACTGCACCATTGATTGGAGTTTGAACAGAATGGAATGAGTGAACACCACCACCGCGCCCACGGAAATGAGCAGTGAAATCACAAGAATGATAATGATTCCATAGATGAGGGAGTCAACTTTATTAACCGTTATTGCCAGGTTGTGATAAACAGAATTACGCTGCTCCTCCGCCATGGACTGCAGAATTCCCTGTAATAACAAAGATTCGTGATCAAACTCCCCCATGATTCGGTTGCCACCGGTTACTCCTTCAGTAATATATACATTAGCCATTTTTATCCCAATAGCATAAAAGGATATCGCCCGTTCCTGCAACAGTGCCAATTTTGTCGGGAATACCACCACATCCTTTTCCCTGACAGACTCTGCTTTTTGAACAGTTTCAGTTGGGTCCGCAGGCAAATCCAGCTCCTGCATGCGTTTCATGCCTGACTGAAAGGCGTTGAAATGAGCCGCAGCTTGGATAAAGCCATCATCCAACTTATCCCTCCCCTGAGTGGCGGAGATATCCGTCAAAAACTGTTGAACCTGAATGATATCCCGTTGCATCTGCATAATGTTCATTGATGCGTCCAGACTTCTGTAAAATATGTCTTTAATCTGTTTCTGGGTGAAGAGAGAAACGGCGAGGGACCATCCCCCCAGAATAAACAAACATACCAGGGGAACGAACAACACCAGAAAGATGCGGATTGAAAGCTTGTTATGATTAAATATACTCATTATTTATATTACCTGTAGCGTTTTTATCCACCGTGAAAACCAGGAAAAGGAGGATATGGGCAGAATACGATAGTTACAAAAAGATTGTGATATCCGATTTACTCTGAATTGCAAATTATGTCCAGCAAATTTTCCACCGCTAAGGTTGCTTCTGTCAGATTGAATAGCATTAATATTGAAACAGTATTGCCCCTTTCTGGCGCAATACTATCATCCACATATTCTCAAAGAATTATTTTCTTATTGCCAAAGAAAGACAAGATGGTCTACAAGAGCAAACTGAATACCAGCAAAACCCACCCCCCGTAAGGAGTCAGTCTGTTGCTGTCGATGGAAGGTGTTTGGGCGCACACAACCAGCCGCATGATTGCGGCTGGAATCCGGTACTATTTTCGCTCACCCATGCCGTAGGCGCAACGCTCACCCAGTCGCCAAAGCCTTTTCAACAACTCATACCGGCGGTGTCCGGTGTGGTTGAACCCCCTTGACAATAGACTTACCAATACAAACTACTGCTCCGGTCAAACATCCCAATGTGCCGGTAACGATGGATACCCCCCCATTGACCACCAGTCCCACGCCATTGACCAAGGACTGAACGCCACCGGCTACAGCACTGCTGTTCTTGACGATGCTCCTTTTTGTCGGGTCGGCAGGTTGAGTAACTTTGCTGTTTGTAGGGCTGCAAACCTGATCGGCTCTACCATTGACAGAATGACCGATGGTGGTTGTCACCTTGACCACCTCCCCCACCGCATCTCCCAATAACCGGGCTACCCCCGTTCCCAACGATTCGACGGGCACCCTTCGCACGGGCAAAGGCTCCTCAATGCCAGCAGTGTCAGGGAGCGTTGTTGCAGGTGCGGCGGCTATTTCCGCAGACAATCGCTTGGTGAGGGAAGGGGTTGGCTGCATCTCTCGAATGAGGTCTGACAACTCTCCAGAGATGGCGGTAGCAGAAGCTACCGAGGAATCCTTCCCGATGGATTCATCAGTCATTGCATGATCCTCGCCTTTTTCTTCCTCCAGCTCCACCTCTCCATTCTCCAATCCCTCGTCCGTATAATCGCCGTGCTTGTGATTTTTATCTTTTTTACTCATTTCCCTCTCCCTGACAACCTCAATGTTTGCGGGGGCGTAACTGAATTGGAAAGAATCGAACCCTGCCATGAACCACTCACAACGATGCCGCAATGCGGCTGATTATCGGTAAACGCCAGCTTTTGGTCATCGTTACCGACAGCAAACCGATTGCACTCAACACCATGATGAAGACGAATGAAACACTGAACAGAAACCCTCCGATTCCCGGCAGGTTCAGGCTGAAAATGGCCAACACCCCCCAAATCCAAAGAACCAGCCCCTGCCGGGCGTGAAACCGAACATAAGGATCCTGGTCGTCAAAAATTACCGGAATCAGACACAAAACGCTGAGATAGCACAGCAGTGCCATTATTCTGGTTCGGACACCTATTCGATAGTTGGCGGTAAAACCAGGCATGGCGTTTCCTGCTCCTTACTGGATGACGTCTTGCAGTTGGTCAGTACCATCGCCTGCATTACGTTTTTTGAGGTAACTGCATACTCCCACACCAACGGCAGCAACCACTCCCACCAGAATGACCGGCCCCCATCCACCCAGACCAAGGCCAAGACCCAGACTGGTGCCTGTACCAGACCAGATGGTGCCACTGGCCGCCCCACTGGTCGTTGCGCTGGCAACAGCGGTTCCCCCAACTTTCGCGCCCACACCACCCTTGGCGGCCACTACAGCCCCCTTGGCAACGGCCCCTTTACCTGCTGCCCCTTTGACCACCGCTGCGGCAGCCTCCGGGGCTTCAAACTCTACCCCTTTCAACGCCAATGCCAGGTTGGGATCCATTGGCGGCGTGCCAACCACCCCGTTGACCACTTGGGCAGTGGCCACTTTGGCCCCAGCCCCCTGGTTGGCCAAACCGGAACCGCTCAAGAATGCTTTGACACCAGTCGCCCCCTTGGCTGCCTGGGGTTGCAATACCAACCATTCACCAGCCCCCTTGGCCATGACGGGTGCCTTGCCAACAGTGAAGGTTTGGCCCACCAGATTGCCCAAAACCTGCTTGCCACCCTCCACCTTCAACACAACCACCCCATCGGCAACAGCCTTTCCACCACCTTGTGGAACCATGACCAGCCATTTGCAAACACCATCTCCAGCCGTCACCGTCTTGGCAACAGTAAACGTTTTGCCGGACAACGCAGGCAATTGGGCAGCTTGTGCGGCAGCATCCACTTTGAGCAGTACGGTCTGGTCAATCATGGTGTGACTCCATTATTCTTTGGTGTTATTCAATTGTCGGAACCTATGCGTTACATATGTTACAAACAAATGGTCCCTGACAACCAGCCAATGGTCCGGTCATTCTACCAGCCATTTGCCATGATTCTAGCAAACCATTTCTTGAAATTCAAGGGGGGGGCGCGCGCAACGGTAGCAATAATTTTATAAAAGGTGATTTGTCAAGGGGTTTAACCAAACCTGGAAAGAACATCATCAAACATTTCTTAATGATGTACCATATACATCGAATTCATCGTCCTTGCTTAGGGTGGTGTTATTGCAAATCATTATTTTTCTCACCCAAGATGCTTTTACAATGCTGGCTTTATCCATTAATACACAATCAATATCAAGAATAGTTTGCAATCAAAGTCAGAAAAAATTCTCGCAGACGATGCCCAGGGAGAATGAACAGGGGTGACTGTTCAACTCCCCCCTCGTAAACATTAAGCGGTTACAGGGAAAGGTAGTCTATTGAAAAATATCGTGTATTTTTTCTGCACGGAAAATTTTTCTGCTCCATGTTTTCAGGGTGTCCAGGTCGGCTTGAGCACATTTGGAACGCACCCAATCGGGCACTGAACCAAAACGTTCTCCAAGGAGATTAAGAAGCATTTCGGCGTTACCTTTCTGTTCGCCTTCCTGTCGGCCTTTCTGCTCACCGACCTGCATTCCTTCCTGCAAACCTTCCCACTTGCCGATTCCATAAGTGGATTGCACTAGGCTGGCCTGATCGCGCAGGTCATCCTGGTAGCGTTCATAGGCCTTCCGTTCTGCCTCCGGCAATTGCAGAATATCAAGTTTTTCCTTGGCCTTTTTGAGGCCACGAGCGGTGAATTCCTCACGGATAGCGGAGTTTTTCAGGAAATAGATCCACTCGTCCAGGGTGTCGCGAGCCACGTCATCAAATCTTTTCACCTTGATCAGGTAATATTCCGGGAAGATGGACGCAACCGTGCTCCGTTGAAACATGGCCTTTTGGCCATCATCCAAACCCAGTTCCTCATGGGTGTGCATGCCTCGGAACGTGGTCTTTCCCAGATAAATGTAGTCGGTGCCGCGTCCCAGGTCGAAGTAGAGAATGCTGATGGAAATGATTTTAACGACGTTGGCGTAAGATTCACCTTCAGACATGTGTTCGGTAATGGCTTTGGCCGTGCTGTACAACAGGCGATGCAGGTAATCCAGTTCCCGTTCGTACTGCAATTCGATGACGATGATCTCGTCCCGGGTGTTTTTGACCTTGAGGTCCACCCGGTTGAATTTGTCGTCACGGAACTCTTTGTTGCTTTCGCTCTCCAGGATCTCCAGGATGTACACCTCATCGTGAAGTAATTCGCTCAGGAAACCTTCCAAAATTTCGAAATTAGCCTTGCTGCGCAATAGCCGCTTCAAGGCCCAATCGAAGCTGATTAATTGTCGTTGTTTCATCTTCTGCGCCTCGACAAACAATATAACTATACAACATGTTATTATTTCTTAGATTTTTTTTGATAAAAATCATCCAACAAAGACCTGTGCGGCGGAACCAAAGTGCGACGAAGTTTCTCAAGAAGAATGGCAATTTTACGCGACTCGTCAGAGGTTATCAGTCCGCAGACCATGGCATCGGTCACCTTGAATTTCAGCCGTTCTGCATCCACATCGCTGTGAATGGCAGAAACCGCCTTTTCCAATCCTGACAAAAACTCCTCCCGACTGACGGGCTTGCCAGCCGGTGCGGGAAATGGTGAATCTTGCAATGGATATCGGGTCACGTTGATGTCTTTTTTCCAACCACCAAAGCAAAAAACAGGTCACCACGCAGGAGATGCCGACAGTCAACCCACCTCTGCCGGAGCAGAAAGGCTTTCCACCGAATGGTAAAGACCGTAAGTCACCATGTAAGGGAATTGCCTCTCCTGACCAGCCATCTGAACAAGCAAAATACCCCGGCGGGATTCCTGTTTCCAGACCACCCGATAGTGGACAAACTTACCCGGATCTGCCTCGAATTTCAGACGCACCCTGCGGCTGATTTGTCCTCCCAGTTCTGTGCCCATGGATTTGGCCAGTTTTCCCTTCAGAAGGGTCTCCAGCAAACCTACGTCCACCTCGGAAGAGACCTCGGCATCCCGACTCTGGCCAATTTTCAGGGTGGTGGCGGCGGAACGGGAAAATTCATGCTCGCTGACCAATACCCGGTTACCGAAACGATTGTCCAACGGCACATCCTCAGTGGCCAGAATAATACTCTCTTCCTGAATGACCTGCTCATTGATGACGGAAGGGGATTCATACCTCTCCTCCTCGGCATCCGGCAAATCCAGGAAAGTTTTCTTGCCCGCCAGTTTTTGACCGGTTAAATGACCTATCAGCGAGCCGGTAACAGCACCCAAAAGCAGTGGCAACATGGTCATTCTCCCTGTGTGGTAACAGACTTTTCGATAAGAGATTCCAGCTTGGGCCAGGACACGGTAAAGCGCAACTCCACCCGCCGGTTATTGCGTCGCCCAACCTCTTGCTCATTGTCATCAATGGGGATGCGATCCCCATTGCCGCCAACTCGCAACATGGGGTCGCCATTTTCATTGTGAAGCCCTGCCAGTGCGGGATTTGCCTTGAACAACCCATTGAGGACGTGGGATGCCCGACCGGCGGAAAGCACCCAGTTATCCTGAAAACGGGTATAACGAACAGGAATGTTATCCGTATGACCCTCAATCAAGATACTCTCTAGGGAAACCGGCAACTCAGGACAACTGGCGGGGCGAGAGATGGCAGGGGCACCACCAGCATGACAAGCCAGTAGATCGGCCAACACATCCGCTACACGTGCAACCGTCTCCTGCTTTTTTTCCAAAAGAACCGTTGAACCGGAGTTGAAAACCAGCACACCGGGAAATTGCACCCGACCGGTGGATTCATTGATCACAACCTCGATTCCCTCCACCGACAACCGTTGCTTCACCTCGGTCAGCAGCATGTTGCGTGCCTGCATCATATTTTGCAGGCGTTGATTGAAGTGCAGGGATCGCTCCATGAGGCTTTTGCGCTCAGCAACACTTTCATCCAAATTATTTTGCAGCCTGGCCAACTTCTCCGACTGGACAGCAGCGGTGTCAACATTGGTGTTGATCAACCCCAATTGACGTTGCAAACGGAAGTTTTCCAGACGAAGACGCTCCACTTCCCTGGCACCCTCCCCACCAACCACCGCTGACAGTTGCACGGATGGTGCGACCAGCAAACGATTCTGCATCACCACAGCCATGAGCACCATCAGGGAGAGACCCATTACCCCCATGGCCAAGGTGACCAAACCTACCGGAGTTGTGGTCTCCTCTTCTTCCTGCAACCAGGGGGAACATGTGTAGCTCATGACAATTCCTCTCCTTCAAACGCCGACTTCTCTTCCAACACCGTCTTTTGCGCAGATAAATTGGCTTTTTTGGCCATATATTCGGCCACCAGATCGGGAAACGCTGCCACGTCGGTGCGAATGTCCGCAAGGATGGTGAGCATTCCCTCCATGTGTTGCATACGGTCCTGATAGGAGGTCAACATTTCCTGGGTTTGCCGACTGGCATCGGTCATGACTGCGACCGTGGCAGGAAACTGCTTGGCCACCTGGGCCATGCTTGCATGACTGTCCTGAACCTGGCTCGCGGTGCTTTTGAGCAATTCAGCCACTTCAGCAAAGGGTGTTGAAAGGCTGTGCAACTCCCTGGCACTCTGCTGACAGGCAGCACGCAATTCACCAATCTGTTGATGAAAAGACTGCACCATGCCCCCCATGTTGCGAATGGCCAGGGAAAATTTTTCTACATTATCCACCATAGGATTGGTTTGAATGCGGTTTTGTTCCCGCAATTGCAGTAAAAAGCGGTCCAGAGATTGTTCCATGACACGGGCCATCTCGTCACCGCTGTTTGTGTTTGCAGGCATGCGCAAAACTGTTTCCATGGGGGGCTGACTGGCCACCTGAAAGCTGCCTTGTTCATCAAAAACGGTGACCTGTCGATCCAGTTGATTGGTCAACTGGGCCAGTCGCCGGGTTTGCACCTTGGCTTCCAGCAATTGGCTGTAGATCAACTGTTCATAGGTGACAATAATAATCCGTTCATCCAGCAGGCGGCACCATTGGGATAAGGCCTGATCAAGCCGATACATTTGCCGTTTCAAACGCAGTGAAAACCAACCGGCACTCAACATACCCAACACCGCAGGCAAAAACTGCAACGATGCCATAATGAGCAACTGACGGATGGCATGTTTGGCATCGCCTGTATCCAGACTGGTCATCTCCTGACCAGAGGAGAGCAGTGTTACCATCAATCCGACAAAAGTAAACAACAGGCCAGTTGCCATCAGATAGCCCGGCATGGCTTGGTAAAATCGTCGGTCCACCTTGCCATCGGTCAGTGCAGCGGTTTGCATGACATGTTGAGCAGGCCGACTGCTCATCACTGGTCCATCGCCTTGAGAGAAAATCAGATTGGCGCAGTACCCTTCCCAGATTTTGGACAGCGGGGCAGTGCCAGCCATACGGCGATTGATTTGGGGATAGTGTTTGGCAAAGGCTATGGGATCCGAAGGGGTATCGGCAAGGAGGGAGGTGGCTTCCTGCAACTGACGCTCTATGGGAAACAGATGAACCCGACGCAAAACAATCCATTGCAGCAATGACCACAGTATCACCAGCAGGCCAGCAAAAACAGCGGACGCCGCTGCCGCCATCCAAACTGTTGATCCGTTAAGAAGGGGGACGGTCAACCATTCCATCATGATAATCTCCTGAAAAACAGAATCATATGGGCACCTCGATCACGATGTCATGACACTTGATGCAACGCCCCGACGGGGGATGCGGGCGATTGGAGTCGGGAAGAATGGGCGGCCCTACCTTTTTGATGGTGGAGGCCTTCTCCCAAAACTTGCCAACAGGTGTGATGGGCTGACTCCCCGGTGGTGGTCCACCGCGCAACAGGTGACAGCGGGTACACTCGCCCCAATAGGTATGGGCCAATCGGCTTCCAGGATCAATGGTGGGTATACGCTTGACAACCACCTTGCGAGTGGTCTGGGGCGTCAAGCTCTGGATGATTGGATCACTCAACGCTGGCTGGGTCGGTTTGGGCATGGAGCCGAATATCTCCCCCAGCAATTGGGGGTCCGGCCTGTCCATAGTGCCGAAACCGTTCCACCAGGCACTCATTTTTGTGCCCGTCTCGGACAGCCTTTCCTGCCCGATGAGACCAACGGCGATCACTCCTACCAACAGCAATCCGCCAACCATCCGCAGCTTCATGGTCACTGTCCCGTAGCCTGTTGGATGGTTACCGCAACCGGTTGGACCATAAGGCAAACCCCTCGTCGTTGCGCAGGCGGCAGTTGCGCCCGTTAATCTGGATTTGCCGTGCATAGATCAGGGGATCGCCACCCTGATTGTCAAAGCTGAACCCCATGCCTGTTATCTCTGTATCGTGGCCGAGAGTGCATCCCATATACTGGAGATACCAACCAGGGGCAACGGAAACCTGCATTTCCTTGCCACTGATATCGTGAATCCAGATATGGATTTGACCATCCCGCTGGACCATTTCCGTCACTTGCTGAATGCGCCCCTTAAAACGGACGGTAGGGGCCTGTTCAAAAGGAATCAATCCAGGCTTGGGCTTGGTAATTGGCGGCGGCATGGGCGTCAGACTGTTCTGGTTGGTGGCGACCGGCCCACTGGCTTTTGCCGGGACCAAGGAGCGAAAGGTTTCCGGAAACAAAGCCAGCACAACGGTCCCGACCACCACAAGAACAATGGCACTACCGACCCAGCCAAGTATTTGGTCCTTATTGATACCCATATCAATTGCTGCCCTGTTTTTGCCAGACACGCAAATCGTTGCCGATGCTCTCCTCGAAAGCGATTTGCCGCCCCTCCAACTGCACCACCAGAGTAGGATATCTTTGCAGCAGGGTAATGTTGCTGCCTGGCATAAAGCCCAGTGCCAGCAGTCGGCTCAACCTTTGCGGGTCCTGTGTGTCGATGGAAGCAATGCGAATTTGCTGACCGGCTTCCACCTGGGTAAGGGAGACCACACTCATTTCCACAACCTGTTTCTTTTTCGCACAACATGCCCCATCAGGAATGGGCTGTCCATGGGGACAGGTGGTGGGGTGACCCAACAGGGTGCATATGGCATCCACCAACTCAGGGGCCAGCACATGTTCAAATTCGCAGGCCTCCTCTTCGGTTTCACTGGCCAGTTTTCCCATGACATCCACCAGAAGACGCTCTGCCAGTCGATGCCGTCTGACAATATCCCGTGCCTTTTTCTGTCCCTTGCTGGTCAACAGTATTCGCCCCTCTTCCATGCGGATCATGCCATTGCTGGAAAATTCCTTCAGATACCCTTCATAACGCTGTTCGGTATCGTGCTGACGCAAAAAGCCCAGGGTTGGTTCATGCCGTTCGGTCAACCGCCACAGCATTTCCAGTAGTTCATCCCGTCGACGTTCTGTTTCCATATCCATTGATGTTTCCTTTCGTCTGGAGTCAGGCCAGCCAGGATAAGAGTGCGTTGACCAGACCGCCCACCAGGATGGCAATGCCGATAATGGCCAGATTGGTGGAAATCGCCCAGCGACCGCCAAACTCCTTGATCATCACCATGGTATTGGAAACACAGGGTATAAACAAGGTGATAACCACCAAACCGGTGACAATCTGGGCATACTCCAGTTCGCCTGCCTCCACCATCTGTTTGAAGTAGACGGCTCCCACCTCCCGGCGGGCCAGCACCAGAATGAAAACTTCGGTGGCCTTATCCGGCAAAGAGAGAAAACCGGTAATCAGGGGATGCAATAAGGATTTGATGATGTTCAGCAAGCCGCTTTTGTCCAACAGAAACATGACCACCGCCGCCGCCATGAACAACGGCACCGCCTCCAGCAAAAACCATTTGATGCGGAAGTAGGTCTTGCGCACAATATTGCGGGGGTGGGGCCAGTGAAACGATGGCAATTCCAGGATGAACTCACTGGACTGGCCACTACCGGGGAGCAACCGGTTCATGATCATGCCGCATCCCAGAGAGGTGAACATGACCGCACTCAAAACAATCAGCAGAGCGGAAAAAGGCATGGTGGCGAGAATGGCGAACAGCACCCCCATTTGCACCGAACACGGCACCCCCAAAGCTACCAGAAAGGAGACCAACAAACGCTCCTTGCGGGTGGCCAGGATGCGGCTGGACATGGTGGCGGTGGTGTTGCAACCACTGCCCAGCACCAGAGGCAACACCGCCTTGCCGGTCAGTCCCAGAGCAGAGAGAGCACGGTTGGCCAACACACTCAGGTTGGGTAGATAGCCGATGTCCTCAAGAAAATGGACGATCAGAAAAAAGACCAACAAAATTGGTACAACGGTAACCATGGCATTGGCCACCCCCATGGTCAATATGCCAAACTGCCCTACCAGAAATTCATTAAGCAAGGGATAAGTGACCAAATCACCGATGGCCTGGGTAAGGGGGGAAAAAATCAGACCATCCAACCAACCGCCCAAATCCACTGCACCGATGCCAACCCCCTTGAAGGTCAGCCAAAGGATGGCCAGGAAAATGGGCCAGCCAAAAACCGGATGGCGGGTGACCCAGCCTGCTTTTTGCAGCAGGGTAGGCACCACACAGTTGGCCTGACTGACCGTCCGTTCCGCCAGGCGGTTGGCCCAGGCTTCCCGTGCCTGAAACAAGGCCAACTGCAACCGCACCGGGGTCATCCTGGCATGAAATTCCTCTACCACCCTTCCCGCCTCAGCCAACACCTCTTCCGCCAACTGTGCGCCAAACCAGTTGCGTGCCGTTTCATCCCCCTGCATAAACAGCAGCACCAATCCTCGACTGGGGCGGAGTTCCAGGCTGAACAGAGTGCGCAAGCGATCAATGGTTTGTTCCACCACGACTGGATAACGAATGGCTACATCCGGTGCAAAAGCCCCACCCTTGGAGGCAAGAAACTCGTTCAAAGATTCCTGCACCTTGTCAAAGCCAATGCCGTGGGCCGCAGCTATTTCAATGACCGGCATGGCCATCAATTCACCAAGACGGACCATATCAACAGCCATGCCACTGCTGGCAGCCTGGTCTGCCTTGTTGAAACAGACGATGGTGGGAAGCTCCAACTCCAACAGTTGAGCCAACAGCACCAAAGATCGTTTCAGGTGCAACGCATCGCCGCAGAACAGCACACCTTGGGGACTATCCTGGAACAAAACCTTCAGTGTGGACCTTTCATCCCGCGAGGTGACATTCAGAGAGGCGATACCAGGGGTATCAACCAGACCAATAGCACCATGAGCAACTGAAATACATCGCCTGCTTGGCGCAACCGTAGTCTGGGGATAGTTGGCGACAATAGAATACTCGCCGGTCAGACCATTGAATAAAACACTCTTGCCCGCATTGGAAGGACCCACAATGGCCACCAATGCCGATGCTTCCACCCTGCCGGATTGGAGTTGTGTCTTGTCAAGCGCATGACAATGTTGCATGGTAATATTCCTTAAAACTGTGTATTCAGCGACACGCAATCAACCACTTCCTGTCGTAAAGCCGACAATTCTGATGGTGTCATATTGACGTGTTGCAAAAATTCTTCATCACTGGCATAGCAACAGGCCAGTTCAAATCCTTTGCTGATCAACACCCCCTCACCAAGAAAACTGGCCAGCCTGAGTATCTCGAACACCGGCAAAACATCCAAAACAGCCATTTCATCAATATCCTGGCTTTCCAGACGAAATTGATGATGAAAACGAATGGCTTGACAGATGGGATCGGGAAGCTGCCAGGATTTGGCCATCAAATAGCCGATGGCACCATGGTTGCCGCCGTATGACTGCTCCTCGAACGCAAAAATCTGGCCATTGGCCTGTTTTACGATAGCAATTTTTTCCTGGTAATCTCCATGTTTGCCTATGAACAATGGCACGGCGCAATCATGAAACAACCCGGCCAGATAAGCGTGATCCCCGGAAACAATATTGATGTAACTTGGATTTCGTACCGCAAGAAATTCAGCAATCTTGGCCACTATAAGGGAATAGCTCCAGAATTGTTCCAAGGCTTCCATGTGCGCCTTGTCGCCCTTGCTTACCAGTAAGTCATGGAGTACACCGGTCAGAATTACCCGGTGAAAGGTGCGCAACCCCAGCAAAGTGAAGGCATGCTGGATGGAATCCACACGCCTTGGTAAACCGTAAAATGGCGAATTGACAACCCGCAACACTTTGGCTGACAGGGCAAGATCCTCGCTGATCAGCCTGGAAATGGTCTTAAAGTTGGGATCAGGCCTTTGCATCTCTTTGGTAATGGCCAGCACCGCCTTTGGCTGTGCAGGAATTTTAATGCTTTTGACAAGTAATTCGGCTTTAACAATATCAGCATCTTTTAATTGCTTTTCGGCGTCCATATTATTAAGACTCCCTATCCTGACGGCCATTGCCTCCGAAATACGGCCATGCTCTTCCTGAGCCAAGCCGCTATTCGTCCATCCCCCACCTCTTTCGCCTTCAAATCGATGATCTCAGGAGTCAGCAAAACCTGCACCTCCTGGACATTTTCCACCCCCCGCAAAATTTTTTCCTTGAGCATTTCGACAATCAAATCCCCCTCGTAAACCTTGAGCGCACCATCCACCACCACGTCAATTTCAACAAACAAAGCCTCGCCAACGGTACGCGCTCGCAAAGTCCCCACCCCAAGCACCCCAGGCATCTCCTTGGCAATTTTGTAAATATCCTTGAGTTCATCCTCCTCAGGTGCGGAATCCATAAGTCCCTTGATGGAGGAAAGGCACAACTCCAGGCCAATCTTGATGACCATCAGGGAGACGATGCATGCTGTCAGGGCATCAACAATGGGAAAACCAAAGGTGGCAAAGCCCAGGCCAATGAACACCCCCACCGAAGTAATGGCATCGGAACGATTGTCCCAGGCATCCGCCATAATGGCCGGACTGTTAAGTTCGGCGTAGACACACATCTGGTAGCGAAAAAGCATCTCATTCATGATAACAGAAACCAATGCACCAAACATGGCAATTCTTTCCGGGGTCTCATAATGACCGGAAAGAACATTGTTTGCCGAACTCAGCAACAGGGTGGTGGCACCTACCACCAGGATAAGACCTACCAGTGCCGAGGAGATGAACTGGATTTTGCCGTGACCATAGGCATGTTCAGCATCCGCCGGACGACTGGCAAAACGCAAACTCAACATGGTGATGGTGCTGGCGATAACATCCGCTGAAGAGTGGAAGGCGTCGGCCATCAGTGCCGCACTGCCGCTCAACCAGGCAAGGCAGGCCTTGAATACCACCAGAAAGGTATTCATGAAGATGGCATAGCCAATGGCCTGGTAGCGACATTCCTGGCAATGGTCAAACTTCATGGTCCGCTCCTTTTGCCATTGCTGGCAGGCTTGCCAGTTTCTACGTCAGGAGCAACAAGAGGGGAGGGGGCACTTTCCCCAGTGGCCTGCGGGACTTCCACCATCGGAGTTGTTACCACATTTTTTGAGGAGGCTTTTTGTTTGCTGTTTTCCGGCAACAATGGACGGAAGCTCTCAAGTGTCAACTTGGGAAAGTCTTCATAACGTTGCTTGGTTTCGTAATAGCCATATCGTTTAAAGCCAGTCATCTGGGCCAGCACGGTCCAGGGGTAGGAGGTGATCATGGTGTTGTAAATGCGCACCTGTTCGTTGTGTTCATCCGCCCTCTGGGAGATGCGATCCTCCAGTTCAACCAGCTTGTCCATGAGTTTTTGGTAACTGCCGGAAACCTTAACATCCGGGTACTGTTCCACCAAAGCCAACAACCGGTCCAGAGAGGAAATATTGGTCAGGGCTGACATGGCCGGCGAAGAATTGCCACCTTTGCCACCTTTTTCCTGATCGGTCAGGTTATTCAACCATTCTCCACCATGATCACCACCGAGGGCGGCACGACCATCGTTTACGTTGCGAAAAATTTCCCGCTCCAGACTGGCCTGGTTGAGTGCCAGATTGACCAGATTGCCAAACAGATTGATACGCCGCTGCAAGGCATATTCCAAATGACCCTGGGTAGAGAGCACCTTTTCCTCCAGGGTGACCAGCAGGTTAAAGTTGTACAGTGCCGTCACACCAAAGAGGATCAGCGAAACCGCCGAGATAAAAAGAATCAGGCTGCGTCCTTTGATCGGGCGGATCCGGAACTTTTTGGCTTCGAACTCTTCCTGATGGATCTGGCGCATCAACGCCTTCATGCGGCGCAAACGCTCCGCACTATACTGGTCGGTGGCCGACAGTTCCTCCATTCCATCATCCAGGCTGTTCTTATTCTCGGTCATCTGTCAGATGCTTTCTGGCCATCATCCCTGCGGCTTGTCTTCGGACAATTCCATGGCACGACGAAAACAGGTCATGGCATCCTGGTGATTGCCCATCTGTTCCAACACAAACCCCATGGCCTGATGAACCTTGGATTCATTGGGACGAATCGTTATGGCCTTTTGGAACGCCTTCATGGCCTGATCAAATTCCTTGAGGTTGTCGTATGCCAGCCCCAGGCGATAGTTCAGGTTGAAATTGTCCGGGTGAAGAGAAACCGCATTTTCCAGCATCAGAGCCGCTTTTTCATAAGCCTTGGTCTGAATGTAGGCCATGCCAAGAATGGAGCAAATACGGGGGGTGTTGGGTTCCTGAATGGCAGCCAGCTCCAGGTGACGAATTCCCTCCTCGGCCCGCTCCAGCTTAAGCAGGGAAAAGCCCAGGTGAAATTGACACTCCAGATCATTGGAACGCATGGCCAATGCCTGTTCCAACATGCCCGCTGCCTGCTGGTAACGGCCACGTTCGGTATAACTAACCCCTTTATCACGATAATACTGAAAACGCAGATCCTGATCTACGGCAAACAGTGAACGATAACCTTCGATGGCACCGGCAGCCACCTTGCGAATCACCTGCAGACCGGCATGAAGAACAAAACCGGCTTCGTCTGCAAGATTGGTACTGGAAGGGTTGACAGTCATCTTTCCTCCAAATTCATTGAATGATGGTATGGCAGGCGCGGCATGTACCACGATCCCGATGGGGTGACCGCGCATTGGCATAAATTGGCGGCGGCGGCAGCATGATACCATCCGGATCGGGCACCATATGACCAGTAGTCCCTATAGGATGACAGTTGGTACAGGCACCCCGATAAGGATGGGGCGGAATGTCGCCGGATAGAATCATAGGGGCGGTCTCCACCTGGGCAAAGCCCAAACGGGGACTACCCTGCAAAGTGAACGACATGCCTTTGCCCTGGCGCACAACAGTCAACATTACCGCATTGTTTTGCTGAACCCGCTGCGACTCCGCCAACAACCCTTCCAGGGTTACCACCGGCCTGTTGTTCACCGCCACCAGCACATCCCCTGCCAGCATGCCGGAACGGGCGGCGTTCATGGTGACTTCGTCAACCAACAACCCCTTCAGGGTCATGGGCAGTTTCAGCTTGAGCTTGAGTTCCGCACTCAAGGGTAAGGCTTCCAACCCTTGCCAATGAGCTTCCGCCAGTTGCACGTTGGCGGGAACAAAAGCGCGGGCAGGTGGAGTGACAACCCGCTGCCCTGCAACTGGCTGAACCATGGCCACCGGATAAGGGGTGTTGGGCAGAGGAATCGGCTCCCTGCCATGCCGCACCCCGAACAGGGGATGATCTTTCACATGGGTATTGATCCCCTGGGAATGGACGGTCAACTGCTCATCATCGGGCACATGAACCATGGTGGTGATGGCAAGCACCACCACCAGCACGAAGCCCATACCAACTATGCCATCGCCCAGGCGCATCATTCCCAAAACATCCTTGCCGCAATGATAAACATCAGCAGGGCATACAGCCATCGTAACATGGTCAAGGGCACCACTTGTGTCAACCAGGCCCCAATCCAGCCACCCAGATAGGCCCCCGGAATGAGAAACAGTGACAGAGTAACCGGCACTTTCCAATCAAAAGCACCGGTTTGCACTCCGTAAAACATGGCCACCAAAGATCCCACCGTTGACGCTGCGAAAACCAGAATGGCACTGTTGGCAATGGCGTTGCGCAGGGGCACTCCAGCCACATAACGTTGCAGGGGAACCTCCACCACCCCGCCAGTGATGCCGAGAATGCCACTGATAACCCCCAGAGGCAGTCCCAGCAGGCCGTTCTGTACCAGCGGATGCAACGGCTTGGCACGTTGATGACCCGGCAGATCACGCACCCCCAGATAGCGCAGAAAGACCTCGGTGATATCAGCCTGGATAGGTTGTTCTCCATCCAGGTGGTGATCTTCGCAGTCAACCTGACCGTAGCGTTGCTGTTCGAGGATTTCCGCCAACATTTTAAGCCCCACCAGCACGGCAAAAACGCCCAGCAGATAGCGAATCAGGGTGTTACCCATGAAAATACCGGCAAAAAATCCCAGCACCATGCCCACCATGGCCCATGGCAGCAAGGGTCGCACCACGTCAAAGGTGATCAGCTTAGCCTTACGATAGCGCAATGTAGCGGCACCGTAGAGAAAAATATTGGTCAGATAGGCCACCGGGCGTACCAAAACCATGCCATAGCCAAACAGCAGCACCAGGCCACTGACCTTGATGATGCCGCCGCCCATGGTCATCATGCCGCCGCTGATACCGGAAATGATCCCCAGCAGCAACAAACCAGCGATAGTCTCGAAGTCGTACTCCAACAGATGACCGTCATCCCGACTGCTGGTATCGTTGACCAGTGGCGATACAGCGGCTGCCTGCAACGCCACTGCCCCGCCGGAAACAGACGCCCCGCGTTCCGCCGCATCCTCGCCGGACACTCTTGTTTGGGCCTGTCGCCACCACTCCTCGGCCATGGGCCGCTGGCGGGTTGACGGCATCGGCTGTTGCATGGCCACCTGCTGCGGCACTGCCACAGCCGTTAAGGCACTATCCTTGGGAAAGTTTACCACGTCACGGAATTGGTCAAAAATAACCTTGGATGGAACCGCATAACCCGCCAGACCGGAATAACCCTCCAACATGGTCAGATGAAGCCCCACCAACCTGCCCCGCTCACTCACCAGAGGCGATCCACTGTGGGTGTCCGAAGAGAGGCCATCAACCCGCAACAAACCATTGATTAATTGATTTTCAATGGTCAATGCCGAGGTGGTGCCGGTAAGCATGCCCACACTGACATTGAGACCATTGCCACGGGGATTGCCCAACAGATTTACCCGACTACCCATGTCCACCCCTCCCGGGGTATCCAGCATCAGGAAGGGAAAGCTGTCGCGGGAGATAACTTTAAGCATCGCCAGATCATACCGCTTAGATTTTTTGATCAACTCGGCATGATAGTGGCGGGGACCAGCAGGAG
Source organism: Magnetococcales bacterium (assembly GCA_015233935.1). Classification (GTDB taxonomy): domain Bacteria; phylum Pseudomonadota; class Magnetococcia; order Magnetococcales; family JADFXB01; genus JADFXB01. Next base: position 12,685 of record JADFXB010000031.1, on the reverse strand, counting down.
TGAGCACCCGCACCTGCAAATCCCGCAAATCCTTGATGGCATGCCAGGCAGTGATCACATGACCATCCGGGCTGATCAGCACGCCGGTTCCACCAGAAACAAAAGCTCCACCGGATTGCGTTGCATCGGTGTTGCGATTGGAACCAGCAATATTGACCACAGCGTTTTGTTCGCTGGCATTGAGACTGCCCCCAAGAGTCGGCATAACTCCTGCCATGGGTAAAACCTCGCCCGCCGGATCCGGGGCTTGGTCCATCCATTCGGGTATATCCTGTTTAGGTGCGGCAACAGCCACCACTGGAACAGTAGCGGACATTTCCCGCCAAAGGTGGATGCCCCAGGCAAAGGTCACCACATAGGCCACGATCAACACCACGGCTGGCAGTTTCCAGCGGCGTTTGCAAAACGGATTGTTGATCGTTTCAGGGCGACGAAATTTCATGCGGGTCCGCTCAACCAAAGATAGAAACTGGAGAATCCCAAAAAAATTAACATAATGGGCAATCCATGGGCCAGGTGGGCACGAAAAGTAAGACCTTGCTGATCTGGCAGCAGACGCGCCCATGCCGGATGTTGCCGTAAATAACGATCCACCGCACTTGCGGCAACAGCCCCCGCGGTGGCACCAGTCAAAGTACCACTGGAGCCTGCTAAAACCCCCAAAGAGAGGGACCACCAGACCATTGAAGATGAACCTGCCATCATGGCACTCATCTCACCCGCAATGGGCAAAAATAATGCTGTGGTGGGACCGGCGTTAAGGAAGAGGGTAAACAGACCCGCCAGCCACATCATGACCAGCATGCGCCCCATGGCCGATTGTCCGCCCAGACCGGAGATCAGCAATGACACCTTGTTCAATACGCCAGCGGCATGCAAACCACCCACCAACACAAACAATCCTGCAAAAAACAGGATGTCCTCCATACCCATGGCCCCAGGCAATTCTTCGCTGGAAAATTCCCCGGCAAGGATCAAAAAGAAGCCCACAACCAAAGCAATCCATGCGGGACGCCACCCCAACCAATTAGCACACAAAAAACCGATCAGGGCAAAAAGCAAGGCAGTCATTCCCAGACCATAGAGGCGATCATTCCACCGAACCGCACCGTTACCCTGGATCTCCTGAATCATCTCCTTGTCACTGGCAATTTTACCACCAGGAATGGCCAAACTGTAACGAAATTTGTAAAAATAGAGCAACATGACCGCCAGCAAAATCAGACAAGGCACCATCATGCCAGCGATAAAATCAATAAAATGCAAACGAGCGACGCTGGCAATAATCATGTTGGGAAAATCGCCAATCATGGTGGATGCCCCTCCCAAATTGGAGGCTACAATCTCTGCAATCACCACCGGCACCGGATTGATACGATTGGCCCGACACACTGGCAACGTCACTGGCAGAATGACAATCATGGCGGCCAGGTTGTTGACAACCAGAGAGACGGCATAGGTGACCAGAGAAAACAGCACCAGGACAAACCAGCCATTGCCGTGCACATAACGGGCCATCCGCCCGGCAACCAAAGCAAACCAGCCAGACTTGGACAGAGTTGCGGAGATCATGGACAAGCCGAAGATCAGTGCCAAGGTATCCACTTGAACTGCCTTCAGAGCCATTACAGGGGTATAAAATCCCCCCAACCCACCAACAACCACCATTACCACCGCCCCTGTCACCATCACCAGATGGCGTTGCATACCTCCAGACTGCAACAACCAAAAGGCACCAACAAAAACAACAACAGCCAACCAGAAGGTCATGATGGGAGATCCTTGGCTTTTTCCGCCACAATGGGCTTCAAGCTATGATCTTCCAACATCAGAAGAGAGTCTGGCGGGGGGAGAGCCGTCTGGTTTTCCACTTCAGTCTTTACCCCCAGAGTTTCCATCATTAGTGGCCGAATGACATCAAACTCAGGCACAGAACCAGCAACAGACCGAAAGTGGACGCTGATGTCCCCCACATGGTGAATGGCAGTGGCCAGTGCCTCTTCCACCCGGCGGGCGATAAACTTGCCAGCCAAAATATTGGCATCAGGATCAATACCAATCACCAGGTCGATCCAAATTTCCTGCCCCACCCGCCGGGTACGCAAGGAGCGAATTTCCTTAACTCCCGCCACGGTCATGGCTTCGCTCTCAATTTGCCGGTTGATCTCATCGGGTGCAGAGGAGTCCATCAAGCCGTGAAAAGCCTCCCAAAAAATTTTGCCACCGAGAATCAGTAGGTCCAGGGTCTCACCAATGGCCACCACCGAATCCAGCCAGGGCATGGCCAGATAGTGGGAACCAATAATACCCACAGCCACAGCCATGGAGGAGACCCCATCCGAATGGTGATGCTTGGAAAGGGTTTCAACAATCGGACTGTTGATCTCCACCGCCACACAGTGGGCATAGGATTGCATAAACAGATTGATAACCACCGACAAAACAGCCGTCCATAGGGCAATCAAGTGAGGAGCCTGGTGGTTGCCGGTGATCAGCTTGTCGGTAGCCAGATAGAACAACAGCATGACAACCAACACCAGGAGCAGGCTGATGACCAGAGAGATTAAAAATTCAACCTTGCCGTGACCGAAAGGGTGCTCCTTGTCAATGGGTTGTTTGGATAATTTAAGCCCGATGACAATGAGGCCGGAGGTCACCACATCCTTGGCCGAATAGAGACCATCCACCACCAGGGCATGGGAACCGGAAATGCCGCCGACAAACAGCTTCAGACCGGACATGGCAAAATTAACTACTAGACCGATCCAGCCGATCATCTCGTTGCATGCCATGCATTTAAAATAACGCATTTCCGCTTAACCCATTCCTAGAAATCTTCGTCGTCCGTGTCAGACTTCTTCCGACGGGCCGCCTGTACGATGTGAACAAAAGTGGCGACAGCAAACCCGGCAACAAAGGCCCCTGAAATCACCATGATCATCGGTAATTCCACGGGAGAACCGAACACCAGCCTCACCGACACGGCGTGCATGTTCTGCGAGGCGAAAATAAGCAACAAAATCGCCAGGATCAGGGATGCTACCAACCTTGCCACACCAGATCTCCCATGCCCCACAACACCGTGTCAAAGGCTGCCGGTTTCACAGTTTTTCGGCCCAATCACCAATCAGTGGAAACTTCCAGGCACGCCCCAGCAAGACGGCCACCAACCCCACGATTGAGAGAACCACGCAGAGAAAACTGGAAAATTTGAAAAACATTTTTCCAAAGGCAGGCAACAACAGTGTATAAATGGCCAAAACCTCCCACATCCAGAGGATCACTCCTTGACGGGCATGGAAGCGCACATACTCGTCATTCCGATTCATGACCAGGGGCACCAGGCTGAGAATACCCAAATAACTCATCGCCGCCATCACCTTTGAGGAGATTTTGGAATCCCCTTCAACAACGCTTTCTGTCGTCATTTATCTTCTCCTTAGAAAAGTCCGCAGACTGCTTAAACCACCCCATTAAACCCCAATTTTGTCCCCAACCTGCCCCCAGTAATCAGGCGGTAGTTCGGATGCCAAACGAAGGGCTCCCGCGCAACCGGCATAATCCGGGTCTTCCACGCACGACACACGCACTTCGCCATAGTCTTTCATACGCTCCATGATCATGTTTGCCAACCCTTTGATATTGGAGCCACCGCCAGCTAACCAAATATTGCGTAACGCCTCTTCCTGCTGTTCCGGGTCAAAAACCATAACCAAATGCTGCAGCTTCTCAACAATATCCCCCACAATGGTTTCACAGGTTAGACGGATTTCCTGGGTGATATCGTACATGGCCGGTTTGCCACCTGCACGCAGGGGGACAATCACTTTTTCTGTAGGAGTTCCCACAAAAGCGTGCTTTTCTTTCAGTGAGCAGGCCAGATAACGGGTCATCTGCACTTCAGGATAACGTTCGGAGATGACATTCTGCAACAACTCATCAATATAATTACCACCCTTTAGGATGGTAAACTGATCATCGCTGCCGGGAACCGTTCCCTTCATGGCACAAATGTCGATGGTGCCAGCACCAATATCGATAATCAGGGCGTTGTTCAATCGACCAAGGCCATATGCAACCATGAACGGTTCAGAAACAACCATGGATATGTCCAACATTTCCTTGGCAATTTTCAGCAGCAATCCCTTATTGGCCACCGAAGCACGGGCCGGCACACCCAGGATGCCACACAACTGGTCTCCCTCCTGTGGATTCGCCAGGGAGATGGCATGCTTGATCAATTCCCTGGCTGCCAACAAATCTTTTTCGCTGGCTTCTTTGAGCACACCATCTTCCAGAGGATAGTAGAGGTCCAAATAGGTGCGCTTCTGAATCGCCTCACTGCCAATAACCTGAGTGCGGTTGAGAATCTTGACTCCGATAATGTCTTTGGGATAGCCAACCACCGAACTCACCATGGTCTTCACCCCACGGTTGGACATGATGGCGGTTCTGGCAGTACCCAGATCAATACCCAACAACAATTGCTGACCACTCTTGTTTGTCATGTGCGATCACCTGCGGCTGTGTTCAATGACTCAGTAATGCGGGATATTTTTGTTTCTGTCCGGTTGGGATGAAAACCACCGACCACCGACCGACCAATGCACACTACAGCTCCGGTGAGACACCCCAGAGTTCCAGTTACCATGGTCACGCCGCCTTTAACCACCAGTCCTAGACCATTGGCAACGGCCTGCAAACCGCCGGTAACCGCAGCACCGCTTCGGGCAATCGCTTGTTTGGTTACCTGGACATAAGGAGAGCCTTTTTTGTCACCTGCTCCAGTGGCTCTGTTGCATGTAACAAGGTTAACTGCCTTCTGACCACTTCTGGCAACCCCACCCACAGCGTCACCAAGCATGTTGACCACACCCGCCCCAAGTGGTTCCACCATCACTTTTTGCCGAGGAAGGGCAACAGATTGGACGGGTACACCCTGGGCAGATGCAACGGACTTCTTACCAATCTTTTTGGAGCTTGCTTTTTTTTTAAATCCGAACAGACCGGCCACCCCACCAACTGCATCGCCCAGCAAGTTGACCACCCCAGCCCCCAGTGGTTCTACCGGAACACTTTTCCGCAGCGATTCAGCTCGGGCAGATTGGATATGAGGGACAACAGCCACAGGTACCGGCGTCCGCATTATTGGTGTGGGAGCCAGAGTTGGCGTTGGAGTGCGCATTGAAGCTAAAGCCTTTGTACCCACTGGAACCGTCGTTGGGCCAACCGTTGGAGTCTCACCAATACTTTCAATCAACCGTTCACTTATTTTTTTTTGGGGCTGCATCTCCCGCAACAAATCCGATAACTCACCGGCAATTGCCGCCGCCTGTGGATTTTTTTGCGTAGGCAAGTTTTCAATTTTATGAAAGGCATTGCTCATGGACAAAGCAATGGTTGCAGGTTTGGCTGGCAAATCAGGGGAACTGTTATTGACTTCATCCACCAAAACCTCCCCACCAGCTTCCACGTCGGCAGAAAGGGTTACGGCATGATCTTCAACCATCTGGTCTGAAGCATCCTCAAACTTACTCCATCCCTGTTCCTGTTCCTTCTCGGCAAGGTTTTCCTCTTGCTCAACCATGGCCTCAATCTGGTCAGCAACCGCATCAAAAGGGGTTTCGGTAATCATCATGATAACCCCGTCCTCACCCGCCTCGACGCCTAATTTCTGGAGAACATCGGCCTTCAACCGTTCGGCGAAGGATTGGTCGGATTCTTCCAACGATTGGACCAATTCTCCATCATCAGAAATCTCTGCTTCCTCAAGCTCTTCCTCACAGTTGGTTCCAATGGGCAGGGTGGCGTCTACCTCTTTATCTTCCTGCACGGCATCTGCTTCAGGGATGGCATCTTCGATGGGCTGTTCCCCGTCCTCCCCGCTCCCGTCGCCATCGTAAATCACGGTCGGGACCATTCGTGTCTCGGATTCAGGATTTTGGATGGTGATAACAACCCTTTGTCCGCCCCCCACCTCATTGACCAATTCTTGCTCCGGTGTAGCCGTCAACTCCGGCACCTTGGCATGACGTTCTTGCCAGGGATTTACAGCCAATATTTTATTGTCCGCCTTGGCGGCCCAAATGTCATAACCGTCCCGTGATTCGGTTTCGCCAGTAGAAGCCACCGCCCCCAGACGACGCTTGCGGATCTGCTCCAGCAACTCAGTTGGAAAGGCATTGTTGTTGCCAACAACGGGTTGCGCCTCGTCCGCATCTGGAGAAGGCTCTTGATCAGTTGTTTGTAATTCAACGGTCAACGTCATTCTCCCAAATCCAGGATTGACGGTCAGATGGAACGGGGTGGCGACAGTCGGATCCCCCACCCTGACAACTGGCCCATCAGGCAGTATTGTATCTTTCGGTTTCATTGCAACGTGGTATACATACGACGGTTATCCCGTTCCAACTCTACCAGTATTCCCTGGTTGAGATCGCTGCTGCGAATCGCCTGATCCAACGCCCCGGCGTTGGGCACCGGCATGCGGTTGATGGACAGAATAAGGTCATTGGCCTGGATGCCTGCGGTCTCCGCAGCAGAGCGTGCCCCCACCTCCTTAACCACGGCCCCCCGTTTCATGGGACCTTGGTTGGCACCAGGCATGGGATTATTGGGGGTCATTTCCATACCCAACCACTCAAATTCGGTCTTCATCTTGCCCGCCCCTTTGGCTTGACCTTTAGGGTTGGGCATAGGCATCATGGGGGGGGGGGCCATTTGGGTGGGGGGCATCACGCCCGGATTGGCCACGCCGCCATTCCATGCCGCCACCGGAGGAGCACCCTTGACAGCGGGCTGGATGAGAAGCTTGACCTCCTGCTGGCGACCATTGCGGATCATGGTAAGGCGAACATTTTTGCCCTCTTCACCCGGATTGACCATGGCCAACTGACTGGCCAAATCTTCCGGCGATTTAACCCAGCGACCGTCCAGTTTATACAAAATATCGCCAGCCATCAGTCCAGACTGGGCTGCCAGAGAGCCATCCCGCACGTACCGCACCAGCACTCCTTCACGATAGGGATAGGTAATCTGCTGGAGGATTTCCGGCGTCAAGGATTGGGTATCAAGCCCCACCTGTTCAGCCATCAAACCGACGGCAGCAAAGGAAGAGGGGGAGGGGGAGGCACCGGGTTGCCCCACATTCAGTGCCATTGCACCACCAGGGGTGACGGCAAATCCCTGACCATAACCAACGATTGGCTGATTAACCATCCGACCGCCGGCCTGTCCTGGGACAGGCAAAATTTGATGGCATTGCTGACATTCACCACGATTTTCGTGGGGTATGACTGAATTGGCATAGATGGGTGGTGGCACCCGATTGGTGGCAGCAGCATTTAGCCCATAACTACTGCCATTGGGCAACATATCCATGGTCTCTTCCATCACCGGCATGGCACGACGCAAAAATTCCCGTGCACTGCTGGCGGGAATAGCGAAACTCACCCCGGCAAAGGCCCCGGTGGGGGTATAGATGGCAGTATTGACGCCCACCACGTTTCCGTTGACATCCACCAATGGACCGCCCGAATTGCCCTGATTGATGGCGGCATCGGTTTGCAACAACCCCTTGTGGGTGATTCCCTCAATGGTCATCACCCGGTTTTTGCCGGATATGATGCCCTGACTCACGGTTTGATCCAAACCAAAGGGAGTACCAATGGCAATCACCGGTGTTCCAACCTGAACTGTACGTTCGTCACCTATAACGGAGGGTTGCAACGGCCACTCTGGAGTAATTTTCAATAAAGCAAGATCGCGGGTTTCATCCCGCTGCACCACGTCCGCAGCATGCCGACTGACCATGCCATTGCTGCCAAAGGCGGTAACGTAGATCTCCACACTCTGGTCCACCACGTGGTAGTTGGTCAGGATATACCCGTCACGCGTCACAATGATACCGGAGCCGACACTCTCCAACGCTGCCCCCATGCCTGGACGAGCATAACGGGCATCACCGCCGTCGGTTGACGGTGTGGTCGGTGCGGGTGGGGCAGAGGCCATGGCGGGGGGAGGAACACCCACGGCGGGAGGGGAGGCAGGAGCACCAGGGTTAATTATAGCGTTGGGTGTGGTCTGCCGAATGGCACTGACATTGACCACGCTCCGCTTTACTGCCTTGGCAACCGCAACGAAAGGACTCGTTGGTGCAGCCAAATCACCCGGTACAAAGGCGGCTACCGGCTGTACCCATGGGGTAACCCGGTTGACACCAGGATATCCCACCACAGGCGTGGTGGTCGGTACACCCGTGATCCCAGGGGCAGCCACCTGTGCAGCGTAAGGCCCGATTTTGGCGTAGTACTTCATGTACCACCAAGTGCCGACCAGGACCACCGTACCCAGGATGGCCGCACCGATCAGGTATTTGCGTAAATCTCGGGCGCAATAGATCCCTTCGTTGGCAGCCATTTCATTACTCGTCTCTGTCGGCGGTGGATTCGTTCATGTCTGATTGCATGGGACGCTTGGTTTCGCGCATGGAGGTAATACCCGCCCCCAACGCTACCAGCCCGACCAGCACCAGGATAATGGGCATCAACCCCCTTAACGCCTCGGACACCGAATACCACCAAGCCGTAAGACCCCATAATCCCAGGGCGATGGCCACCAAGCCAAAAATAATGTTAGGCATTGCCCACTTTCCTCCAAACTATTCAACAGTTACACATATACGATGCTGATAACGGGGTCTGTAAATCAGAAATCCTCTATATTCGCGCCAACTTTAGCGGTTTGCGGAGAATCTTCTGCAGATGCCTCGTTCATGATAGCCAACCCATACGCCATAAGCAACAGATTGGCTATGCCAAGCAGAACGAATGGCATGTGGGGTCCAAACCAGTCAAAGAGCAAACCACCAGCCTGCAAAAAAAGGATCACCCCCAGACAACCAACAGTATTAAAGGCACCAAGAACTGTGCCTCGCATCTCTTCCGGTGCAAGATCCATGGTCAGCACTTGCGGAGCCAGCAGGGCACCAGCTTGGCCAAAGCCCAACAGCAAGGATGGCAACAACATCCATACGCCGAACGGATTAACAATCAAACCTATGCCACAAAAGCCCAAACCCGACAAAGCCAACCCCAGGACGATGGCAGGCACCCGCCCGATGCGTGCGATTATCCGCCCCCAGATCGGGATGGAAACCAGCACCACCAGACCGATAAAACCGATGGTCAGGCCGGCACGGGAGGCGGCCTGAACTGGTTCCATGCCCAGCAGTTCGGCAAAATAGATCGACCAGGTCATCAGGAACAAACCAACCAGCACCATGTCGTTACGAGATATGAAGGCAGTGGCAAAGCTGAGAACCAACCCCTTTTCCCGTTTGACCATCACCAACAACCGCCGCATGGCTCCAGCTCCCTGCCGACGGGCAGACACGCTGGGATTACCGGCAAGGCGGGGAGCCACATCCACCAAAAAGTTTTTCGCCAACCAGGCACCAACCAAAGCGACGGCACCGGTCAACAGCATGACAGACAACACTCCCACTTCCTGAGGTATCTGCATCAGCACGGCATAGACCAGCGTGGCCCCGAAAGCCATCATGAAGCCGGTGTTGGCAACCAGGGTTGGCCGCTCCTCCCGATTGGAAAAATCGCCGCTTAGGGTGGCCAACTGGGGCAGCACCGCTGTTGCCCCCAACGAAGAGACTGCACGAGTCACATAAAAAAATGCCAAACCACCAATACCAACAATCTCACCCAATTCCACACTGAAGGCGGCCATGGTGGCCGTGACGGCAGAAACCAAAAAGCCGACAACAATCAGCGGGGTGCGACCAAAACGATCAGAAAGATAACCCAGATAACCAATGAACAGCAGGTCCAATATTTCGGTGAGCACCTGAATGTTGGCATTGACAAAACCAGCATTTTCCCGCCCCAACCCCAGTTGTTCGCTAAGATAGAGGGGTTGAACAGCCAGGGTCAGCGTCATGAAGATCATCGACACCGCAGACAACAAGTAAAGCGTGTTGCGATGGCCCTCCCGCACCTCACCTGGCATGTTCAAACTCCCCCTGGACGACTTCACAATGTATCAGCGATGCGCCCCAAAATTGGCAACCGCCAACTCCTGGCAAGCAACACAGATGCGATGCCAATCAAACTCGACACCGTGATGAAGACAAACGAAATACTGAACAGAAAACCTCCGATTCCTGGCACGTTTATACTGAAAATGGCCAAAACACCCCAAATCCAGAGAACCAGCCCTTGCCGGGAGTGAAACCGCACATAGGCATCCTGTTCATCGAGAATCAACGGAATCAAGCACAACACACTGAGATAGCTGATCAGTGCCATGAAACGTGCCCTAGCACCAATCTTCCGGTTGGTATGGAGTCCTGACATGGCTGGCACCTCAGCTCACCGCATCATGCAGTTCGCCCACAGTATCGTCCGCATCACGGTTCTTGAGATAGCTGTAGACACCCACGCCAACGGCAGCAAGTGCTCCCACCAAAATTGCCGGTCCCCATGCACCCAGCCCCAGACCCAAGCCCAGACTGGTGCCGGTGCCGGACCAAATGGTACCACTGGCGGCACTCTTGCCAGCCACACCAACTGCCGCACCGCCTGCCACAGCCCCACCTTTGGCAATGGCCGCGCCGCCACCCTTGGCTGCAACCGCTGCTCCCTTGGCTGCGGCAGCTTTGCCCGCCGCACCCTTGGCAGCCGCTGCTACTTCCGGCAATTCGACTTCCGCCGCCTTGAGGGCCATGGCCAAACCTGGATCCACTGGTGGTGCTGCAACCAAACCATTAACAAACTGTGTTGTCGCCCCGGCCTTGCCAGCGACACCGGTGCCACTCAGAATGCCCTTGAACCCGGCTGCTCCCGTGGCCGTCTGAGGCTGCAACACCAGCCATTTGCCAACCCCCTGACCCACGATAGGGGCCTTGCCAACGGTAAAAGTCTGACCAACCAGACTGCCCAGCACGTTTTTGCCACCTTCCACCTTCAGCACCACCACCCCATCGGCCACAGCCTTGCCACCACCCTGGGGCATCAAAACCAGCCATTTGCTGAGACCATCACCAGCGGTCACCGTTTTGGCCACCGTAAACGTCTTGCCGCTCAAGGCGGGCAATTGCGCTGCCTGCGTTGCGGCTTCCACCTTAAGCATTACAGCTTGATCGATCATGTTTCACCCCCAAAAGTAGCCAATAACCTTGTCAACGGACACGCCGCCAAATTTCTTCTGACTGAGACCAATCTCAAGTTTTAGCAAAAATTACGGAATGTCCTGCACTATTTTTGGTCCAATCATCCCCTCAGTCCCTCATGATCGACCATCTCAATTCATCCAGCCATCAGCCTGTACCCGTTTTACGAAGTCCCGGCAACTCCACCACCCTATCACCTTGCAAACTTTCGAGCAATATTTTTTCTTCGTCCGTCAAATCACTATCCTCTGGCATTGCCTCAATAACAGGAGTGACCACACGGCTTTCCTGGTTGGTCATGGGTTTGGCCATTTCCAATGGCTTGGGCATCTCTGCAGAATCCCGATCTTTCTCCAGTTTGCGCAACAGGTCACGGGCAACCGCCATCAACTCCCCTTCACGGCTTTGCAGGCTTTCCAGTTTGGCATGAATACTGGCAATCATCTGATCCCGCCTCATTCTGGGCGGCCCCACCTTCCTTGGCCACTTCAAGCCAGCCACCGCCTGCTGCATGGCCTCCTTGAGCTGATCCCGGAAGAGATAGGCAACCATCGCCTGCATCCGATCCACATCAATCTGACCATTTTCGTCTTTTGCCAGCAGATGGATTTCTGCTTTCGCCGGATCAAAGTAGGGCTGCTCCACCAGAGGACTCACCTCTTGCGCCAACATGGGAATATAACGCTCTGCTTCCAGATCCACCCACTGGGCCAATTGCTGGGCGAAGTCATCCCGTGGCAGGGGGAGGGTTTGCAAATCCCTTTCCATCTGCACATATTTCTCGATACGCTTGCCGAGCCCGTCGGCTTCTTCCGCCAGTTGCGAGAAAACCAACTTGGATTTGGGATTACCGTCCGTGCTCATTGTCATACCCCTTTCCCGCCAAAGTGTTCATCTGTTTCGCAATTTTTACAGGTCTGCATCGTCCAGGGTGATGAAATCATTCATGTCGTTGATTAACTCATTCAACATTTGGCCAGACACCCCTATCTTTTCCAGCGTGTACTGGTCGATCTGCATGGAATTCAAATAACCTGACGAGGTATCAAGTTTATTGAACAAATACTCGTAATTATCCAAACCACCACCCCAAAATACACGCTCTGCAACAAAATCGGCCACCCGCACAATAAACCACATGGAATGGCAAGCATCGTCATCAATCTCCTTGAGGGAGGTCACATGGTGGTACTTGATGGACTGACTGATCTCCCTGGTCATTCCCCAGCTTTTGGCCATGATGCCTCCCACCAGGGCATGGTTGGTGCCGCATGCCGCCTCTTCCCGCCGGATAAGTTCACCCGCCGGACTGCCCCCACCAAAATAGGTATCGGCAATCTGGAACTTTTTGATTAGCACTGGAATGGCACAATCGTGAAAAAGTCCCGCCATGTAAGCATCTTCAGGTGAAATTGACGCATTCAACCATGTAGCGATGAACTCGGCAGACTTGGCCACCGTGACAGTGTGACGCCACAGCATCTCCAGACGCTTGTCCTGACT
>JADFXB010000319.1 GCA_015233935.1 Magnetococcales bacterium | reverse complement strand
CATCCGTCCCGCCCTGCCAATAATAAGGGGTCTCTTGTTTGTTACGGCGGGAGGCATATTCCCATTGATATTCGCTGGGCAGGGTAAAGGCAACCCCTTGCGCCTGCTGGTTGAGCCATTTTATAAATTCTTCAATATCCAATAAATCCACACAAACAACCGGATAGTCGGGACCAGAATTCAAGCCGGTTTTGCGCCAATGGACCCCGCTCCCCATACTCCACTCTTCATCCACCAGGGTCTGACACCCCCCGGCCAATTCAGAACGGCTGATGTAACCACTCTCCCGAATAAAACGGCGATACTGGGCCTCGGTCACCTCATGTTTTCCCATCCAGAAACCTGGCATGGAAAGAAAAACCGGGGTTTCGTCGCTGTAGAGGTACTCCACCAATGCGGGACCATAACGGGCCTGCAACTCCTCTTTTTCCAACGTCCCCTGCCCCATAAACCCCATACCCGACGGTATCCAGACAAAAGTGATCCCCGATGGATGATACCATTCTTCCCCAACTTCCGGCTGGGCAGGAGGTTGTTTGCTGCTTTTATGGGCCGGTTTGCTTTTTTCTTCCATGGGAAGGAGCAAGGGGGTATCCACCTGCTGAAGCAGGCGGGTTATGGAAGTAGAGGCTGGGATATAACCCAATATTTCCGGTTGATCTTCCCGAGAGACCACCAGCCAGTCCAACCATTCCACCTTGCCGTGGATAAAGATGGTCTGACCGGGCAACAAGAGGGAGAGGGATTTGGTGTAGGAGAAGGGATACTCTTTGATCTGCACACTTTCTTCCATGCGTCCCATGTGGTGAATAGGCATCACGGCCAGGCCTTCACCAAAATAGGAATAAATCACCCCAGCCACCACCAGAACCGACAAAGAGACCACCACCGACACCCATTTGGCAAACCGATAGAGGGTGCCAAATCCCATGATTTGGTCCACTTCCTGGCGCATATGGTTTAACCGGGAAAGACGCTGATCCAGCTTCCAACGCACCAAATCTCTGACCAAGCGGGTAAATTTACGTTTGTCTTCCAGAACGGTGATGCCAAAACCATCGTCACGGGTCCAGGCCACCATACAGGGGAAGGTATGGCTTTCCTCTTCATGGGTGAGGGTGATCGACCCTTTTTCCCCCTTGAAGATCATGGGTGCCGTGTCGGGGTCCACCACAAAAAATCCCCCCTTGGAGACGTTGACCGTCTTGCCACGCACCACCAGACCACTATCCAACTTGACCACTACCGGCTGTTGCAGGGAAATACGCTGACTGCTGCGATGGTCAAGCTGGGATTGCTCCTCTTCCTCCACCCTGTTTTCTCCCCTGTTTACCAAAAGGTATGGTTCAAAAATGGTTGGCGTCGATGCGCACCCAACGCTCCCCCAACAGGATCCACAAAGGCACTTCCCGCCCTTCGCAACGTCCCCGCAGGGCCACATGTTTGGTGACGGGATCAAAACAGCGCAAAAGCTTGATCTCTTCTGAAGAGCGTTTCAGGTTTTGGGGCGGAGCTGACCGGCGGGGGGATTCTTCCCCTGCCAACAGGTTTCCCGTCAGTATCCCAATCATCCAACAGACTGCCAGCCCCCTGTTCACCCTGTCTCCTCCTGCCTTTATTCCAACAACAACTCGCCCTGAATGACATCTGCCGCATAGGGTGCCCCATGGCCATCCATCACCTTGAAGAGCATGCTGAAAGGAACCCGCCATTTGCCACCGCCATGGGATTGAATGGTGGCGGTTTTTTGGTTCAATTGCAAGATTTTACCATACACCTCCTTGCCCGCCCGATCCCGAAATCCCACCTGCTCCCCCACCCGCAACTGATTTTTCTGCAACCGCTGCTCCCCAGGACGGGTATGAATCTGGGTGTCCACCCCATCCAGATTGACCGCATAAATGGGCACCGTCCAACGTGTCTTACTCTCCGGGCAGTAGACATCCACATTGGTTCGCTGCACCGCTTCCACAACCCCCTCCATGGAACGGTTTTCCCGCCCGTTGAAAAAGGTGATGGCCATACCAGGCTGCAAACGATATTTGATGGCATCCAACCGTTCCGGTTGATCCAGCATCAAAGAGATGCCCACCTTCAAGCGATAAAGATCAAACAGGCTGGCTTCCTGCAAATGACGAAACAGTTCGGTATAGTCCATGGGGTACTCCAAAAACAAAACCCCGGCGGAACATGCATTCCACCGGGGTTTGGTTCATTTCTGTTCAACCACCCCTTTATCCGCTTTTTTCTCTTCCGGTGGGGCGAAGACAACCTGTAACGATTTTTCCAATGCCTCGGTCTGCAAGGTGGAAAGGCGAATACGCACCGGACGGTCCGGCACGGCAAGAACCATATCCTTGCCCTCCTTCCACCCCTTGATCTGCCACTTGCCATCCCCTGCCGCTGCTTCCAATACCAACTCCACACTGGCAGGTTCACCCACCCCCATCATGGCTTCCACGCCATCACGGGTTAAACTCTCCTCCACCGAATTCCAGGCGGGCAAGGGCCAATTGTTCTCTTTTTTCTCTACCCCGATGGTTTTTCCCTGCCAGGTGGCCTGCAGGCGAGACAGAGAACCTCCCTCCAGCACCCGCAAGTCCACCATCTCCAGGCCACTCTTGTCCAAATCCTTGGCCAAATATTTGGGCAGAACCATGGCGTCCGGCTCACCCTGCCGACTGGCCAGGATATCCTCTTTATCCTTCCACAATACCACCTTCTGCCCCTCTGCCTCCCCACCATTGAGGATGATCTGCCAATCGGGCTTGGCGGGTGGAGTGGCTGCCTTGAAGCCGGTGGCGTTGGCCATCAACAACATTTCCAGCCAGGAGGAAAAACGCTGAGGATGGGCACGGTCGGCAACCGGAGTCTGCAAACGCCACTTTTCCTCCCCACCCTTTGCAAAGGACATGGCATAATCCGGGCGTTGCAACTCTACCTTTTTCACCTTGCCAATATCCATCTGGGCAAACAAGGAGCGATTGCGCAACGCCTTGGAATCCTGCATCAA
>JADFXB010000318.1 GCA_015233935.1 Magnetococcales bacterium | reverse complement strand
CGCATAGACCACCCGCACATCCGGCCACACCGGGGTGACGGAAGAAAGAACATGATGGACGGCCAGAACCGGGTCGCCGTGTTCTTCAAAGGCGTCCAGTGCCAGTTCAGCGGTGATGGCATACAGGGGCCATTCATCCACGTCATCCAGATAGGCTTTGGCCAGGGCAAAGGCCCAGAAGGGTAAATCCTGGGGGTCTTCCAGGAAGGCGGTGTAATGGTGGCGGTCGATATCCGGGCCATCCTCCAAGACCACACTCCAGGTAGCCTGGGGGGATTGCACATAGGAGGCAACCCATTCCGGTGGTTGTCCTTCGGTTATGCGGAGCCAGTGATAAAGACGTTCATCCCGGTTGCTGGTTGGTTGTTCCATAGTTGATTATCCTGAAGGCAAGGTGTGTACATAGGTTTCAAGGCGGTTCAACTGGGCTTGCAACTTGTCCAGGATGACCCTGGCCCGCTTCCAGTCTCCCACGGAGCAGACGATATCCAACTGGCGGCAAAGTTCATCCAGGTTATCGGCTTCCAGTTGTTGGCTGGCCTCCTGGATGGCCAGAATGGTATGACGGATGCCGGAGCGATCCTGTCGGTTGATTTGATCATTCATTTCCTGCTGTAACAGGGCGGAAGAGGCAAGGAAAGATTTCAGTGCTTCTACCACCGCGTTCATATTGCCAGCAAACAAAGAACGCAGGTTGGAAAGATCAAAGGGAGGTTCGATCACGGGGGCTGCTGTCTGGGGAGTGGGGGCTGCCAGGTTGAGCCATTGACGCAGTTTGCTGGCCAGTTTGGGATATTCCACTGGCTTGCTTAAATAATCATCCATTCCCGCTTCCAGACACCGTTCCCGGTCGCCTTTCATGGCATTGGCGGTCAAGGCGATGATGGGAATATGACGGGTGGTGCCCTCCTGCCGACGAATGGCCTGGCTTGCTTCAAAGCCGTTTAGCAGGGGCATTTGGCAGTCCATGAGAATCAAGGCATAGTTGCCGGTGGCAGCCTGTTCCACGGCTTCTTTGCCGTTGGCCACGGTGTGAACGGCAAGGCCCAAGCGACGGATTTGCATTTGCGCCACCTTCTGGTTGACCGGATTGTCCTCGGCCAACAAGATGGTTTTGGAGGTGGTGTCTGGGGTCAGCAGAATGGGCTGGTCGGCGGTTGGGCTTTCGTTGTGATCCCCTCCCTCCTGGAAGAGGGTGACGATACATTCCAACAAATTGCCTTGCCGCAGGGGTTTATAGAGATAACCATTCACCCCGGCTTCCTGGGCCTGGCTGAGATATCCTTCCTCTTTGGAAGCGGTGAACAAAAGAACGCGGGTCTCTGCCAGGGAGGGTTCCTGGCGTATGCGCGCCACCAGTTCCATGGCTTCCTGGGCAATGGGATAATCATCCACGATGGCCAACTGAAAGGGATGGATGCGGTGGGCATCGTGGCGCAGAATGGCCATGGCCTCTTCCTGGCTTTCCACGGCGGTGCAGCGCATATTCCAGTTGATAAGGTGGTTCATCAGGATGGTTTGGCTGGTCTGGTTGCTGACGGTAAGAAGAACCTTCAATCCCTTCAATTGGGGTAAGATGGTGGAGTCTTTGGTGGCTTCCGTGGTGGATGCCAGGAGCAAGGGGACGGTGAACCAGAAGGTGGAGCCTTTGCTTTTTTTGCTGACCAGACCAATCTCACCCCCCATCATTTCCACCAGTCGGGAGGAGATGGAGAGTCCCAGACCGGTTCCACCATATTCCCGGCTGGAAGAGCCGTCTACCTGGGTGAAGGGTTGAAACAGACGATGGTGGGCCGATTTGGGAACGCCGATACCGGTATCGCTCACGGCAAAGCGCAAGATGACATGGGTTTCGGTACGGGTTTCCACGGTGACCGACAAAACAATTTCACCTTTTTTGGTAAATTTCACCGCATTGCCAGCCAGGTTTAATAAGACCTGGCGGATGCGTCCCGCATCGCCCTTGAGAATGGGAGGAACTTGTTGGGAGACATCGCAGATGATATCCAGGCTTTTATTATGGGCCTGGGGAGCCACCAGTTCTGCCACCCCTTCCACCACCCGAATGGGGCTGAATTCGGCGGATTCCAACTCCAGTTTGCCAGCTTCAATCTTGGAAAAGTCTAAAATATCATTGATGATGGTCAACAAGGCGTGGGCCGACTCCCTGGCGGTGGTGGCCAATTCTCGTTGATCTTTGTTGAGTTTGGTATCCAGCAACAGATCGGTCATGCCGATGATGGCGTTCATGGGGGTACGGATTTCATGGCTCATGTTGGCCAAAAATTCCGATTTCAGGCGGGAGGCTTCCAGGGCCAGATCCCGGGCCTGGCGGATTTCTTGATCCATTTGTTTGCGTTGGGTAATGTCCTGAAAGACGTTGACACTGCCAACAACCTGGTTTCCTTCCAGCAGTGGGGAGGAGGTGAAGGCCACCGGAATTAAGCGACCATCCCTATGGGTGAAGACATCTTCCACCACCCGGTAGATTTGGCCGGTGAGCATGGTTTGCAGGACGGGACAGGATTCATGGGCAATGGGTTCGCCCTGGGCATTCTGATAGTGGATGACATTGTGAATGGGTTTGCCCAGCAGTTCATCCTCCTGGTAGCCCAGCATGCGTTGGGCCTCCTGGTTGATAAAGGTAAGCCTGCCTTGTTGATCGATTGCATAGACCCCTTCCCCCATGTGGTTGGCAATTTGCAGGAGAAAGTGATGTTGAATCTGTAATTTTTTTTCGGCTTCCACGGTTTGGGTAGTTTCCATGCCGTAGAGGTGGGCTTCCATCAATTCCGGCACCCCCAGAAGGGTGAACTGAAAATAGCGTTCTCCCAGTTGGGTGGTGAACTGCATGCTTTCACCGTTCTGCACATAGTTGGGCCAATCGATGCCTTCCACAGCGGTGAGATAGTTGCTTAGAACCACTTGATCGTCATCGGGCAGATTCAGCAGGGTGTGGGCGGCAGGGTTGGATTTGATCAAACAGCCAAGGCCGTCCACTCGCAATTGGGGGCTGGGGTTGAACT
>JADFXB010000317.1 GCA_015233935.1 Magnetococcales bacterium | reverse complement strand
GAGGTGGTGGGGGATTACTCCCGCCAGGCGGTCCTGGCGGCCATGGCGGCGGTGGCCCCTGGTTTGGATGTCTTATTGCAAGGCTATCTGGGGGTGCGCATGGTCCGGGAGTTGTGTCAGGTTTATGAAGTGCCTTTTCAGGAAATCAGTGCCAGTGAACTGTTAAAAAAAACCGATCAACAGGCCTTGCGTTCCTTACCCATGTTGTTGGCCATTGGGGGAAATTTATTGAAGGCCTTTCCTGGAGTGGGAACCGTGGCAGGAGGTGCCATGCATGCTGTGGCCTATGGGTTGATCTTTGACACCCTGGGACGGGCGGTCATAAAAACCTTGGAAAATCGTGGTGATTTATTGACCCATCCAGCCATGCGTTATTTTGAGAAGGAGTTGTCGGAAAATTTGGATGCCCGCATGGGACGGTTGATCAAGGTATTGCTGGAAGCGGGCGCGGAAAAGTTGATGACGGGCAAGGGCAAAGGGTGAGGAAAGTGGGGCAGGAAAATGAATAGGCACAGTGGCCAGAAGGCCCTGAATGCCCTGCTGGTTCTGGGGGAAAAATCTCGTCAGGCGGTGATGCAGGGGTGGCAGTGGGGACAGGAACAGGCGGGGCGTGTTTTTAACAGTACGGCACCCCCTTCTCCAGAACCTGGCCAACGGGGTAACAACCATTTGGATATGGCGCGCCAAAGTTTGCGGGAGTTGGTGGAAGATGGCCTGATACCGGAGAGTGTTCGCCGTTCATTGTCCCAAGAGTTTGAAGAGTTGGTTGTGCTTCTGCGTCGGCTGGATGAGCAGGAGATCCATGTGGTGGTGTGCGGGCGGGTGAGCGTGGGTAAGTCGGCTCTGCTCAATGCTTTGTTGGGACGGGATGCTTTCTCCGTGAGTCCTCTGCATGGTGAGACCCGTTCGGTGCACAAGGAAGTATGGCAACAAGTGGCCACCGCAGGGGTGGTATTGATTGACACCCCTGGACTGGATGAACCGGATGGTGAAGAGCGGGAAGAGTTGGCCCGCCAGGCGGCCAATCGTGGGGATATGATCCTGTTTGTCATTGAAGGGGATATTACGGAGAGTGAATTTCGCACCCTGGCGGCTCTGACCCGGATCAATCGACCGGTTATTTTGGTGTTGAACAAAGCGGATCGTTATACCCAAAAGGAGTTGGAGCAGTTGCAGGGTGCGCTAAGCCAGCGTTTGACCGGACTTGCCAATCCCCCTCCCCTGGTGGTCTGTTCTGCCAGGCCGGGTGAAAAAATTTATGTGGAAGTGGGTGTGGATGGCAGAGAACGGGAGATACGTCGCCGTCCTTCCCCTGATGTAGCCGAATTACTACATAAACTTTGGGATATTCTTGAGGCGGAAGGTTTGACCCTGGCCGCCATGAATGCCAGCCTGTTTGCCAGCGATGTTTCCGATCAAGTGGCTAAAAAGATTGTTGAATATCGGCAACAGGCGGCCAACAAAGTGATTCATGGTTATTGCATTGGCAAAGGGGTAGCAACAGCTTTTAATCCGGTGCCTGTCAGTGATTTGGTGGCGGTATTGGCAGCAGATGCGGCTTTAATTGTCCATTTGGGACGTATCTATGGCCTGCCCCTCACCATGGTGGAAGCGGGGCGATTGTTGGCGGTGATTGCCGGTCAATTGACACTGCTTATGGGCACGGTTTGGGGCACCCATTTGCTTTCGTCTGCTCTCAAGGGTATCAGCGGTGGGTTATCCAGTGTGGTGACAGCCGGTGCGCAGGGGGCGGTGGCCTATTATGGCACCTTGGTAATTGGTCAAGCAGCTCAACGCTATTTTGCCCAGGGACGCTCTTGGGGTGAGGGCGGTCCCAAGCAGACCATTCAGGAGATTCTCAACTCTTTGGATCGTCAATCTATTCTTCGTCAGGGGAGGGAGGAGATCATGGCCCGTATTCGCAGTGGGGGAAAAGTGACATGAAATGGAATCGTTGGTTTGGGGTATTACTGGCGGGATATTTGGCCAGTGGTTGGGCCAATGATATTGGAGAACCCAATGATTTTGCAAATATTCTTGCAAGCCTTCCCAAGACAGAACGCCCTTATACCATCCCCCAACCCCCTTTGATTCAATTGCATCAATCTCTTTTGCAGCGGGTTCGGACCACTCCTGCCGAATGGTTGTCTACACCAGAGGGTGGGGTTCATCGGGATTATCACTATTTTTTGCAAAAAACCATACCCGCCTTTGCCAAAGCCAATGCCCTCCCGCCGCACCCCCAGGATCCCCACTTGTTGGCTTATTATGGCCATAATCAGCCCCATGGAGCGGAATTGATCTTTACCGGTCTGCCCCATACCCTGCCACAACGGGGGCATCAACTGGAGGTAACAGCGGCCTATACTTCGGATATTCAATATCCGGTGGGCTTTTTTGCGGTGCAGGGACGGGTGATCAATCCGGCGGTACAGCCATGGGAGGGGTTGGTGACAGTGTCCGCCAACGGTCAGTTGGAAATTCGACATGCAGGGGATGTTTCTTTGACGGGGCGAACCCTGCAATGGACCACCTCCCAACAGGATTACCGGCTCTTTGTGCAGCAGGTGGAAGAGCGAAAGTTATCGGTTTTTCAGTCCCATCTATTGATTGGCATGGGGAGGAATCTGGTCAAAAACCTGGAAAATCAACCCAAAGTTCCCCGGCGGGTTCTGTTTCGTGACAGAATGGGAGGGGTGGGTATTTACGACTCTCTGGAGGAGCCTCTGACCTTATTTGAAGTGGCAGAGATATTGCTTCAAAACTTCCAGCCCTTCCACGCCGTCAACTTGGACATGGGGAGTTATAATTTCTGTGTCTATTACTTCCAAGGCGGCCCGCAACAACAATGTGGTGTTCCCAAACCTAAGGCCCATTTGTCCAACCTGTTGCGATTGACTTTAATGCAGTAAAAATTTGTAAAAACTTTCAGGAAGCATGGACATTTTCTTCTTGGAAGTAAAGAATACCTTCCCATTTTTCCAGGTCTGGGAATGAAATCCATGAAGGGGGATTTTATTTTCAGGGCATCATTCCGACCAGCCTGCCTGTTTTGGCAAACCTGTTCGGCAA
>JADFXB010000316.1 GCA_015233935.1 Magnetococcales bacterium | reverse complement strand
ACGCCCCAGCAACCCCTGGCCCTGGATCCTGCCCCCCTGGACAGCCTCTTTCTCCACATCCATGAGGCACGGGAATGCGCCAAACATCGTCACACGGTAAAGGGGGAAAAGATTCATTGCGGCTTCGACGGCGTGCAATTATGTTTTGCCTTTGGCCAAAGGCAAGCAGGGGATCCCCCCTCCCTGATACCCATTCCCCTGGACGGGGTGGATCAATTTTTCTACCAAACCCCTCTGCGCCTGCCCAGTCAGGTCATTTTTGATGCCGCCGATCCCCTACAATGCCAACGGGCACGTCAATTGGCCACCATGATCCACACGGTACAGCAACACCGCCAAGAGATCGGTATCCGGCACATCACCAGCTATCAACAAAAACCCCTGCTGGCTAGTGGACCGTTACGGGTTTTGCTGCCCTCTTCACGGGCCGATCTGGACTCCCGTTTTTTTGCCGAAGGCATGGCCCATGCCTTTCAATCCCTGGGCTGTGAAGTACGCACCCTGTTTGAAGACCTTACCCGCGAACGTTACGATACCCTCAACTGGCTGGATCTATTCCAGGAGTTTCATCCCCATGTGGTCTTTTCCATCAGCCAGCATTTGAACTACTGGTTCCATCCCCAAACAGTGAATGTCATCTGGTGGCAGGATCCGGTTGGGCAACTGTGTCGGGGAGAGGAGTTTGCCTGGCGACCACGGGATATCAACTTTTCCTTCAGCCGCGAACTGGATGGTTACCTTCGTCAAGCCAGAGCACCTGAAGGTGGCTTGTTGCGGCAGGGATTTTGCGCCGATGAACTTATTTTTAAACCCGCCTCCCCTCCCCTGCCTAGGGAAAACAAGGTGGTCTTTGTCGGCTCCTCTTACGTTAACAAGGGTATCCTGGCCCAGACCATTCACACCCCGGCAGGTCAAAAGGTCTATCGCACTCTCCTGGAACGCATGGAGGCAGGCCAGCCCTTTCCCCGCACCCTGGCAGGCCAACTGGCCGCAGAGAGCGGTCTTTCTGAGCATGCCGTCTTCTGGTACTACCTGCATTATGTCATACGAGATCAATGTGTGCGCTGGCTGTGCCAAGCTTCCGATCTGTTGGCGGTGGAGGTCTATGGCGGCGGTAAATGGGCAGAGGATCCGGTGGTAGCCCCCTTTTACAAGGGCTATCTGCCCCGTGGTGAGGCGGTGGCCCGTCTTTATCAACAGGCCAAATTTACCCTGGTGAGTCACCCGTTTGACTTGCACAGTGAACGACTCATGGAAGTGGCGGCCTGCGGCTCCATTCCCATTGTCTATGACTGCCGCACTTGGTCGGAACCCCCCCATTGGGATGACCACTGCCTGTGGTTTCGCACCCCACATGAATTACGAAACTGCCTGCAATCCACCCAATGCCCCGATCCCACCCCCATTGCCCAACAGGCGACCTATCAAACCTTTGCCCGCCGAGTCCTGCAAGAGATAGAAAAAAGGGGATTCTGGCCCTTGGCCAATATGGGTATTACCTTCCTGTAAGCTGAAATCCAGGAACCTCCCCCATGATGTATTCATGGTGAATGATCCCACCCGCTTGTAATTCCAGCCCTTTCACCTTCAAGGGGAGGGTAAGGCTACACTGATTTTCCTCCAAGCAATAATCACCAAACACCTGAATGTGGGTACACAAACCGGGACGAACCCTTTCTGGTAACGGATCGGGCAGGGTGAACTGCCCATGCAGGGGGTCATGGGGATTATCAGGTCGTAGTTCATACAAAGTGGCCACGGGTTGGGTACGTTGAAAGGGCACCTCCCCCTCGTCGGTAATCCAATATAATAAACAAAAGTCCACCCGCACCTTTTCTGGCAAAAAATATCCTCCCGGCACACATTGGTGTGCCAGGTTGCGGGTGATAGCCACTTGGGGTTCCTTTTTCAAGGCATTTTGCATGGTTTCTGAAACCATGACATGGGGGCGCAAATGGTCTGGGCAGGTCCATGTGGTTGCATCAGCTTGTACATAAGCATCCACATAATCCTGCAACCCCAGGGTCGTAACAATGGTTTTGGCAGCTTCCAAAGAATGCGGGTGAATATCCAGCAAAGTAAAACCAACTTGGGAAGGCTCAAATTTTAATGCCAAGGGTAAAGCCAGCAGTGCAAAGGGACCGCACCCCGCCTCCAACAAACGAATTCTCTGGCCTGGAAATCGTTGTTGAGCTGCCCGCAAGGCCGCTTCCACCCCTTGAAGAAACCGACTGGTACGGACAAATTCCCACAAACAGCGGGCTGCCCCTTGCAAAGAGATGGCTTTGCCACTAGGCAGGAAACAATCCTTGGCTTGTTCCAGTTGGGGCTGGTTATCATCATATTCGATGATACCTGCTAAAAGGCGGAACAGATCCTGGGCCGCCTGTTGTTGACAGCCATAAGATTCCTCCTGGGAAAAGAGCGCATTACAAGTTTCCCTAAAAGTTATCATTTTATCCGTCATTAAGACCTCCATAAGCAGGGCACCCCCATGAGGTCATGGGGGTGCTTCTATCCAATCAGGATCAATCTTTCACGCAATAAAAACCGCCATTGGGGAAAGGAAGCCCATTTTCGTTCATGGCTTTGGCATGGTATCCGGTAGCCCGGCTACCATTAATAGAGCGACAAACTTGATCACCAGAGGCCTTCAAATGGGCAGGGATAGGACCGAAATTGCCCGGATTGTCCCAAACAATTTCTTTGTTGGCATTAACGACCAATCTGGGGGGAGTGGTTCCTTCCACGTCACCCGGCCCGACCAAAGAGCCTGAATAAAAACATCCAGAGAGAACCATTCCAGCCACCAGCATACCCATCCATTGCATTGTTTTCATGTTCATAGATCCTTCCTTCGCATAACGATTGCATATTATTCAGTGAGATCTTGGATCGCATTTATCCAGAACCCTTGCAAAAACTGAAACAGGGTTCCACTGGGATATATTTTACCTGATTCAAGATCATAATTGAACCAAGAATCGACAAACAGAAGAAAATCTTAAGTGCTGGTTGCCAATTGGTTGGCCTGACTGGAGAGGTGTTGCCAACTTCCCTGGGCATGAATACGTCCCTGCTC